>NZ_CAXAQM010000027.1:0-74299 GCF_963970525.1 Pseudomonas sp. EA_65y_Pfl1_P113
CTCGAGATCTTCCGACATCAAGAGCGCGGTAGCCTTTTTTAAGATCGATTTTTCCCGCTCAAGGCGAGCAATTCGGGCTTCCAGCTCTTGGATTTTCTGCTGCTCCGGGGTCAGCGCTTTGCTCTGCGGGGTGACGCCCGTGCGTTCTTGCTGCACCTGGTCGACCCATCGGCGCAAAGCCGACTCGCCGACACCAAGCGAGCGGCTGGCCTCAATGAAGCTGTAATCCTGCTTGATAACGAGGTCGGCAGCCTCGCGTTTGAATTCAGGGGAAAAGGTACGGCGTTGTTTGGTCATCTGACACCTCGTTCTGGCGAGCATTCTCGCCTAAATGGGTGTCCGGTTTCATTAGACCACTACAGTTCCAGGCGGCTGGAAGCGTTGTAAAGGTGAGAGCTTTGAAGATTTGTTTGCGTTTTGTAATGGCAATATCACCGATTTTAAGCCTGTAAAAATTCCGGATGGTCGCGTATGTGACGTCTATCCATCGTGTAAGTAATAAGGGACAAGCTCATGAAGCTAGATGCACGGAAGCGATCTTTTTTCAGTGATAGCAAACCGGCCTGTTCATTGCGAGGGCATTGGGTGAGCTTTTGCCTGGTCGATGAACTGGGCGTTGGAGCGGCATACGGTGGTTTGCCTTACACCGTCCACGATAGTGCAGGGCAGCAGTACAAAGGCAGGCTGAATGGAGAAGGGTTTGCCAAATTACAAGATATTTACTGTGGACCTGTGGTGCTTGTTTTTGACGACCTGTATTCCGGAACAGAGCAGCCGTATAAATGGCTGATGTTACGCCCTACTTACAAGCTCCCTATCACCGAACTCCAAATTCGCGCTGAACAGACTCGATTTGCAGTCTCTGATGGTCGGCGTACGGAAGGTAACTCAGCTCGACAAAATGCCAACCGTTTCTATCAAGTTGAAGTCCGCGATTTGGTCAGCCATGTCGCTCACTTGCCACCGATTGCTCCGAGGACTCATCAGCCCCAACGACACGCACTGAAAATGATGGCGGATCTGGGGTTTGGGCCGTCTCAATCGACCTTGGCGGGAGTCGTATTATTTCCCAATAACCACACCGTTCTTGAGG
This sequence comes from Pseudomonas sp. EA_65y_Pfl1_P113, assembly GCF_963970525.1. Taxonomy (NCBI): domain Bacteria; kingdom Pseudomonadati; phylum Pseudomonadota; class Gammaproteobacteria; order Pseudomonadales; family Pseudomonadaceae; genus Pseudomonas; species Pseudomonas sp. EA_65y_Pfl1_P113. Next base: position 1,094 of record NZ_CAXAQM010000027.1, read on the forward strand.
TTCGACCACTGCGTGCATTCCGTCCGATGCTTTCAACCGATGACAGCTTCTGCGCCTTGAACCTGTATCAGTTAGCGTTGATGGCTACCTTGAGTTATTGCAAATTCGGCCAAGAGCCACCTCAAAAGCCTCAAGACGAAGTTCGCTTCCCTTTTGATCCCAGCGTCGGTCATTTTTTCGCTGAGAAACTCTCGGGTTGTCACGACGCCTGGCGCGTCGATGCAGAGCAGGACCAGCGTTTTTACCCGCTCTACGAAGAGGTCCCGTACTCTCGACGTTTCGAGATTCTACCCTTCGATCCTGTGTTGTATCCCCAGAACCGACCAGAACTGGAGGAGAAGCAAGAGCACCCTGCGAGTTTGCATTTTTTTGATGACGAAGAGTTAGGTACCGACACGCAAGCATTTATCAGCCACCACGAAGATGTGATCCTGATCGCGGTGCGTGGTACCGCCAGTGCTGCTGATGGGCTACGGGATGCAAACGCCCATCAGGTAGCTTTCGTTGACGGTGCTGGTAAGGCACACGAAGGTTTTTACCAGGCTTACCAGGCGATGCGCGATTTTGTATTGCGATACCTTGGTCGGTTCCACACCAACCAACGAATAATCATCTGCGGCCACAGCCTGGGCGGCGCGATCGCTTTGCTTTTGGCAGAAGGCCTGCGGCGAGCACCGGATGCCAACTACAACATCCTCCTCTACACCTACGGCGCCCCCCGCGCCGCCGATGCCGAATTCACCGCGGGCGCCTCCACCCTGGTCCACCACCGTATCGTCAACCACAACGACCCCGTCCCCAGTGTCCCAGCTCCGTGGATGAATACCACCGCCAAACTCTGGGTCCCTGGCGCCGTCACTCTCTTCAGTGCCCCTGCACCGGGCGGCCTGCTGTTCGCCGCCGGTCTGGTTCGTTTCGGTGGGAACCCTTATCAGCACCATGGCGAACAACAACACTTCATGCCGGTCATGCTCGCGGATGGCACGCGTTCTTCGGTGCTTTGGAAGCCCGGTTGTGAATCCATTCAAGAGGCGGGTTGCAACCGAGCATTGCAACTGCATGGCGACATGCCCGACCGCGATAACCTGCTGAAACAGCTGCTCCAAGCCAACCAACACTTCATGACCGCCAGCTATATCCCGGCTGCCTGGGCGACGTTGCGTCGCTGGCAACAAACCCAGGAAAGCGACGGCCCATTGGTCACGCCAAGAGAGTTTGAATTACTTGATCATGCACTCGAGGACATGCGCCAGCAGTTGCGAAACAAACGCAGGGAACTGGCCCGGCTAAGACCTGCCAACGACCGTGGCTATGAACACAACGAAGCCTTGAACGCCGAGATCGATCGCTTGCACACCAGCCGCGAGCGCCTTGCCACCCTGCGCTGGCGCCGTCTGGACGCCCGTGATGTCTACGGCAGTCAGGCCCACAGTGCCCATTTGCAACCCAGCCTCAAGCGCTGGTTCAGCCACCGTGAAAACCGTGAACCGGCCCAGGTCGCCAGTATCCCTCCCGCCACGCAAACCGAATGGGGGAGGACGCAAACGCTGGATATCGACTCGATCGTATGACCGAGACGTTTACATAAACTCCACCTGCGCTGGCTGACGCTTCATCAACACTTTGCCATTGCGGATCGAGTACAGCGGCAAGCCCTGGCTGCGGATGACCTCGTAGTCGCTGTCCGCCGAAAGGATTAACAGGTTGGCTGGCCGCCCAGGCTCCAGGCCGTAGCGGTCACCCAGGGCCATGGCCTTGGCGCTGTTGTCAGTGACCAGGTCGAGGGCGTTTTGCAGGTTGCGGTAGCCGAGCATGTGGCAGATGTGCAAACCGGCTTCGAGCACCCGCAGGATGTTGCCGTTGCCCAGGGGGTACCAGGGGTCGACGATGGAGTCCTGGCCGAAGCACACGTTCATGCCGGCTTCCAGCAGTTCGTTGACCCGGGTGACGCCGCGGCGTTTCGGGAAGGTGTCGAAGCGGCCTTGCAGGTGAATGCTTTCGGTGGGGCAGGAGACGAAACTGATACCCGAGTGCCCGAGCAAGCGAAAGAGTTTGGCGCAATAGGCATTGTCGTAGGAGCCCATGGCCGTGGTGTGGCTGGCGGTGACGCGGGCCCCCATGTCGCGGCTGCGGGCTTCTTCGGCCAGCACTTCGAGAAAGCGCGAGTGCGGGTCGTCGGTTTCGTCGCAGTGCACGTCCACCAGGCAGCCGGTACGTTCGGCCAGGTCCATCAGGAACTTCACCGAACTCACGCCTTGGTCGCGGGTGTATTCAAAGTGCGGGATACCTCCGATCACGTCGGCGCCCAGGCGAATGGCTTCTTCCATCAGCTCGCGGCCGTTGTGGTACGACTCGATGCCTTCCTGGGGGAACGCGACGATCTGCAGGTCGATCAGGTGCGTGCTTTCTTCACGCACTTGCAGCATGGCCTTGAGTGCTGTGAGGTCCGGGTCGGTGACGTCGACGTGGGTACGCACATGCTGGATACCGTGGGCGGCGAGGGTCTGGATGGTCTTTTTGGCGCGGGCCTTGGTGTCTTCCTCGGTGATGGTGGCTTTGCGTTCGCCCCAGCATTCGATGCCTTCGAACAGTGTGCCGCTCATGTTCCAACGCGGCTCGCCTGCGGTCAGGGTGGCGTCGAGATGGATATGCGGTTCGACAAAGGGTGGCGTCACCAGGTTGCCGGCGGCGTCCAGGGCGTCGGCCGCCGCACTCGGTGCCCCCGATTGTGGGGTGATGCTGGCGATCCGGCCATGTTCCAGGTGCAGATCATGCAGGCCTTCACGGTTGCGCAGGCGGGCGTTGATGATGTGCATGGGCAAGTTCCTCTTGGCTAAAAACAGTCAGGCAGACAGCCGCCAGATCATCAGCGCAATGCCGATGTCCAGGCGATCATAAGCATTATCCAGCGTCAGCCCGCACAGGGCTTCGATGCGCTGGACGCGGTGTGTCAGGGTGTTGCGGTGCACGGCCAGGCGCTGGGCAGCGGCCACAAGGTTACCATTCTCGTGAAACCAGGCTTCCAGAGTGGGCATGAGGCTGGGGCCATGGTGCAGGTCGTGGCGCAGCAAGGGGCCGAGGCGTTCATTCAGGAATTGGTCGAGCAGGGCGCGATCACGCACGCCGCTTAGCAGCTTGAGCACGCCCAACTCGTCGTACACGCACAGCCCGGCGCGTTCGCTGAAACGCCGCGCAGCCGCGAGTGCCTGGCGGGCTTCCTCCTGCGCCTGGGCCAGGCGTGCGGGTGGGTGAGCGGCGGCGCTGAGGCCAATAAACAATTTAAGCGGCGACAGGCGCAGATTCAGTGGGTTGAGCCAGTTGGTCAATTGTTGGCGGTTGGCCAACGCTGCGGCAGCGTCCTGTGCCGGCAGCAGCAACGTCCATTGCCCGGCTCGACCCTGAACCGGCAAACCGGCCGAGAACTGACGCAAGCGGCGGCTGATGGCGTCGTGTTGTCGGGCCAGTTGCGCCTCCACAGAAGCCGCATCACCCTGGACAAACAGCGATTCACTGCCTGCCAGTTGCAGTTGCACCACCTGCCAATGCCCGGCCAGCGGCATGCCCAACTGCGTGGCCCGGTGCAGCAAGAGATCCAGGGATTGGTAGTCGCCGGTCAGCAAGCGTTCCAGTACGTCATGCCGCGAGCGCCCCAACTGCTCGGACTGGATCAGCGCCGAACCGATGGCTTGGGTCACCAATACCATTTTCAGCGAGTAGGGCTGTTCGACCAGCGGCATGCCGGCGGCTTCGGCAGCGTCGAGTAAGCGCTGGGGGATCGCCTGGATATAGGACGGCCCGGTCAGAACCACCAACCCAGCCACTTGACGCTCGCAGGCTTCCTCCAGCAGTTGCAGCAGGTTGGCTTCGTCACGCGGGTGATTGATCCCAGTGACGAATACCAGTTCGCCGCCCAGCACCCATTCGGCGATCCCGCTGTTTTCCGCCACATAAGGCCAGCGCACGCCGTTATCCAGACCCGCCTCGCCCGCGCGCAGGCGCATGGATTCCAAACCTGGCAGGGCGAGCACATCGGCAAGGGTCAGGCTCATGCTTGAGCGTCAGCCACCGGCGCTCGCACCCGTAGTACGGCGGTGAGCGCGATGTAGGTCAACGACGCGGCGACGATGCCCACCAATGGCGCGACCCAGGGCGAGCTGAATGCCAGCACTGTGCCCACGGCATACGCGACCAGTCCTGGCCAGTTGAACGCCGGCAGGCGGGCGTCGGCCAGGCGTGGATAGTGGCCGCGATAGCGATAGAAAAAGTCCGCCATGATCACCCCACCAATCGGCGGGATCACCGTACCCAGCACAATCAAGTAGGGCACCAGCAGGTCGTACATGCCGAGTAACGCCAGCAGGGTGCCGATCACCGCACCGGCCAGGGTCACGGTCTTGCGCCGCTTGGTGCGCAGCAAGTTACAGCCGGCAACGGCGAAGTTGTAGATGGTGTTGTCCTGGGTACTCCAGATATTGAGTAGCAACATGACCATCGCCGCCATGGCAAAGCCTTGCAGCAATAACACTTCGACTACGTCTGGTTGCTGGTAGACGATGGCACCGTAGGCGCCGATCAGCACCATCAAGCCGTTGCCGATAAAGAAACCGATCAGGCTCGCCAGCACCGCCACCTTGGCCGAACGCGAAAACCGCGTCCAGTTGGTGGCCTGGGTCGCGCCGCTGACAAAGGTGCCGAACACCAGGGTAATCGCCGTGGACAAGTCCAGCTCAGCGGTCGGTACCACTGCCAGCAGTCCGTCCAGCCCACCGACTTTCACTGTGGCTACCCACATCGACATAAACAGCAGAATGCCCATGGCTGGCACCGCGATGTAGGACAGAATTTCCAGCCCACGATAACCAATGTAGGCCGTGGCGCAGAACACCAGACCAAACAACACCATCAACGCAAGCACACTGCCCTGGCTCAGTTCGAAATACTTGCCAAGCACTACGGCAGCAGTGGCAGTACCCCAGGCATACCAGCCGATTTGAGTGAAGCCGAGGATCAAGTCGCTGAGTTTGCTGCCCACTTCGCCAAAGCAGAAGCGCCCCATTAACACTGAATTCAGCCCGCTCTTGAAGGCGATGTAACCCAGGCCTGCGGCGTACATACCCAACAAAAGGTTACCCAGGGCCACCACGCCGAGCATGTCGACGAAACTGAACGCCACCCCCAGCTTGCCGCCGGCAAACATGGTCGCGGTAAAAAAGGTAAAGCCCAGCAGCACCATGGCGGTCGATGCCAGGCCCTTGCGCGCATGCATGGGGACTTCGCTGAGGGGGTAGTCGTTGCCCGGTTCTTGCTGCGTCATGTGCCTTGCTCCCTGAGTGAGTGACGCAGCGCTGTTGCACCGTGCGTGCCAATCCGGCAGCAGTGACGAGCGCACGGTGGGCGCTGTGCACTGTGCACAGTTTTTATAGCGAAAGAGGGCGCAAGCACAGCAATGAATGGTCGCAGTGCCCAGTCGGGCACGAAAGCGGTGCAGCAGTGATACAAAGTGGATCAGTCAAACAGCGTCTGGGTCGTCTCGCCGCGATGGAAGGCAAAGGCGGCCTCCAGATCACTTTCGATGGTGCGCCCACGGGACAGCGGCGGTAGTGCATCGAGGCGGAAAAAGCCCACGTCAGTGGTTTCGAATCCGGCCATCGGTGTCGACTGATCCAGCGATTCACACAGGAAGTACAGCTTGTAGAAGTCCCGCACATCCGGTCGATACAAGCCTTTGGCCTTGTGCGTCACGCTGTACAGCGCCCTGGCGGTTACCGTAAGCCCCGCTTCCTCGCGAATCTCTTTGACGATGTTTTCGGCTGCCGACAAGCCGATATCCGCATACCCACCCGGCAACGCCCAGCAACCATCGGTCAACTCCCGCACCAACAAAATCCGGTCGCCTTCGATAACCGCACCGCGCACGTCAATCATTGGCGTCGAATAACGCTGGGCAAAATCTGTGACCAGTCCGCAGATACGTTCCAACGGGACATTGCCCAATTGCGCCAGCATGCTGTGGGCAATCTCGGCAATTTCTTCCAGGCGCTCGCGCTCGAAATCATCAGTGCAAAAGTGCAGCCCCGTGGACGCCAGCGCCTGTAAGCGTTTGGCTTGGGCCAGCCAAATGTTTTCCATGGGTTACTCCTGGAGAGGCTTGGTCATGTATATGCGCCGCAGGCCGTGTTCCTCGGCGCGATGGGTTTCAAGATAGCCGCGGCGATGGTAGAGCGCGATGTTCTCGGTCATGGCTTCATTGGTATAGAGGCGGACCACAGCGAAACCTGCGTCGATCGCCTGCTGTTCGGCAAAGTCCAACAGCAACCGCCCGAAACCCAGGCCCTGTGCCTCAGGGGCGACGGCCAGGTTATCCAGCAACAGCGCGCCGTCGGCCTCCAGCAGGACAATAAAGCCCTGGACTCGCCGTGCGTTTTCCAGCACGTGCACGCCGCCGGCTTCCACCCGTTGGCGATAATCCTCGAGCATCGGCCCGGGTTTACGGCCGATTCGTGCGATATACGGCGAGTAAGCTGCCTGGACGATGGCCTCGATGGCTACAACATCATGGACAGTGGCGGGGCGCATCATAGCCGCGTGCTCCTAGTGGCAGCGAAGCCACGACTGTAAGGGAGGCAGGCACAAAAAAACCACCGCGTGGGTGGTTTTTTCATATCGCAGGCTTACTCGCCGTGATAAATGCAGCCGCTGGTGCAGGTCTCGTGGATGCGAATCGCACTGAGCTCAGGCAGCAAGGGTTTCAGCTCATTCCAGATCCACTTGGCGAGCACTTCGCTGGTCGGGTTTTCCAGGCCAGGGATGTCATTCAGGTAGTTGTGGTCGAGGCGTTCGTAGAGCGGCTTGAAAATCGCCTTGATCTCCGAGAAGTCGCGAATCCAGCCGGTATGGGGATCCAGGTCGCCGCTCAGGTGGATCGCCACCTTGAACGAATGCCCATGCAGGCGCCCGCATTTATGGCCTTCCGGTACGTGGGGCAGGCGGTGGGCGGATTCGAATGTAAATTCCTTGAAGATTTCCACAGTGTTTTCAGCTCGGTCGATGTCTGGCAGGCGGCGAGTTTAACAGCTTGATCCCTTGTCGCGCATACCGCTTGGTCATAGCGCCAGCAAGTGCTCGCCCAATTTGCCGTTATCCGCCAGCTCAAGAAACTCATCCCCCAACCGCCGGCTTTCGCTCATCGCGGTCTGCCAATATGTGTTGCGGCTCGGGTCGTCGCCCATAAAGCGCTTGAAGTCGCTGCGGTCCGGCAGTTTGCCGTGGGGCAGGTGGGCGAGGTAGTCCTTGGACGGCGCCAGAAGCAATACATCCTGCAAACCCTGCGGATTGCTGCGCCGCCATGGCAGGCCTTTGTCGAACCAGCCGGGAATGACCCGGTCAGTAAAGTGCGGGTACAGCACAATGTCATCGCCGTGATAAGGCAGGTCGAGGTGGTAGTCGAGCAGGCCGCCGTCGCGGTAGGTGCCGGCGCCCGCGCCGGGCAGGTCGCGTACGCCTTGCATCACCATGGGGATCGAGCCCGACGCCAGCAGCGCCTGGCGCAGGTTGCCCACTTCCAGGTCGAGGAAGCGTGACGGAAAATCCTTCAAAGGATGCACCGGCGGCGCCTGGCGCGGGTCGTGGATGATCAGCCGTTCGAAGTGGCGCGACAGCCGTGCGCGGCCACGCAAATTATCGGCAATCACCGACGACAAGCCCAGCCCGAGGCGCCCACGGTGATCATCGGCAAGCAGGCCGTGGCTCTTGACCACCATGATGTTGAGGCGATAGTGGGGTGTTTCCAACACCTGCGCATCGCGGCCGGCCAGCAGGTCGTCGAGCATGCGCTGGCAGCTCTGGCTGACCGCGGCCATGGTCACGCCTTTGGCAAAGCGTTGTTCGTTATATAGGCGCCCGAGGTCCAGCAGACCTTGCACCGGGTCCGGCAGGCACGCACTGGCAAACCGCCAGGAGCCGATGGAAGCGCCGATCAGCGCGCGTTCCCGTGGTGCACGCGGCAACCAATCGCCAAACAGCGCCAGGTCCAGGCCTTGGATACCCAGCGCCTTGGGGCCGCCGGCCGCGCCAGGCAGGATGCCGACGTCGGCAGGCGCCAGGCCTTGTTCGCGAATGCGCGCAAAGGCGCGTTTACCGGCCTTTAGGGTCAGGGCGGGAAACTTGATGTGAATCGCTGTCATACCGGTCTCTGTGGAAGCGAGCAGGGTTGTATAGGAAATCTCGCACAATAATTGGGGAAGAGGGATGTCGGAAATTGCCATGGTGGCAATTCAGTTTCAATTAAGTTGCTACAGGTACGGTGGCCGACGTAGGAAAAATCTTGAAACGGAGACTCCCAATGATGCGCCTTACAGTGCTGGTCGCCGCCGGTATCATTGCCTTCACGGCGATCCAGGCCCAAGCCGTGGACCCCGACAAACCACTGAAAGTGCCTGCCACTGTTACAATTATCGCCTTTGATCAGTTGGAAGCCACGGCCCTGGCCTTGCACCCGGGTTCAACACTGCTGGATACCGACCTGGACGAGGAATACGGCAAGTATCTTTACCAAGTTGAACTGGAGGATACCGATGGCATCGAGTGGGAGGTTGAATTGGACGCGCTCACCGGGCAGGTTCTCAAGAATCATCAGGAAACGTAATGAAGGTAAATTTATACGGCGGCAGTCGAATGGCGTTGCTGCTCCTGGCTTTTTGCTCAAGCCTGGCAGCCCGCGATCTTGATCAGGACGAGGCCTTGGTCCTGCGCCAGAACGGCGTGATCCTGTCGCTGGAGCAGTTGCTGGACCAGGCCATGGCGCGTCATCCGGGTTCGCGCCTGCTGGAGGCCGAGCTTGAGAAAAAGCACGGTAAATATGCCTATGAAGTGGAACTGGTCACCGCCGAAGGCGTGGTGCGTGAGATCAAGTTGGATGCATCCACGGGTGCGCTGATCAAAGACGAGGAAGACTGATGCGCCTGCTTTTGGTGGAAGACAACGTACCTCTGGCCGATGAACTGTTGGCCGGCTTGCAACGCCAGGGCTATGCCGTCGATTGGCTGGCTGATGGCCGCGATGCGGTGTACCAGGGACGCAGCGAACCCTATGACCTGATCATCCTCGACCTTGGCCTGCCCGGTTTGCCTGGGCTTGAAGTACTGGCGCAATGGCGGGCCGCCGCGCTGGCCATCCCGGTACTGATTCTCACGGCGCGTGATTCCTGGGCCGAGCGCATCGAAGGGCTCAAGGCTGGCGCCGACGACTACCTGAGTAAACCGTTCCATCCCGAGGAACTGCACCTTCGCATCCAGGCGCTGCTGCGCCGCTCCCATGGGCAGGCCAATCAGCCCACCCTGCAAGCGGCTGGCCTGCACTTGGATGAAGGGCGCCAGTGCGTGCTGCGCGATGGCGCAGAGATCCAGCTGACCGCCGCCGAATTCCGCCTGTTGCGCTACTTCATGCTGCATCCCGAGCAAATCCTGTCGAAAAGCCACTTGGCCGAGCATTTGTATGATGGCGAAACCGAGCGCGACTCCAATGTGCTGGAAGTCCACGTTAACCACCTACGGCGCAAGTTGGGGCGCAGCGTGATCGAAACCCGGCGCGGCCAGGGTTACCGGTTTGGCGCCAGCGCCGAATGAGGTCGATCCAGCGGCGCCTGAGCCTGGGCCTGGTCAGCGTGATGGTGATTGTCGGCGTTGCGTTGGCGCAAACCAGTCTTTGGTTGTTTGAAACGGGCTTGCAGCGCTACCTGGAAGCGGGGCTGCGCGACGACAGTGAGAGCCTGCTGGTCGCGCTGGTACGCGGCCCAGATGGCTTGCAACTGCATGAGAAACGCTTGTCGCCAGCGTACCAACGACCGTTTTCCGGGCACTATTTCCGGATTGATTTCGCCGATACGCACTGGCGCTCCCGCTCGTTGTGGGACCAGGAGCTGCCGCAACTGCCCGAGGCCGGCCTCAAGGGCAACCTGCAACTGGGGCCGGAAGGTCAGCAACTGTTGGTGTTGCGCGAGGACTACAAACGCTTCGGGCAGTCGATTTCCATCAGCGTGGCCCAGGACTACACGCCGGTGCGGGAAAGCTTTCGCCTGATGCGTCAGATCGGTCTGGTGCTGGGGCTGGCGGCGCTGCTGCTGGTGTTGGTCCTGCAACGGCTCACCGTGCGTCGCGCCTTGCGCCCCTTGGAAACCGCGCGTAACCAGATTGCTCAACTGCAACAGGGCCAGCGTTCGCAACTCGACACCCAGGTGCCGCTGGAGCTGGAGCCGCTGGTGGCGCAGATCAACCACTTGCTGGCCCACACCGAAGACAGCCTCAAGCGTTCGCGCAATGCCTTGGGCAACCTCGGACACGCCCTCAAGACCCCGCTGGCGGTACTCTTGAGCGCGGCGTCAAGCGAAGCGCTGATGAAGGATCACCCTGAACTGAGCAAGCTGCTGCGTGATCACTTGGAACAAGTGCAGCAACGCCTCAACCGTGAACTCAACCGTGCGCGCCTGGCCGGTGAAACCTTGCCGGGTGCGTTGTTCGACTGTGAAAAGGAATTGCCGGGCCTGCTCGCCACCTTGAACATGATCCACGGTGAGCACCTGGACCTGAGCTATCACGCCGCGCCCGGGCTGCAACTGCCCTGGGACCGTGAAGACCTGCTGGAGCTGCTGGGCAATCTGTTGGATAACGCCTGCAAATGGGCGGATGCCGAGGTGCGCCTGACCGTCACAGAGACTGCGCACAGCTACGTGCTGGCGGTGGAGGACGACGGCCCCGGCATACCCGAAACCCTGCGCGATCAGGTCTTCAGCCGCGGCGCACGGCTGGATGAGCAGACTGATGGGCATGGCCTGGGGTTGGGTATCGTGCGGGATATCGTCGAGGTGTGGGGAGGGGTGTTGCAGTTGCAGGAAAGTGCGTTGGGCGGTTTGAAAGTACTGATTGAGTTGCCCAAGCGTTAGTCCTGACACAGCACAATCAAAATGTGGGAGCGGCGGTGCGACGATTCGACTTGCTCGCGAATGCAGTGTGTCAGTCTCTGAATATGTCGACTGATGTACCGGATTCGCGAGCAAGCCCCACATTGGATCTATTACACCGTCAGACCCGGAACTGATCCATCAACCCCTGCTGCTGATTCGCCAGGCTATTCAACGCCTGGCTCACCCGCGCCGATTCATTCGCCTGTTCCGACAGCGATTCGGTCACATCGCGAATCGTCGCCACATTGCTGTTGATTTCCTCGGCCACCGCGCTTTGCTCTTCGGCAGCGCTGGCGATTTGCAGGTTCATGTCGCTGATCACCGTGACGGCCTCGCCGATCTGGCGAAGGGCGGTCACCGCCTCGCCAACTTGTTCGACGCTGCCCTGGGCCTGGCGATAGCTATTGTCCATGGCGCTGACGACCTCTTCGGTGCCGCCTTGCAACTGCTCGATGACCAGGCGGGTTTCCTCGACGGACTCCTGGGTGCGCCGCGCCAGGTTGCGCACTTCATCTGCCACCACCACAAAGCCACGTCCAGCCTCACCGGCGCGGGCCGCTTCGATGGCGGCGTTGAGCGCCAACAGGTTAGTCTGTTCGGCAATACCACGAATCACTTCCAGCACCGAACCGATTTTTTCGCTATTGGCAGCCAGGCCTTCGACCTGGTTCATGGCCGTGCTCATATCCGCCGCCAACTCCCCGATATTGCGGGTCGTGCGGTCGATTACTGTGAGGCCGTCGCGGGTCGCCTGGTCGGCATCGCGTGCAGCTTGGGCCGCCTGCGCAGCGCTGCGCGCCACATCCTGGGCGGTGGCGCTCATTTCGTGGGAAGCAGTGGCCACTTGGTCGACCTGACGATACTGCTGTTCCATGCCGGCGCTGGTTTGCGTGGCAATTGCGGCGGACTGGTCGGCGGTGCCACGGGCGTCCTGCACCGAACGCTTCACCTCGGCGATGATCGGTTGCAGCTTGTCCAGGAAACGGTTGAACCAGCCGGCCAGTTGGCCCAGCTCGTCCTGCTTGTCGTAGGCCAGGCGTCGGGTCAGGTCGCCTTCGCCGCTGGCAATGTCTTCGAGCATCTGCGCTACGCCGAGGATCGGCCGGGTCACGCTGCGTGCCATCAGCCACACCAGGATCAGGCCGACCACTGCCGCCAGCAGGCCCAGGCCCAGTTCCAGCAGGGTGCCGCGCGTGTTATCGGCGTCCAGTTGCGCCTTGAGCGCTTCGGCCGGGCCTACCAGGACTTTCTCCGGCACATCCAGCAACACGCCCCACGGCTTGCCATCCGGGATCGGCGCGAACGGCGCCAGCACCTTGAGTTGGTGGTCGCTACGCAGGCTGCGGATGTGGGTGCTGCCAGACAGGGCGCTGATCAATTGTGCGCCATTGGCGCTGTCGACCTGGTCCAGGCGCTGACTGAGCTTGCTGGCGTCCTGGCTGTGGCCGGCGAGCAAACCTGTAGGGCTGAGGATGCTGACGTGGGTCTGGCCGTCATACAGCTTGTGGCTGGCCTGTTGGCTCACGGCCTGCAGGCTGTTGAGGTTGATGTCGACCGATAACGAGGCGATGACTTTGCCATTGACCATCAACGGAAAAACGATGCTGGTCATCAGCACGTTTTGCCCGTCGATCACATAAAAGTAGGGTTCGATCACGCACGGCTTGAGGGTGGTGCGCGGGCAGGTGAACCAGGCGTTGGCCTTTTCACCGCTGGGGCCGACGCTGGCGTCGGACATGTCGCTTTCCGGCAAGGCCATTGAGGTCAGCTTGCCGGGTGTCGGCTGCGACCAGTACAGGGCGAAGCGGCCTTTGTCGTTACTGCCCAGTTCGGCTTGGCCTGCGAACAACTCATCCTTGCCATCCAGGGCATTGGCTTCGAACACCAGGGACAAACCGAGCAAGTCCGGGTTGGCCTGCAACGCGGCCCTGACCTGGCGGGTCAGGTCTTCGCGGGTGTCGAAGGCGTCGAGAAAGCGTTTTTCCGCCTGTTCGCGCAAGAACAGCACCTGACGAGAAAAACCATGGCCGTACTGATAGGCGTCCATGAACTGCTGCCGAATACCCAGCGCCTGCACTTCGCCTTGGGCTTCGATGCGCGCCTGGGCGGCTTCATCCAGCATCTGCATGCTGGACGCCTTGACCTGCTGCGAACTCTGCTCCATGCGATACAGCGACAGACCCACCAGCAGGGTCACGATTCCCAGCAGGCACAGGCCGGCGAGCAGGGTGATTTTCCATTGAATGGAGAGCTGCCTAAGCGACATCGGTACATCCTTACCTGAAAACACATGAGCCCGGTTATCGGCCGATTTCAAACTTTCTTAATTCAAACGATCAATTTAAACCTGAAAGCGGCGCCGCTTTTTGACATGCGCGCCCACCTGCGGCAAAGTGCGCGCCCTCTAATAAGACCTCCTTCAAGCCTGTACGTCGGCTGCCGCCCGATGGCCGCCCGGGCGCAGGCATGCCTGTTGTTTACGTTTTTTGCTTGAGGTAACCATGATTAACGCAGTTATTGCCGCGGTCGGCACCATGCTGGTGCTCAGCCTGTCCCGCGTGCATGTGGTCATCGCCATCATCGTTGGCGCACTGGTGGGCGGCCTTACCGGTGGGCTGGGCATCGACGCCACGCTCACGGCCTTCAATGGCGGTTTGGGCGGTGGTGCCACCGTGGCCTTGTCCTACGCCTTGCTCGGCGCTTTTGCGGTGGCGATTGCCAAGTCTGGCCTGGCTCATGCCCTGGCCGACAAGGCGCTGCTGCGGGTGGACCGCCAGGAAGCCAGCGGTGGCAGTCACGTCAAATGGCTATTGATCGGCCTGCTGTGGGGGGGGGCGATTGCCTCGCAGAACATCCTGCCGATCCACATTGCGTTTATCCCGTTGCTGGTGCCGCCGCTGTTGTATGTGCTGACCAAGCTGCAACTGGACCGCCGCCTGATCGCCTGCGTGATGACCTTCGGCCTGATCACGCCCTACATGTTCCTGCCGGTGGGCTTTGGCAATATCTTCCTCAACCAGATCTTGCTGGCCAACGTGGCCAAGAGCGGCGTGGACATCAGCCAGGTCAGCGTCACCCACGCCATGAGCTTGCCGGCCCTGGGCATGGTGGTCGGCCTGCTGGTGGCGGTGTTTATCAGCTACCGCAAAAAGCGTGTGTACAACCTGGAAAAAATCGAGCGCGTCGAGCAGGTGGCGGTGCAGTACAACCCGTTGACCCTGCTGGTGGCTGGGGTGGCGATTGCTTCGGCGTTCATCATTCAATTGTGGCTGGACTCGATGATCATCGGCGCGCTGGCCGGGTTCCTGATCTTCTCGGTGTCGGGCATCGTGCGCTGGCGCGATACCGATGACCTGTTCACCGAAGGCATGAAGATGATGGCGATGATCGGCTTCATCATGATTGCCGCGTCGGGGTTTGCCGAAGTGCTCAAAGCCACCGGCGATGTGCGCGCGCTGGTGGAAACGTCCGCGGCGTTCATCGGCCATAGCCGTGGCGTGGGGGCATTGCTGATGTTGCTGGTCGGGCTGCTGGTGACCATGGGCATCGGTTCGTCGTTCTCCACCGTGCCGATCCTGGCCGCGATCTTTGTGCCGCTGTGTGTGCAACTGGGCTTCAGCCCGGTCGCCATTGTGTGCATCGTCGGCACGGCGGGTGCCTTGGGTGACGCCGGCTCACCGGCCTCTGACTCCACCCTCGGCCCGACCTCCGGCCTGAATATCGACGGCCAGCACCACCATATCTGGGACACTGTGGTGCCGACGTTCCTGCACTACAACCTGCCATTGCTGGCGTTTGGCTGGCTGGCGGCGATGACCCTCTGACGGCGCGCTCACTACAGAATCCGCGCAATTGGCCGATAGCCTCTCAAGTCGTGACTAATAAGAGAGAAAAGCCATGCGTCTGAGCCTCAAGGCCAAAGTTCTGTCCCTCGCCGTAGTGCCGGTGTTGCTGTTTGCGGTGGTCATCAGCCTGACCACCGTGTGGATCCTGCAAGGACAGGCGCGCAACGAGGTGGATGAAACCCGCCAGCGCCTGCTCAACGACGCCAAGGCTACCCTGCAAAGTTATGTAGAAGTGGCCATGAGCACCGTCAAGCCGCTCTACGACGCCGCCGCCCCGGGCGATACCGCCGCGCGCGCAGAGGTGGTCAAGTTGCTGTCCAACACCAGCTACGGCAAGGACGGCTACTTCTTCGGCTATGACTCCGAGACCATCCGCCTGTTCAAGGGCAACAGCCCAGACGGCGTGGGCAAGAGCTTCAAGGACAACCGCGACCCCAACGGCGTCTACGTCAACCGCGACCTGGTCAAGGTCGGCAAGGACGGCACCCACTACCTGCAATACAGCTCGACCCAACCGGGGCAGACCGAACTCGTGCCCAAAATGGGCTACACCGAATACCTGCCTAAATGGGACATGGTCATCGGTACCTCCGTCAACCTGGACGGCATCGAAGCCCAGGTCGCGGTGGTCGAGGCCAAGGTGCAAAAACGCATGGAAGGCGTGTTGCTGAGCATCCTCGGCGTGGCTGTGGTGGTGCTGCTGGTGATCGCTGCCGTCGGCATGGTGCTGGCCAATACCATCCTGCGTCCGCTGACCTTGATGAAAGCCAACCTCGACGATATCGCTGCCGGCGAAGGCGACTTGACCCGCCGCCTGGCCATCACCAGCCAGGACGAGCTGGGCGATCTTGCCGGCGCGTTCAACCGCTTTGTCGACAAGATCCACGGCCTGGTGCGCCAGATCACCGAGATGACCACCCAACTCACTGGTCTGGTCAGCCAGGTCTCCGACCAGGCCCAGCGCTCCGAACAGGCCATGGAGCGCCAGCGCCACGAGACCGACCAGGTGGCGACTGCGATCAATCAGATGTCGTCCGCTGCGCAAGAAGTGGCGCGCAGTGCCCAGGGCGCCTCGGTGGCTGCCCAGCAAACCGACGCCGAAGGCCAGGCCGCCAAGCGCGTGGTGGACGGCAGCATCGCGCAGATCCATGCGCTGGTGAACGACATCCGTAGCAGCGGTGTGTCCCTCGACAGCTTGCAGCAAGACGTGTCCTCTATCGTCAGTGTCCTCAGCGTGATCCGCTCCATCGCCGAACAGACCAACCTGCTGGCGCTCAACGCGGCGATCGAAGCGGCACGGGCAGGGGAGGCCGGGCGTGGTTTTGCCGTGGTCGCCGATGAAGTGCGTGCCCTGGCCAGCCGCACCCAGACCAGCACCCAGGAAATCCAGGGCATGATCGACCGCCTGCAAAAAGGCACCGAAGCCGCCGTGGAGGCCATGCGCCGTTCCAGCGATGCCGGGGATGGCACCTCGGCCCAGGCCAACGAAGCTGGCGCGTCGCTGGACACCATTGCCCAGTTGATCGGCACCATCAATTCGATGAACGCCCAGATCGCCAGCGCCGCCGAAGAGCAGACCGCGGTCGCCGAAGAGATCAACCGCAGCGTGCATCAGATTGCCGTGGCGGTGGACAGCGTGGCCGACGAGACCCAGCTGGGCGCGCAGACCTCACGTAGCCTGGCGGAGCTGGGTCAACGGTTGGGGCAATTGGTCGGTCAGTTCAGGATCTGAAGCCGCCATAGCAAGCTGAAACCACCCATGCTCGGCGGTGTTAAGAAGCGATCCAGCGGCTACAAGACATCACGCATCAGCAAGCCAAAGCGCACATCCATCTCCGCCGGGACAGGTACATACACCGTGTGCCCATCTCCCGGCGCGACCTCAACAGCCTCGCCCCGGCTGTTGTGCATCCTCTCCAGATCAAAGTGAAAATTGCCGGCCGGTGTCATCAATTCCAGGTGATTGCCCACCGCAAAGCGGTTCTTCACCTTGACCTCGGCCAACTCGCCCCAACGCTCGCCGGTCAGCTCTCCGACGAATTGCTGACGCTGCGACACCGAGCTGCCGCTCTGGTAGTTCTGGTACTCATCGTGCACATGGCGGCGCAGGAAACCCTCGGTGTAGCCGCGCTGGGCCAGGGATTCGAGGTCGGTCATCAGGCTGCGGTCGAAGGCGCGACCGGCCACCGCATCATCGATTGCGCGGCGATACACCTGGGTGGTGCGCGCGCAGTAGAAATGGGATTTGGTGCGGCCTTCGATCTTCAGCGAATGCACGCCCATGTGCGTCAGGCGCTCCACGTGCTGCACCGCGCGCAGGTCCTTGGCGTTCATGATGTAGGTGCCGTGCTCGTCTTCGAAGGCGGGCATGTGCTCATCGGGGCGGTTGGCCTCTTGCAGCAGGAACACCTGGTCGGTCGGTGTGCCAATGCCCAGGGTCGGTTCCGGTTGAAACACTTGGACGATATCGCCCGTGGCGTTCTCCACTGCTGGCGTGGCCTGGTATTTCCAGCGGCACGCGTTGGTGCAGGTGCCCTGGTTAGCATCACGCTTGTTCATATAACCCGAGAGCAGGCAGCGTCCGGAATAGGCCATGCACAAGGCACCGTGCACGAACACTTCCAGTTCCATGGCCGGTACTTGCTGGCGGATCTCGCCGATCTCTTCCAGGGACAGCTCCCGCGACAGGATCACCCGGCAGATCCCTTGCTGCTGCCAGAACTCCACGCTGGCCCAGTTCACGGTGTTGGCCTGCACAGACAGATGGATCGGCATCGACGGGAAGTGCCGGCGCACCAGCATGATCAACCCGGGGTCGGACATGATCAGCGCATCCGGGCCCATGGCGATCACCGGGGCCAGGTCCTTGAGGAAGGTCTTCAACTTGGCGTTGTGCGGCGCGATGTTCACCACCACGTAGAAACGTTTGCCCAGCCCGTGGGCTTCCTTGATGCCGAGGGCCAGGTTGGCGTGGTCGAACTCGTTGTTGCGCACTCGCAGGCTGTAGCGCGGCTGGCCGGCGTAGACCGCATCGGCGCCGTAGGCGAAGGCGTAGCGCATGTTTTTCAGGGTGCCGGCAGGGGCGAGCAGTTCGGGGGCGAGGATGGGAGGCATGGGCACGGGTCGCAAAAGGTCGCGAAGGTAGCCGAGCGGCCACGACGGTTTATTGATCCAGGTCGTTGTTTGGGCTTTTTGTATCGCTGTGTATCGACAGGCGCTGTTGAAGGAGGCCAAAGCCGTTGAGTGAGGCGGTCTATGCTTGTTCGATAACCTAGGGCACTCCCAGGTTTCGCTGCGGACTAAGCAACAGGGCCTACACGAGGCCACTGCTTTTCTGACATGGACCGGACATGAATCAAACCAACCTGCAATTCAAAACCCTGCTGTTGTTGCTGGTCCTGGTGACCATTGCCTTTATCTGGATATTGCTGCCGTTTTACGGCGCGGTATTCTGGGCGGTGATCCTTGGCATTATCTTTGCCCCGATGCAGCGCCGCCTGCAGCAGCGCTTTGGCTGGAACCGCAACCTTACGTCCCTGGCCACCTTGAGTGCCTGCTTGATAGTTGCGATCCTGCCGGTGATCATCACCAGCTCCTTGCTGGTGCAAGAGGGCGCGACGCTCTATAAAAACGTTGAAAGCGGTAAGTTGGACGTGGCGGGGTATATCGAGCAGTTCAAAAACGTGCTGCCGCCGTATTTCCAGCACCTGCTCGACCGTTTTGGCATGGGCAACCTGGAAGGCTTGCGCGAGAAGATCGTCAAGAGCGCGATGCAGGGCAGCCAGTTCTTTGCGACCCAGGCGTTCAGCTTCGGCCAGGGCACGTTTGATTTCCTGGTGAGTTTTTTCACCATGCTGTATTTGCTGTATTTCCTGCTGCGCGACGGCCCGGACCTGGTGCGCAAGGTGCGCACGGCGGTGCCGCTGGCCGAACCGCAGAAGCGCCGGTTGCAGCTCAAGTTCAATCGGGTGGTGCGTGCCACGGTCAAGGGCAATGTGCTGGTGGCCGTGACCCAGGGTGCGCTGGGCGGGTTGATCTTCTGGTTCCTCGATATCCCGAGTGCGTTGCTCTGGGCGGTATTGATGGCGTTTCTGTCGTTGTTGCCGGCGGTGGGCGCGGGGATTGTGTGGGGGCCGGTGGCCGCTTACTTCCTGTTGAGCGGCTCGATCTGGCAGGGCGTGGTGCTGGCGCTGTTTGGCGTGTTTGTGATTGGTTTGGTGGACAACGTGCTGCGTCCGATCCTGGTGGGCAAGGACACCAAAATGCCGGACTACCTGATCCTGATCTCCACCCTGGGCGGTCTGTCGGTGTTTGGCTTGAACGGCTTTGTGATCGGGCCGCTGGTGGCGGCGCTGTTCATGTCCAGTTGGGCGTTGTTTGTGGAAAGCAAGCCGCGGGTCAAGTTGCCGTTGCCTTAGGGGCAGCTGTAAGTTTCAAGCTTTTAGCCTCAAGCTTGCAGCTTGAGGCTTGCAACTGCTTCTCCACTGCTCCTGAAAGGCCCCCTGATGGCTTCGCCATCGCGTACTAGGTACCAGCAGGCGAGCAAGCCCAGCTCCCGAAGAGGGGCGGGGACGGCGCTGCCGATGACGGACATGATCTGAACAGTGGGCATAAGGACCTCCAATCGCTATGGAGGTCACCTTACGGGGCTGGGCGGCGTAGGAAAAATCAACCGTCTCGATAGTCGACATCAACGCGAGGCGTCAGTCCACCACCTGATCAAGCATGTTCACCACTTCCTGCTCACTGAGCAAACCCTTGCGCACCAGGTTTTCTGCCAGCAGTGCGAGGAATTTGGCGCTGCGGTGGCCTTCCAGGTGCTTGAGCTCGGTGAGGGCGCTGTACACCTTGCTGGACGTGCAGAGGCCAGCGGTGCGGTGTGGGTTTTGCGTGGGCATGGTCAGTCGTCCTTGTTGTTATTGGGTGGACAGGCTCGATAGTGGGAGTGTGTCGTGACACAAACATGACAGCGTGAGGCCCGGTCGAGCAAGTAGACATTGGTGTTGATGATGTGCGAATACGCGACGGGCATTGTCCTCGGAACGACCTTTGCAGGATGAATCCGGACTTTTCAGACAAAAAAAGGCCTCGCAACCTGCGAGGCCCGTTTCAGCGTGATCGATTACCAGCCGCGGCCGTAGTAGCCGTGGGGGCGGCCGTAGCCGCCGCGCGGTGGGCCGTAATAACCACGCGGTGGACCGTAATACACCGGCGCCGGGCGGTAGTAGACCTGTTGTTGCACATACACCGGTGGCGGCGGTGCGTAATAGACCGGCGGCGGCGCGGCGTACACCGGTTGCGGTTGCACATACACCGGCTGCTGCACATAGACCTCACGTGGCTGGCTGGCAACCACGGAGCCCACGACTGCTGCGCTGACCAGGGCACCCAATACGGCCGGGCCACCCCAACCACCACCGTGGGCGGAGGCTTGGCCTGCCATCGCGAGTGCGCCAACAAGCAAGGCGATCTTGGGGATTGTACGAATCATGGTCATTCCTCGGTTAGCCCCTGCGCTTGTGGTCTGCAATCAATGGACTCAAGTAATGTCGCGGGGATACTTTTAAGACAACGTATTTCTGAAAAACAGCACAGCCGCTAGGTAAAGGTTGTGTAAGGTCTGTATCGAATCGCTTACTCAAGGAGTTACCCATGCAGATGCACCCCAACAAGGACACGCGGCTGTGCATGTCGCTGTCGGCGCGCCCCGGGAATTTTGGCCTGCGTTTTCATAACCACCTGTACGAACAGTTGGGTCTGAACTTCTACTATAAAGCCTTCAGTAGTCAGGATTTGCCCGGCGCGATCGTTGGTATCCGCGCGCTGAACGTCCGTGGTTGCGGGGTTTCCATGCCGTTCAAGGAGGCCGCCATTGCCTTAGTGGACGAACTCGACGATTCAGTTCAAGCCATCGACTCGCTAAACACCATCGTCAACACCGATGGGCATCTCAAGGCCTACAACACTGATTACATCGCCATTGAGCAACTGCTGAAAAAGCACGCCGTGCCGCAGTCATCGACATTCGCCCTGCGTGGCAGCGGCGGCATGGCCAAGGCCGTGGCCAGTGCCTTGCGCGATGGTGGCTACGCTAGTGGCGTAATAGTGGCGCGTAATCAAGCCGCAGGCCGCGCCTTGGCGCAGAACCTGGGCTATGAATGGTTGCCCGACTTGGGTGAATTGCGCCCACAGATGCTGATCAACGTGACACCTATCGGCATGACCGGCGGGCCTGAGGCGCACGCCCTGGCGTTTGATGCCGAAGCCGTGGAGGCTGCCGAAACGGTGTTCGATGTGGTGGCGATCCCCTCTGAAACCCCATTGATCGTGCGGGGCCGTGCCAAAGGCAAACGGGTGATTACTGGGTTGGAAGTGATCGCGATCCAGGCGTTGGAGCAATTTGTGCTCTATACCGGTGTGCGTCCGACCCCTGAGCAATTCGAGAAAGCCGTGGCATTTGCACGTGCCTGAAACCTCATCCCATCGCATCCCCCACCCAGTACCCAAGTAGCATAGGTCTCCCCCCTGGCCCTTCGTACACTTGTGCCTCAGAGGGGGAGCCAACGATGCACAACAGTGAAGGCGTAGTCAGTGCCATGTCCCAGGCCACCGATGCCGGGCAGGCCGCCGAAGAGCTGGCGCGGCAACTGTTGCATCCGTACCTGGGTTTCGTGCTGTTTTTCTGCTCGGCCTCCTATGATTTGCAGGCTCTGGGCCACGCGCTGCAACAATGCTTCGCCAGCGTGCGCGTGGTCGGCTGTACCAGCGCCGGCGAGATCACGTCCCACGGCTATGGCCGCAACTGCATCACGGCGGTGGGCTTCAACCACGCTCACTTTTCCATCGCCACTGAGCTGATCGACCAGGTGGAACACTTCAGCCTGATCAACGCCCAGGACATGGTCGAACGCCTGGTCGGCGGTTGCCGCAGCAATACGCTGGCGCCGATCAAGGGCAACACCTTCGCCCTGACCCTGCTCGATGGCCTGTCCAGCCGAGAAGAAATGGTGCTCGCGGCCCTCAGCGCCGCGTTGGGCGATATCCCGCACTTTGGCGGTTCGGCGGGTGACGACAATTTCCTCACGCACACCCACGTCTACTTCAACGGCGTGTTCCACAGCGGCGCAGCGGTGGTGGTACTGGTCAATACCTGGCTGGATTTCGAGGTGTTCACCACCCACCACATCCTGCCGCGCTCGGAAAAGCTGGTGGTCACCGGCGCAGACAGCCCGTCGCGACGGGTCTTCGAACTCAACGCCGAGCCAGCCGCCGAAGAATACGCGCGGCATATCGGTGTGGCCGTGGCCAACCTCGACCACCGCACCTTCGCCGCGCACCCGCTGGCGGTGCGCATCCACGACCAGTACTACGTGCGCGCGATCCAGCAGGTGCACGAAGACCTCAGCCTGAGTTTCTACTGCGCGGTGGAAAACGGCATCGTCCTGACCGCGATGAAGCCCGGCCCGATTCTGCCGAACCTGCAAACCCTGTTCGACGGCCTGCAGTCGCGCCTTGGCGACCTGCTGCTGACCATTGGCTGCGACTGTTTCCTGCGGCGCCTGGAACTGGAAGACAACGGCACCCTCGAGCAGATCGGCAGCTATCTGCGCGACCAGCGGGTGATGGGCTTCAACACCTATGGAGAACAGTTCAATGGCATGCACATCAACCAGACTTTCACCGGGGTCGCCATTGCCCGAGGCCGACGCTGACCTGCCCGCCCTGGTGGCGCGACTGCAACAGGACAACCACAAGCTGGCGCGGATCAATGCGGCGCTGATCGAGCGCATCGAGTCCGGCATGACCCAGGGCAACAACCCCTACACCACCTTCCAGCATTCGGTGGTATTGGCCGAGCAAGTACGCGAACGCACTGACGCGCTGAACCAGGCGATGGCTGAACTCAAGGCCAGCAACCACCTGCTGATCAACGCCCGGCTGCGCGCCGAAGCCCTGCGCGGCGAACAGGCAGCGGCGCAAAAGGCCCAGGAAAGCGAACGCTGGATCCGCCTGATCACCGACAACGTGCCGGCGCTGATCGGCTACCTGAATGCTGATCTGGTCTACGAATTCACCAATAAAGTCTATGAAGAATGGTACTGCTGGCCGCGCGGCATGATGCTCGGCCAGAGCCTGCGCGAAGTGCACAGCGAGCAGCATTGCCAACGCCTGGATGCCTACGTCGCACGCGCCCTGGCGGGGGAAAGCGTGACGTTTGAATTCGCCGAAACCAACATCAACAATCAGGAGCGCTACATGCTGCGTTCTTATGTGCCGAACCTGTTGGCCAGTGGCGAAGTGGTGGGGATCTTCGTATTGATCCGCGACATCACCGAACGCCGGCGCACCGCTGAGGCCTTGCACCAGGCCTACCAGCACCTGGAGCAACGCGTGGCCCAGCGCACGTCGGAACTCACCTCGCTCAACGACCAGTTGCTCAAGGAAATCGACGAGCGCCGGCGCATGGAAACCCGCCTGCGTGAAGCCAAGCGGGAGGCCGAACAGGCCAACCTGTCGAAAACCAAGTTCCTCGCCGCTGTCAGCCATGACCTGCTGCAACCGTTGAACGCCGCGCGCCTATTTACCAGCGCATTGCTCGAACGCCCCAGTGAAACCCTGGTGCGCAACGTCAGCAATTCCCTGGAAGACGTGGAAAACCTGCTCGGCACCCTGGTGGATATTTCCAAGCTGGATGCCGGGGTGATCAAGGCCGATATCGCGCCGTTTGCCCTCAGTGAGTTGCTGGACAACCTCGCCGTCGAATACACCGAACTGGCCCGCGCCGAGGGGCTGGCGCTGCACTTTATCGGCTGCTCGGCGCTGGTGCGCAGCGATATCCAGCTGCTGGCGCGGATCCTGCGCAACCTGCTGAGCAATGCGATCCGCTACACCTACAAGGGCCGCGTAGTACTGGGTTGCCGGCGCCAGCATCAACGCGTGTTGATTCAAGTATGGGACAGCGGCATGGGCATTGCCGAAGAGCGTCTGGAGGAGATTTTCCAGGAGTTCAAGCGCGGCGATGTGCAGCGCCCGGATCAGGATCGCGGGTTGGGCCTGGGCCTGGCCATCGTGGAAAAGATCGCCGGGATGCTAGGCCATCGCATCAGCGTCAAATCCTGGCCGGGTAAAGGCTCGATGTTTTCGGTAGAAGTGCCGTTGAGCGCCACCGCGCCCAAGTCCTCGCCGGCGCCGTGCATGAGCGAGCCGATGCTCGAACGCTTGCAGGGTGCGCGCGTGTGGGTGCTGGATAACGACGCGGCGATTTGTGCAGGCATGCGCACGTTGCTCGAAGGCTGGGGCTGCCGGGTGGTCACCGCGCTGTCGGAGCAGGACTTGGCGCGACAGGTGGACAACTACCATGCCGAGGCGGACTTGCTGATTGCCGATTACCACCTCGACAACGACCAGAACGGCATTGACGCAGTGGCCCGCATCAACGCGCGGCGGGGCCGTGCGATACAGGCGATGATGATTACTGCCAATTACAGCAATGAGTTGAAACAGCAGATTCGTGAGCTGGGGCATACGTTGATGCATAAGCCGGTGCGGCCGATGAAGCTGAAGACTGCGATGAGTCATCTGCTCAGTCGGCCCTGACAAAAGGCAATCAAAATGTGGGAACTTGTGTTCTGTCTGGCGGTTCAGCGCCGCAGGTAAGAGCCGAAATCAATATCCCCGGCACTGAGTATCGCCTGCACCCGATTATGCACATTCAACTTGCGCAAGATCGCCGACACATGCGCCTTCACCGTGGTCTCGGCAATCTCCAGGGTGTACGCAATCTGCTTGTTCGACTCGCCCTTGGTCATCCGTTCCAACACCAGCAATTGCTTGCGCGTCAGTGCCTGCAACAGCTCCGGGGCGAAACCGGGATTGTCGTTCATGCGCCGTTGCCCGGTGTTTTTCTGGGAGCGGATGATGTCCGGCGGCAGGTACACGTTGCCGTTGAGAATCTGCTGGATCGCCTCGGTCATTTGCAGGCGGGGCGAGGACTTGGTGATAAACCCCACGGCGCCATACGTGATGGCTTGCAGCACGATTTGCTTGTCCTGTTCGGCCGAGACAATCACCACCGGGATAGTCGGTGACTCGTTGCGCAGGTTGATCAAACCGTTGAGGCCGTGCATGCCGGGCATGTTCAGATCCAGCAGGATCAGGTCGAGGTCGTCGTGTTCCTGGGTCAGGGCGAGGGCACTGTCCAGGTCGGCGGTTTCCATCACCTCGCTGCCGGGAAAGCCGTCGCTGATAACGTTATGGATCGCCTCGCGAAACAGCGGGTGATCGTCGGCAATCAAAATTTTGTACATGGCCGTTCACCTTCTTGTTGTGGTTTTTTATTCAAAGGGTTCGGGTGTGGCAGTCATCACTGGCAGGTTTGCCGCTTCCCATGCATCCAAGCCATCGCGATACCAGTACACAGAGGTATAGCCCAGCTCGGCGGCTCGTTTTACCGCGTTCCAACTCAGCCAGCAATCGGAGCGGCAGTAGAACACCAGCGGGCGTGCCAGGTTGCCGCCGGTGAACGTGTACAGGTGTCGCACGAGATAGCCTTGCCATTCAGGTGAGAGGTCACCGTCGCCGGTGTTGGCCAGCCAGTGGCTTCCTGGCAGATTGGCGTGAGGCTGGTCTTCGATGAAACGGCCTTGCAGCCACTGGCGCCGGTACACGTCGATCAGGACCGGCGCGGGCGTCTGGTTGAGCAGGGCTCGCAGGGCCGGGGTGTCGACGATGGTCGCCCCGGGCAGTTGATCGGGCGTAGGGCTGCGGTACACGCTGATGCGGTAGCCGTCGGCGGAAAACAGGGGTGGGTCGGCGTGTACATGCGTGATGAACAGGCACAACAGGGCCGCTAGGGGCAGTCGAACGGGCAGCATGGCGGGTCCAGTCGTTATCGTTATGCACCTATTACACGCCAGTCCCGCTGCCTTGGGAATGCGACGATAGACAGCAAAACCAGTACCAAAGTAGTAGGTCGCGGCGCGGCGCGGGGTTCTAGCATGGGACGAGAGCCGCTGCCATTGGAGGCATTATGAATATCCTGTTGGTCGATGATCACGCCGTGGTCCGCCTGGGCTATGCCGGGCTGTTGCGCAGCGGCCTGCCGGGTGTGGTGGTGCGTGAAGCGGCCAGTGGCGAAGAAGCCCTGGCGCGCGTGCATGAGGCGGTGCCCAACCTTGTGATCATCGGCTTCGGCCTGCCGGGTATCAGCGGCCTGGAAACCACCCGCCGCCTGCGCCAGCGCTTGCCGCAGTTGCGCGTGCTGTTTTTCAGCCAGCACGCCGAGTTGTCCCTGGTGCGCCAGGCTCTGGAGGCGGGTGCATCGGGCTACCTGACCAAAAGCGCGTCGCCTGCGGTGATGCTGGACGCGGTGGAGCGCATCCTCGACGGTCACACCTATATCGAACAGGACCTGGCGACCCAGCTGGCCTATCACCCCACAGACCGCCGTTTGCAGAGCATGACCCAGCGCGAACTGGAGATTTTCCTGATGCTCGCCAGAGGTACCCCGGCCCGCTCGATTGCGGCCCAGCTGAGTATCAGCAGCAAGACCGTGTCCAATTACCTGACCTTGCTCAAGAGCAAGTTGCAGGTGAGTTCACATGCCGAGTTGGTGCATTTGGGGATTGATATGGGGGTGGTGCGGGTGGCGGGATGACAGTGGCGACGCAAATCCCCTGTGGGAGCGGGCTTGCTCGCGAATGCAGTGTGTCAGTCAACTGATCCACCGCATTCGCGAGCAAGCCCACACATTTGGATTGCGTTGTCTCAGCGATCCCACGTAGTGGGGCAATCTTTGCAACCTTCCATATTCGCATCCTGAAAGTTCGCATAATGCTGACGACTCCCCGTGAGCGTGGCTTTCTCCAGGTTGCTTTCACCAAACTTGGCTTCTTGCAGATTGGCATCACTGAGGTCCGCCCCTTGCAGGTCGGCCTTGCTCAACCACGTCATTTCCAAGTCAGCCGCACGCAGGTTGGCCTTGTGCATCTTCGCCCCTGACAACCGTGCAAATTGCAGGTAGGCCGCGCTGAGGTTGGCGTTTTCGAATTGCGCGCCTTGGGCAAACATCCCCCAGCCTTGCACCGCCATCAACGTGGCACCGGTAAAGTCGGCCAGGCGCAGATTGGCTTGCTGCAGGCTGGTGCGGGTCAGGTTGGCGCCTTGCAGTTGGGCTTTCTCCAGGTTGGCGAGGTTCAGGTTGGCGTGGCGCAGATCCGCATCGCGCAAGTCGGCACCGGCCAGGTTCATTTTGCTCAGGTTTTGGTTGCGCAGGTTGGCGCCCTTGAGGTTGGCGCCGGGGCACTGGCTGTGCTCGGCGATGGTGCAGCCGTTGATGATCAGGGGGGCGTCGTCGCCGTCGTCGGTGGCGTGAGCCAAGGGAAGTGACAGCAGCAGTAATAAAGGCAGGTAGTTCATCACGATACCTTGTAGTGAGCGGGCTTGCCCCGCGCTGGGCGGCGAAGCCGCCCCAACAGGGACGGCGCCGTGTTTCAGAGAGACCGAGACGCCGGGGTTTGGGGCCGCTTCGCAGCCCAGCGCGGGGCAAGCCCGCTGACTGCAAGGCGGTCCCGCATTTACAAGCTTATTTTTGCGCGGTTTTGTTATCCCAACTCGGGATCTTGAACACCCAGAATGACCCACCCTGTGCCACCGGCTTGGTCAGCTCGGCCATGTCGCCGCCCCACAGCGGCACCGCGCCGCCATAGCCGACTGTCACGCCGACGTACTGCTCGCCATCCTGTTCCCAGGTGATCGGCGGCGAGACGATGCCGCTGCCGGTCTGAAACTTCCACAGTTCCTTGCCGGTTCTCGCGTCGAAAGCCTTGAAGAAACCGTCGCCGGTCCCGGTGAACACCAGGTTGCCGTTGGTCGCCAGCACGCCGGCCCACAGCGGCATGGCTTCCTTGTGTTCCCACACCACCTTGCCGGTGGTCGGGTTCATCGCACGCAGAGTGCCAACGTGGTCGTCATACATACGCTTGATGCGAAAGCCCATCCCAAGGTAAGCCGAGCCTTTCTTGTAGTTGACCTCTTCGGTCCAGTATTCCTCTTTCCACTGATTGCCCGGGATGTAGAACAGGCCGGTGTCCTGGCTGTAGGCCATGGGATTCCAGTTTTTGCCACCGAGGAACGGCGGCGAGACTTCCACTGGCTTGCCCTTGGTTTCACCGGGCAATGGCTTGGCCGGACGCTGGCCTTCGTTCTCCACGGGGCGGCCGGTCTTCAGGTCGATGTGGCTGGCCCAGGTGATGTTGTCGACGAACGGGAAGGCGTTCTGCAGCTTGCCGTTGTTGCGGTCCACCACATAGAAGAAACCGTTGCGGTCAGCGTGGCCGGTGGCCTTGATGACCTTGCCGTCCTTGTCCTTGTAGTCGAACAGCACCAGTTCGTTGTTGCCGGAGAAGTCCCAGGCATCGTTCGGCGTGTGCTGGTAGAACCACTTCACTTCGCCGGTGCTTGGGTCGACGCCGACCTGGCCCGAGGTGTAGAGGCTGTCGAAGTCGTGGGGGTTGCCGTCTTTGGACGTGCGCGCCCAGGTGTTCCATGGGCCAGGGTTGCCGGCACCGACGATGATGGTGTTGGTCTCGGCATCGAAGCTCGCGCTCTGCCAAGGCGCGCCGCCGCCGTGGCTCCAGGCCTCGACTTTGCCGGTTTCGGTGGTTGGGTCATCTGGCCACGAAGGCGCCTTGACGTCGCCGGTCGGTGTGCTGTCCTTGCCGTTCAGGCGGCCCATATGGCCTTCCACGAACGGACGCATCCAGACCTCTTCGCCGGTGTCCGGATCGCGCGCAAACAGCTGGCCGACCACGCCGAATTCATCGCCGGAGCTGCCGTGGATCAGCAGCACCTTGCCGCTGACCTTGTCTTTGACCAGCACCGGGGCGCCGGTCATGGTGTAGCCGGCGGCGTGGTCACCGAATTTTTTGTTCCACACCACTTTGCCGGTGTTTTTGTCGAGGGCGATCAGGCGCGCGTCGAGGGTGCCGAAGTAGATCTTGTCGCCAAAGATCGCCGCGCCACGGTTGACCACGTCACAGCACGGGCGAATGTTGTCGGGCAGGCGGTGGTTGTAGGTCCACAGGCGCTTGCCGGTCTTTGCATCAAGGGCGAACACACGGGAATACGAGCCGGTGACGTAGACCACGCCGTCATTGACGATGGCCTGGGATTCCTGGCCGCGTTGCTTCTCGTCGCCGAACGAGTAGGACCAGGCCGGGGTGAGCTTGAACACGTTCTTGTCGTTGACCTGGGCCAGGGGGCTCCAGCGTTGGGCGTTGGTGCCCATGCCGTATTGCAGCACGTCCTTGGTCGTCAGGTGGTCGTTGGCGATGTCTTCCCAGGTGACGTTGTGGGTGGGCTTCGCAGGTTCGGCGGCAGCAGAGCTTGCAGCACTGAGGGACAGGCTGCCCACCAGCAGAAAGGCTTGCACGGCAAGGCTTAGGGGTGAGCGGGCGGGTAGCGATCTTATTGTCATGGTTGCAGTTCCCAGTGGAGGTTTTGGCCTGCACAGGTTGCTGCCTGGACGGGTTGGCGAATACGGAAAAAGTCCCGGTGTTGCCGGGACAATTTCCCGAACCACCTCTGATTTAGCAGTGCCCCACAAGGCCTGCTACCAACGGATGAGAACCCGCCCACCAAAGCAGCATACGGGTGCCGCCGGGCGCTTCCTAAGATGGTTGCCATAGCCTCTGCCAAGAGGTTTTGCGTGCACTCCTCAGGGGACAAAATAATGAAAACAAAACGCAACGCCTTGCTGACCGCCTGCCTCCTTACCGCTGCGATAGGTGCCGGTTCCGCCTGGGCCCACGGCAACGTGACCCCAACTGCCGTGGAAACCAAAGGCCTCACCCCGATCAAGGATGCCGGCGTGCCGCTGGACGCCGATGGCTGGGCCGCGACCAACCCGTATCGCACCTCCCCAGAGCATGACAAGGCCGTCGAAATCGGTGCCTCGGCGTACAACCAGAACTGCGCGGCGTGCCATGGCCTGGAAGCCAAGTCCGGCGGGATCGCCCCCGACCTGCGCATGCTGGATGCCGGCGACCCCGGGGATGAGTGGTTTGTCGAGCGGGTCCGCCACGGCGCCGTGCGCGATGGCCGGGTGTACATGCCGAAGATGGCTGACTACCTGAGCCAGGAAGCCCTGTGGGCGGTGCGCACTTACCTCGACAGCGTGCACGTCGAGGAGTAAGCCATGCGCCTGCGCGGGTGGTGGGTCTGCTGTTTGCCGGTGCTGGCCTGGGGCGCGCCCGTCGACCCGGTGCCCTCGGTGATGTGGGCCTACTACCACCAACGTTTTCTCGACAATGCGCCGTTCGTATTCGACGAGCGCGTGAAGCTCTTGGCGCCGCCGTTCGCCGAGGACGCGCGCCAGGTGCCGCTGGAGATTGATGCCCGTGCGTTCAAGGGCGAGGTGGTGAAGATCCTTGCCTGGGCCGAACTCAACCCGCTGCCACAGATTGTCGACTTCCAGCCGGTGGAGCGCGTGCTGGCGTGGCTGTCGATCCGGATTCGCATCGAACAGGCCACGCCGTTGCGCGCGGCGGTGTTGACCCGGGACGGGATGTGGCATGTCGGTTCGACACTGATCGATGCCGCCGGCGGCGGTTGCACGGCGCCCAGCGTGGTGCGCACGCAAGCGGGCTGGGAAGACCACCTCGGCGAAGTGCTCGGCGGGCGCTACCCGCGCGCGGAATTCAGCCGGGTGAAGCTGCAAGTTGCCCATCCGATGGATAACGGCATGGTCAGTGGTATTCCCGAGTTTTTCGTTAACAATGCCGAACTTCACGGTGCCAACGGTGAGCTGTTGGCACGCCTGGAATTGTTCCCCGCCGTCAGCGAAAACCCCAACCTGGCCTTCGATATCGAAGGCGCCGAGCCCACGCGTTTGACTTTGCGCGACACCAGCGGCAGTCAATTCGAGGCGCTCATCCCATGACCCGGCGCTGGATTCTGCTCTGGCTGATCATGCTCAGCCAGCCGGTGCTGGCCGAGCTGGATTACGGCCTGAAACCCCGCCTGATCGCCGATGACACCTGGCTGCTGGAAGGCAGCACCGATAACTTCGCCAAGGACAACGGCGGCGACATCGTCAATATCGGGTTCATCGTCACCGAACCCGGCGTGGTGGTGATCGACACCGGGCCGTCCAAGCGCTACGGCGAAGCCCTGCGACAGGCCATCGCCAGCGTCACTGATAAGCCGGTGATCCAGGTGTTGCTGACTCACCACCACCCCGACCATGCGCTCGGCAACCAAGCGTTCAAGGAGGTGACCATCGGCGCCCTGGCCGGCACCGCCGAGTTACTGCACGAGCAGGGCGACAGCATGGCCGAGAACCTGTACCGCAGGGTCGGCGACTGGATGCGCGGCACTGAAGTGGTGTTGCCGGGTGAAGTGTTGCAAGCGGGCGTAAAAACCTTCGGCAGCCACGACCTGCAACTGCTGCACCTGCGCGGCCATACCGGTGCCGACCTGGCGATATTCGACCGCAAGACCGGCGTGCTGTTTGCCGGTGACCTGGTGTTCTACCAGCGCGCGCTCACCACGCCCAATTCACCGGGCCTTGCACTGTGGCTGGCGGATATCGCCACCCTGCAAGGCTTGCCCTGGACGCTGATCGTGCCCGGCCACGGCCCGATCGCGGCGGATGCAAAACCCTTCGAACAGATGCGCGACTACCTCACCTGGCTCGACCAACTCCTGCGCGACGGCGCCGCCCAAGGTCGCGATATGCCTGAGCTGATCCGCAGCCCGATCCCCGAACGTTTCGCGGCGATCAACCTCAGCCGCTACGAACTGATCCGCAGCGTGACCCACCTGTACCCGCAGTACGAACGCAAGCAGATGCAACGCCTGCACCCCTGACAACACCCACAACAGACAGAGGCCTCACCATGATCTACGCACAACCTGGCACGCCCGGCGCCATCGTCAGCTTCAAGCCGCGCTACGGCAATTACATCGGTGGTGAGTTTGTCGCGCCGATCAACGGCGAGTACTTCACCAACACGTCGCCGGTCACCGGCGACGTCATCGCCGAATTCCCGCGCTCCAGCGCCGCCGATATCGACAAGGCCCTCGACGCCGCCCACGCCGCCGCTGATGCCTGGGGCAAGACGTCGGCCCAGGACCGCTCGCGGGTGTTGCTGAACATTGCCGACCGCATCGAGCAGCATCTCGAAGTGCTGGCCGTGGCCGAGACCTGGGACAACGGCAAGGCCGTGCGCGAAACCCTCAACGCCGACGTGCCGCTGGCTGCTGACCATTTCCGCTACTTCGCCGGTTGCATCCGCGCCCAGGAAGGCGGTGCCGCCGAGATCAACGAACTGACCACCGCCTATCACTTCCACGAGCCGCTGGGTGTGGTCGGGCAGATTATCCCGTGGAACTTCCCACTGCTGATGGCTGCGTGGAAACTTGCGCCGGCGTTGGCCGCCGGTAACTGCATCGTGCTTAAGCCGGCTGAGCAGACGCCGCTGTCGATCATGGTATTTGCCGAGCTGATCAATGACCTGCTGCCGCCGGGCGTGCTCAACATCGTGCAAGGCTTTGGCCGCGAAGCGGGGGAGGCGTTGGCCACCAGCAAGCGCATCGCCAAGATCGCCTTCACCGGCTCCACCCCGGTGGGCGCGCACATCATGCACGCGGCGGCCGAGAACATTATTCCGTCCACCGTGGAGCTGGGCGGCAAGTCGCCGAATATCTTCTTTGAAGACATCATGCAGGCCGAGCCGCAATTTATCGAAAAAGCCGCTGAAGGCCTGGTGCTGGCGTTCTTCAACCAGGGCGAAGTGTGCACCTGCCCATCGCGGGCGCTGGTGCAGGAGTCGATCTACGATGCATTCATGGCCGAGGTGATGAAGAAGATCGTCAAGATCAAGCGCGGCAACCCGCTGGACACCGAAACCATGGTCGGCGCCCAGGCGTCCGAGCAGCAATACGACAAGATCCTCTCCTACCTGAAGATCGCTCAGGAAGAGGGTGCGGTACTGCTGGCTGGCGGCGCGGCCGAACGTTTGGAAGGCGACCTGTCCAGTGGCTATTACATCCAGCCGACCTTGCTCAAGGGGCACAACAAGATGCGCGTGTTCCAGGAGGAAATCTTCGGGCCGGTAGTCGGTGTGACTACCTTCAAGGACGAGGCCGAAGCGTTGGCGATAGCCAATGACAGCGAGTTCGGCCTGGGCGCCGGTTTGTGGACCCGCGACATCAACCGCGCGTACCGCATGGGCCGAGCGATCAAAGCCGGTCGTGTGTGGACCAACTGTTATCACCTGTACCCGGCGCATGCGGCGTTTGGTGGGTACAAGAAGTCGGGCGTGGGGCGTGAGAACCACAAGATGATGTTGGATCATTACCAGCAGACCAAGAATTTGCTGGTGAGCTACGACATCAATCCACTGGGCTTCTTCTGATTCAACGCGCTCCCACCGTTTGATTGATGTACACCTGAGACTAATGCAGTGCGGCTGCTACTTCGAAAGTAGCATTCGCCCCCGTTGATCTGCGTGCATTAATGAAATCACCGGAACCCCCCGGTACAACAAGAGGACTATTCCCCATGTGGACCAAACCTGCCTTTACCGACCTGCGTATCGGCTTCGAAGTGACAATGTACTTCGCCAGCCGTTGACCTCCACCCGGCCAGCCCAGCGCTGGCCGGTGCTGGCCGCAAGCATGCCCCTTTGGTCTGATTGCAATCGCAGCCGGATGGGTTAGTGTGGAGCGCATTCTTCCAAAATAATAAAAACAGGCTTTCCAATGAGCCCAAATCTGAGCCTTCTGCGCAAATTCGTCTCGCCTGAAATCATCTTTGGTGCCGGCTGCCGGCACAACGTCGGCAACTATGCCAAGACCTTTGGCGCGCGCAAGGTGCTGGTGGTCAGCGACCCCGGGGTGCTCGCCGCCGGATGGGTGGCTGATGTGGAAGCCAGCCTGCAAGCCATTGGTGTCGACTACTGCCTGTACACCGCCGTGTCGCCCAACCCCCGCGTCGAAGAAGTGATGCTCGGCGCCGAGGTGTACCGTGAAAACCACTGTGATGTGATCGTGGCCATTGGCGGCGGTAGCCCGATGGATTGCGCCAAGGCCATCGGCATTGCGGTGGCCCACGGGCGCAGCATCCTTGAGTTCGAGGGCGTGGATACCATTCGTGTGCCCAGCCCGCCGCTGATCCTCATCCCAACCACCGCCGGCACCTCGGCGGATGTCTCGCAGTTCGTAATCATCTCCAACCAGCAGGAACGCATGAAGTTCTCCATCGTCAGCAAGGCGGTGGTCCCGGACGTGGCGCTGATCGACCCGGAAACCACCGCCAGCATGGACCCGTTCCTGTCCGCCTGTACCGGTATTGACGCACTGGTGCATGCCATCGAAGCATTCGTCTCCACCGGCCATGGTCCGCTGACCGACCCGCATGCGCTGGAGGCGATGCGCCTGATCAACGGCAATCTGGTGCAGATGATCGCCAATCCCGGCGACATTGCCCTGCGCGAGAAAATCATGCTCGGCAGCATGCAGGCCGGGCTGGCGTTTTCCAATGCGATCCTTGGCGCGGTGCATGCTATGTCCCACAGCCTTGGCGGCTTCCTCGACTTGCCCCATGGGTTGTGCAACGCGGTGCTGGTGGAGCATGTGGTGGCGTTCAACTACAACTCGGCGCCGGAGCGTTTCCAGGTGATTGCCGAGACGTTCGGCATCGACTGCCGCGGCCTCAATCATCGGCAGATCTGCGGGCGGCTGGTGGAGCATCTGATCGCACTGAAGCATGCGATTGGCTTCCATGAAACCCTCGGCCTGCATGGCGTGCGCGTGGCGGATATTCCCTTCCTGTCCCAGCATGCGATGCATGACCCGTGCATCCTCACGAATCCCAGGGAGTCGAGCCAGCGCGACGTCGAGGTTGTCTATGGCGAAGCGCTCTGAGGACCAGCAACTCGCCCTCGCCGGGTTGCTGGGGCTGGGCAATCACTCCGCGCGCAAGAGCCATTACCCGGAACTCGCCGCGCGACTGGACGAGCTTGAGGCCGAGCGCAACCGCTATATCCGCCTCAACGATGAGCTGGAACAGCGCGTCGCCGCGCGCACCGATGAACTGCTCGAAGCCAACCTCAACCTGCAACAGCAGATCGCCCACCGCGAACAGATCGAACAGGACCTGCGCGATGCCCGTGACGCCGCCCAGGCCGCCAACCGCAGCAAGGACAAATACCTCGCCGCCGCCAGCCATGACTTGCTGCAGCCTTTGAATGCCGCGCGATTGCTGATCGCCACCTTGCGCGAGCGACAGTTGCCCAGCGTCGAGCAGGTGCTGGTGGAGCGCACGCACCAAGCACTGGAAGGCGCCGAGGATTTGCTCACCGATTTGCTCGATATCTCGCGGCTGGACCAGGCGGCCGTCAAGCCGGACGTGGCGTTGTATCGGCTGGATGAGCTGTTCGCGCCGCTGGTCTCGGAGTTCCAATCGGTGGCCCTGGCGGCCGGGTTGAACCTGCGGGTGCGCACCGGCTGTTATGCGATCAATACCGACCTGCGGTTGCTGACGCGGATTCTGCGTAATTTCCTCAGCAATGCCTGTCGTTATACCGACGAAGGTTGCATCTTGCTCGGTGCTCGACGCCGAGGGGGTCGCCTGCGCCTGGAAGTGTGGGATACCGGTCGCGGGATTGCGGCCGACCGGCTGCAGACGATCTTCCTCGAGTTCAACCAGCTCGACGTCGGCCGCGCCTCGGACCGCAAGGGCGTAGGGCTGGGGTTGGCGATTGTCGAGCGTATCGCCGAGATTCTGGGGTATCCGATTGCCGTGCGTTCCTGGCCGGGGCGGGGTTCGATGTTCAGCATCGAGGTGCCGTTGAGTGACGAAATGCCCCTGCCGATCAGCCAGTTGCCGGTGCAACCGAGCACGGGCAACCCGCTGCCTGGGCGGCGTTTGCTGGTGATCGATAACGAAGTGAGCATCCTCGAAAGCATGCGCGCGCTGCTCGGGCAGTGGGGCTGCGAAGTGGTCACCGCCACCGACCAGGCGGGTGCGTTGCTGGCTTTGCAGGGCAGGGCGCCGGAGCTGATCCTGGCGGACTATCACTTGGACCATGGGGTGGTGGGCTGTGCGGTGGTCAAGCACCTGCGCGAGCATTTCGAGCAGAACATTCCTGCGGTGATCATCACGGCTGACCGCACTGACCAATGCCGACGTGCCTTGCGTCGCCTCGAAGCACCGCTGTTGAACAAACCGGTCAAGCCCGGCAAGTTACGCGCGGTGTTGAGTCAGCTATTGGCCTAGGTCAACACGCCGCAGGTGGTTTTGCCCCATGCTCAAGCCTTGATTTAGAGCCTTGGAGCACCCGATGAGCGCGGCATCCTTTAAATTACCCCTGGGCCTGGTTGTCGCGGTGTTGGTAATGACCGGCGTGCTGCTGTTGCCGCTGCCCGCCGACTTGCCCGTGGCCGGGCACCGCATGCTGGCGATCCTTGCGTTTGCCGTGGTGGTGTGGATCACCGAAGCGGTGTCCTATGAAGCCAGCGCGATCATGATCACTTCGCTGATAGCGTTTTTGCTGGGGACCGCGCCGTCGCTGCAAGACCCGACGCACTTGATCGGCACCAGCCCGGCGATCAGCATGGCCCTTACCGGGTTCTCCAACCCGGCGTTGGCGCTGGTGGCCGGCGCGCTGTTTATCGCCGCCGCCATGACCCACACCGGCCTGGATCGGCGTATCGCCCTGGTGACCTTGAGTCGGGTCGGCACCAGCACCCGGCGCATCCTGCTGGGGGCGATTGCGGTGACCATCCTGCTCAGCCTCGTGGTGCCCAGTGCCACGGCGCGCAGTGCCTGCGTAGTGCCGATCATGATGGGCGTGATCGCGGCCTTTGGTGTCGACAAACGCTCGAATATCGCCGCTGGCATCATGATCGTCGTCGCCCAGGGCACTAGCATCTGGAACGTCGGCATCCAGACCGCCGCCGCGCAGAACCTGCTGACCGTCGGCTTCATGGACAAGATGCTGGGTCAGCGCGTGTCATGGATCGACTGGCTGATCGCCGGCGCGCCGTGGGCGTTGATCATGTCGGCGGTGTTGCTGTTCCTGGTGCTCAAATTGCTGCCGCCGGAAACCGACAGCATCCCGGGCGGTAAAGAGGCGGTGGCGCAGTCGCTGGTGGAGATCGGGCCCATGACCGGGCCGCAGAAGCGCCTGTTGAGCGTTTCGGTATTGCTGCTGCTGGCCTGGGCCACGGAAGGGCGCCTGCACAGTTTCGACACCGCCTCCACGACCTACGCCGGGCTGGTGTTCCTGCTATTGCCGGGCATCGGTGTGATGACCTGGAAGGATGTGCAGTCACGCATTCCGTGGGGCACGGTGATTGTGTTCGGGGTTGGCATCAGCCTCGGCACTGCGCTGCTGACCACCCAGGCCGGGCAATGGCTGGGTTCTGCTGTTGTGGCCCACACGGGGTTGGATCAAGTTGGGCCGTTGGGGATGTTTGCGATTCTTGGCGCATTCCTGATCCTGATTCACCTGGGGTTCGCCAGCGCCACGGCATTGACCTCGGCGTTGCTGCCGATCCTGATCGCGGTGCTGCAGACCTTGCCGGGGGATTTCAGCCGGTTGGGCATGACCATGCTGTTGGGGTTTGTGATGAGCTATGGGTTTATCCTGCCGATCAATGCGCCGCAGAACATGGTGTGCATGGGGACTGGGACGTTTACGGCGCGGCAGTTTGCCAAGGTGGGGATCCTGGTGACGCTGATTGGCTATCTGTTGATGCTGGTGTTTGCGGCGACTTACTGGAGTTGGCTTGGTTGGATCTGACATTTGGAATGTGGTCTTCAGTACGCATGAGATCCGACTGTAGGAGCGGGCTTGCTCGCGAAGCAGGGTGTCAGGCGACGTGTTTGTTACTGATCCAGCGCATTCGCAAGCAAGTCCCCTCCCACATTTGGGCCGTATTTCATACTGAGATTGAGGTGGATCGACTGGCTCTGTTCCAGCAGTCTCAGCCCAGGCCTGCCCGGCAGATGATGGGCGTTCACCGGATGGCTCACCGGCTCGATGCAAAAGAACCCCAGCCCCGGCGGGCAGTACAGCAGGAAGTAATCGGCGCCGCTGGCCTGGCATTCCAGCGTATAGCCCAGCTCTGGTTGCTCGATCAGGCAATGCCCATCCCACTGGCAAAAGCCGTTGTCCACCAGGCCTTCGGGTAGGGTTTTCAGTTCCCGGAAGTCCCAGGCATCCGGCACGGGCGCCAAGAGCGTAGGCAACTTGGACGCATCACTCATCCACACCTGTGACGCCTCGGCCTGTAAGCGTGTGCCCGGCCGACGTGGCAAGTAGGGATGCAACCCCAGGCCATGCCACGCGGGTGTTTCTGCCAGATGGGTCACGCTCAGCGTAATACTCAGCTCACCCTTGCTCAATCGAAAGCGCTGCTCGGCGCGATAGGCGAACGGCGTGTCGCACTCCACGGCCAGTACCACTTCACTCGCTGACTGGCTCACCACCTGCCACGCCTGCTGCCAGGCGGAACCATGAATCGGCAAGGGGTCCGTGAGGCTATTGGGCGCCAGGGCCAGCCAGCCGTCGGGGTTGTCGAAACCGCCTCGGGAAACTCGGTTGGACCAGGGGGCCAAGGGATAGCAGCCCAGTTTGCCCGGCAAACCGGTGTTCAGCGCTTGTTGGTCACTATGGCGCAGCAAAGGCTGCCCGGTTGCTCGTACCGTCCAATTGACGATGCTGGCGCCGGTGGCCGGCGCGAGG
Organism: Pseudomonas sp. EA_65y_Pfl1_P113; assembly: GCF_963970525.1. NCBI lineage: Bacteria > Pseudomonadati > Pseudomonadota > Gammaproteobacteria > Pseudomonadales > Pseudomonadaceae > Pseudomonas > Pseudomonas sp. EA_65y_Pfl1_P113. The sequence goes on from NZ_CAXAQM010000027.1 coordinate 39,652, forward strand.
GTGAGGTGGGTGAGTTGATCGCTGAGTTCGATGAGGTGTGACGACATGGTGTCTCGCCGTATGAAATAGGCCCAACGCAGAGGTTCAGTGTGGGAGCAGGCAAGCCCGCTCCCACATTTGAATCTGTTGTGTTTTTGATAGAGGTTTACAGCACCACGCTTGGCAGCCACAGCGACAGCGCCGGGATGTAGGTCACGGCGATCAGGATCAGGAACAGCACGGCATAAAACGGCAGCAGCGCCTTCGCGGTCTTCTCGATGGTGGTCTTGCCCACCGCCGCGCCCACGAACAGCACCGCGCCCACGGGCGGGGTGATCAAACCAATGCCGAGGTTCACCAGCATGATCATGCCGAAGTGCACCGGGTCGACGCCAATACCCAGCACCACCGGCAGCAGAATCGGCGTAAGGATCAAGATCAGCGGCGCCATGTCCATCACTGTGCCGAGCAACAGCAACATGGCGTTGATGCACATCAGGATGACGTAGCGGTTGTCCGACAGGGTCAGGAACATCGTGGTGATCTTCGCCGGGATCTGCATCAGGGTCATGATGTAGCCGAAGCTGGCGGCGAAGGCGATCAGGATCATCACGATGGAAATGGTGCGCACCGTGCGGTGCATCAGCTTGGGCAGCTCGTTCCATTTGTAGTCGCGGTAAATGAACATGGTCACGAAGAACGCCCACAGCACGGCTATCGCGGCGGATTCGGTGGCGGTGAAAACCCCCGAGAGGATGCCGCCGAGGATGATCACCATTGCCATCAGGCCCCACAGCGCGTCGGCGGCGATCTTCAGCGCCTGTTTCAAGGGGATGACTTCGCCCTTCGGGTAATTGCGCTTTTTCGCGAAGATCAGGCACAGCGCCATCAAGCACGCGCTCATCAACAGGCCGGGGACCACGCCGGCCATGAACAGCGAGGCGATGGAGACGGTGCCGCCGGCTGCGAGGGAGTAGAGCACCGAGTTATGGCTAGGCGGAGTCAGCAAGGCCTGCACCGAACCGCTGACGGTCACCGCCGTGGCGAATTCGCGGGGGTAACCACGGCGTTCCATTTCCGGGATCAGCACCGAGCCGACCGAGGCGGTGTCCGCCACCGACGAGCCGGAAATTGCCCCAAAAAACGTCGAAGCCATGATGTTCACCAAGGACAGGCCGCCGCGCACAAAGCCCACCAGCACCCCGGCAAACGCCACCAGCCGCCGCGACATGCCGCCCTCGGCCATGATCGCCCCGGCCAGCACAAAGAACGGAATCGCCATCAGCGAAAACTTGTTCACCCCGCCGGCCACCTGAATCATCAGGGCCTGGAACGGGATGTCGATCCACCACGCGCCGATCAGCGCCGACAGCCCGAGCGCGTAGGCCACCGGCATGCCGATCAGGATCAAGGCGACAAAACTGCCCAACAGAATCAATGCGTCCATATCAGGCGGCCCCTTCGCTTTCTTCAACCAGGTCGAAGCGCACGACCCGACGGTTGCTCTGGTCACCGAGCAGGAGTTTTTCCACGACAAAAATCAGCGTCAGCAGCCCGCCAATCGGGATCGGCATGTAGGTAATGCCCACGCGCAGAGTAGGGATGGCGCTCATGAACTGGTTCCACGTGGACATGCACAGCTTGGTGCCCCAGATCGTCATGAACAGGCAGACCGTCGCCATCAGCAATTGGGAAAAAATGCTGACGAGGCGGCGTTGTTGCGCCGGCAAGCGGTCAGTAACCATGGCCACCGACATATGCGCCCCGGCGCGGTAACTCGCGGCGGCGCCGATAAAGGTGAAGACCAGCATCAGCAGGATGGCGGTAGGCTCCGGCCAGCTTGCGCCGGTGCCGAGGATATAGCGGGCGAAGATGCCCCAGGGGATAATCAGTGCGACGCCGAGAACCGAAAGGCCGGCGACCCAGATGCAGGTCATGTAGATGCGGTCGTTGATGCGCAGCAGTAAATTATTCATGGCGTTCACCGTAACCGGGCGCGTCAGTGTGGACCGCGCCAGGCCTTGCTTAGGGGAGGGGCGTTATTGAACGGCGTCGATACGCTTGATGATGTCGGCGTAAGGCGCGCCGTACTTCGCACGCACCGCTGCGGTGGCGTCATAGAAGGGTTTTTTGTCGACGGTGATGAACTCGACGCCGGCGGCCTTGAGCTTGGCTTCGCTGCTGGCGGACTTGGCGTCCCACAGCACGCGCTCGTCAGCCTGGGCGGCCTTGGCGGCTTTCTTGACCATGTCCTGTTGCGCAGGGGTGAGTTTGTTCCAGGTGATTTTCGACATCACGATGGGTTCAGGCAGGATCAGGTGCTCGGTGAGGGTGTAGAACTTGGCGTTCTGGAAGTGGTTGTGTTCCAGCATCGTGGGCGGGTTGTTTTCTGCGCCGTCGATAACGCCGGTCTGCAGGGCGCTGAAGATTTCGCCGGTGTCCATGGCAATGCCGTTGGCGCCCATGGCATTGAAGGCGTCGATGAACAGCGGGTTGCCTTGCACGCGAATCTTCATGCCCTTGAGGTCTTCGATCTTGCGCACCGGCTTTTTCGTGTAGAGGTTGCGCGTGCCGCCGTCCATCCAGGCCAGGGCCACCAGGCCGAACTCGGAGTCGGTGATCTTGGCGAGGATTTCATCGCCGATTTCACCGTCGATGACCTTGCGCATATGCGCCTGGTCGCGGAACACGAACGGCAGGTTGAACACGTTCACGTCCGGCACCACCGGGCCGACGATGCCGAGGCTGACACGGGTCATCTGGATGGCGCCGACCTGAGCCTGTTCGACCACTTCTTTCTCGGAGCCGAGGACCCCGCCAGGGAAATACTTGAAGGTCAGTTCGCCGTTGCTTTCTTTGGTCAGGGCCTTGCCCATGTTCTCTTCTGCAACGACGGTGGGGTAGCCGGCGGGGTGGATGTCGGCGAATTTGATTTCCAGCGCGTTAGCGGCGCTGCTGAGGGTAAAGAATGCAGCGGCGAGCAAGGTGCGTTTGAAGTCCATGGGGGTTCATTCCTGTCTTGTTATTGTTGTATTCAAGGCATAGCGATGCAGCTAAAGGGTGAACGTAGGCTCCGGCAAACCGGTGATGCCGGGGTTGAGGGCAAACACGCCGCCGGACAGCGACTGCTCACTCGGGTCATCACGGATCGAGGTGACGAACAGGGTGTCCAGGCGGCTGCCGCCAAAGGCGCACATGGTGGGTTTTTTCACCGGTACGGTGAGGGAACGGTCGAGGCGACCCTCGGGGGTGAAGCGGTGGATGAGCCCGGCGTCATTGGCGCAGATCCAGTAGCAGCCGTCGGCGTCCACCGCCGCGCCGTCGGGTCGGCCGAGGTGGTTGTGCATATCCACGAACACGCGGCGATTGGATGGGGTGCCGCTGTCGATGTCGTAATCGAACGCCCAGATCTGCTGCACCAGCGGGTGAGAGTCCGAGGCGTACATCGTGCGGCCGTCGGGGCTGAAGGCCAGGCCGTTCAGGGTGATGAAACCGTCCAGCTGAGCGTGGGGCACCAGGCCTGACGCGTAGCGGTAGAGGACGCCCTCGGCCGCGTTCAACCCCATATTCAGCACCATGCTGCCGGCCCAGAAACGACCCTGGCGATCACAGCGGCCATCGTTCAGACGCATGTCCGCGCGTGGGTGCTCGACACTCGCCAGTGGCGTGGTGTCGAGGCTGCCATCGTTGTGCGGGGTGAGCTGGAAGAAGCCGGTTGCCATCCCGGCAACCCAGTTGCCCGCATCCGTGCGGGCGATGCAGGCGAGCATCTGCGGGGCTGTCCACGCAGCGATATGCCCAGTGGCGGCGCTCCAGCGTTGCAGGCCGCCGTTGGGGATATCCACCCAGTACAGGGCGTTTTCCTCGGGCACCCACACCGGGCATTCGCCCACGGCATTGCGTGCATCGACAATCAGTTCAGCGGTCATGGCAACTCATTCCCTTGGTTGGTGTGCGCTCAGTCACCGAACGGCCCAGCAGCGCAGAATGCGCCACCCTGGTAGACCTTGGCCGGGTCGTCGGCGGCGACCGGTGGCTGGGTTTCGACCTGGGCGCGGAACACTTCGGAGCTGTCTTTGGGGACGAAGCCCAGGTGCGCGGCGTAGCGGTTGTCCCACCAGGTGTCGAGGTTATCCGACATGCCGTAGACCACGGTGTGGCCGACGTTGGGTGTGTACAGCGCGCGTTCGAGGAGTTGGGTCAGGTCGTCGAAGCTCAGCCAGGTGTGCATCATCCGGCGGTTCTGCGGTTCCGGGAACGAGGAGCCGATGCGGATGCTGACGGTCTCGATGCCGTAGCGATCGAAGTAGAAACTGGCCATGTCTTCGCCGTAGGACTTGGACAATCCGTAGTAGCTGTCTGGACGGCGAGGGGAGTGGGCGTCGAGTTTTTCGCCCTGCTTGTAGAAGCCGATCACGTGGTTGGAGCTGGCGAAAATCACACGCTTGACGCCATGGCGGCGCGCGGCTTCGTAGAGATGGAAAGTACCGCAGATATTCGCGCCGAGCACTTCTTCGAACGAGCGCTCAACCGATACGCCGCCGAAGTGCAGGATCGCGTCGACGCCTTCCACTAAATGGTGCACGGCTTGTTTGTCGCAGAGGTCGCACGTTTGCACTTCTTCGCACGCGTCGGCAGCCGGGGCCATGTTGGCGATGTCCGACAGACGCAGTACCTGGGCGTAAGGGCGCAGGCGTTCACGCAGGACTTTGCCCAGGCCGCCCGCGGCGCCGGTGAGCAGCAGGCGGTTGAATGGAACGGGCGTAGATGTGGTGGTGGTCATGAGGGGTCCATTATTGTTGTAGGTTGTCGTATGACTTTTCAGAAGTATCGTTAGGGATTCCCCAGGTTGTCAACGCGCCATTGGTCGAAGTCACTCTCGCGTAGCCGCTGCCGAGCGCCAGCGGCTACGTAAATATGTGAATTACAGGAGTGAAATCGGATAGCTGACAAAAATCCGGTTCTCATCAAATTCGTTATTGCTGAAATCCCGACGCATGGTCGAGTTGCGCCATTTGACGTTGAGGTTCTTCAGCGCGCCGCTCTGCACCGTGTACGCCAGCTCCGATTCCCGACCCCATTCCTTGCCATCGGTGATCACCCCGGTGTGCACGTTACTGCCGCTGATATAGCGGTTCATCAGGGTCAGCCCCGGAAGGCCGAGCACCACGAAGTTGAAGTCATGGCGCACCTGCCAGGATTTTTCCTTTGCGTTGTCGTAGCTGGCGTTGTAACTGTCGTTGGCCAGGGCGCCGCCGCTGGTGCCGTTGATCCGCATCCACGCGCTGTCGCCAGTGAGTTTCTGCAGGCCCACATAGAAGGTGTTGCCGTTGTATTTGGCCGAGAGCAGGGCGAAGGCGGTCTTGTTGTCGAGGTCGCCAGCCAGGGCGCTGCCGTCTTCCTTGCCATTGAAAAAGCCAAGGTTGGCGCCCAGGGTCCAGTCGCCCACGGGTTGGCTGTGGGTCAGGTTGAAATAGTGTTGCTGGTAGATATCGCTGAGTTCGGCGTACCACACGCCGACCTGGGTGCGTTTGTCGTTGAACGTGTACTCGCCACCGCCGAAGTTGAAACGGTCCGAGGTAAACGCGGCTCTGCCGTTCATGAACATGTCTTCCATGCTCGCGTCGTTTCGCGGGCTGTTGCCGCGGAACTGGCCACCGTAGAGGGTCAGGCCGGCAATTTCGTTGGAGGTCACCTGGCCGCCGCGAAACGTCTGGGGCAGGGAGCGACCATCATCGGAGCGCAGGATTGGCAGCACGGGCATCCATTCGCCCACCTTCAATTCCGTCTTCGACAGCCTGGTTTTCAGCGCCACGCCCAGACGCCCAAAATTATCGGCGGGGCGGCCGTCATCGTGGATCGGCAGCAACTGGGTACCGCCGGTGCCTTTGCCGCCATCGAGCTTTTGCGAGTACAGGCCGAGCACGTCAATCCCGAAGCCGACCGTGCCTTGGGTAAAGCCGGATTTGGCATCGAGAATGAAGCTCTGCGTCCACTCTTCGGCCTTGCCCTGCGGGTTGGTCGGGTTGGTGAAGTTGCGGTTGAAATAGGCGTTGCGCAGGTTGAGCGTGGCTTTGGCATCGTCGATGAAACCTTCGGCCTGGGCATTGAGGGGCAGGGTGAACGCCAGGCTGCTGAGGCCGAGAAGGCCGATACGCGCGGAGGAATTGCGGGCGAATTGACTCACGGTGAAGCTCCCTTCGATTGTTGTTTTTATTGTTTGTCATACGTTGTCGTACAACATTAGACGGGATATTTGCGGGGATTTCGGGATGTGTCAAGCAGAAGTTGTACGATGATCTGCGCCACGGTGATGGCGTGTGGCCAGGGTCAAATAATATGGGAGCGTTCCACTTGAGGTGCAGTGGATTTAGCCGGCTATGACCATTGGCGGCAAGGTCCCTAGCAAGGAAACGGCCGCCACCGCTGAAACGCCTAGTAACCATTCAAGCATCACGCTGGTTTTCAAAGCGCCCAGCCGCTGTTCGCAATGCTCAATACGCAATCGATTCAGCACCGCCAGGGCCAGCATACCGAACACCAACATCACCTTGATCAACAGAATCAGTGCAAACCCGCTGAACAGCGGCGTCGGCCACAGCTGCCCGGTCAACACGCGCACATTGATCAATCCGGTCACCAGCAAACCGACGACCAGGGCATAACCCACGCCGCTGAAACGCCTGAGGATCGGTTCCAGCGTGAATGGCTGCGGCTGTTTGAGGATCAGCACCAGCAACAGCAACCCCCCAAGCCACGCGCCCACGCAGACCAGATGCCCCACCTGATTAAGGATCAGCAATTGCCCGCTGAGCCCATCCAGCATGGCGCCATGGCCCACAGGAGCGAGGGTCGCCAGCAGCGATGCGGTCAACGGCAGGCGCAATAGCGGCCAGGGTTTGATCAGCACAATCACCAGCAACAGGTTCAGCAGCAAATGCCAGGCCCACACCTGGCCAAAAAAGGTTTTGCCCAGCACCAGTTGGAGGGTGGCCGGTTGCAACGCCGCGTCCCAGCTGCCCGCCATACTGGCGGTGATCAACAGCAGCCAGGCGACGCCGGAGAACAGGCCCAACCCAGCGAGGCTGCGGGTGATACGCTCGAGTTGCCGATCCAGCACCGGCTGCGGTTCAGCGCCCAGCAGCCAGGGCCTGAATGCACAGGCCCCGAACATCAGCAACACGACGATGAAATGCGCAAAGCGGCACAGCACCAGCAGGGTTGCCATGGGTTATTGGCCGACCTTGAAGCTGTATTCGCCATTGCTCTTGTGGGTATCGACCGAGACGGCGTTCCACACCACTTTGTAGTTACCAGCAGCCAGTGGGGCGGCAGGCGTCACTACCAGGGTTTTCTTATCGGCGTCCGGGGTTTCCAGGCCCTTGATGGCGATTTCGGTGCCGTCCTTGCTCAGGGACACTTTGGTGAAGGTGGCCTCGACGCCTTCACTGAAGGTCAGGCGCAGATCAGCGGGCGTGGCGACGGTGCTGTCGGCGGCGGGTGTGGCGCTTTTCAGGTGAGCATGGGCAAACGCCGCCGAAGCCCCCAGCAAGGACGCGAGCAGGGCGACGGTGGTCACGGTTTTCTTGATCAACATTGTTCAATACCAATCAATGGGCAGGAGCAGGCAGTGTACGAAGTTTCGTTTCAGCCTGTCGCCCCGATCTAGAGCGAATGGTAGTCTTTGGGCTCTCTCGTTGTCAGGGAGCCCTCATGGGCAATCACAAGATCGGAATTCGTCGGGTCAACGTCGAAAAAATCCTGCTGGCGGCGGAGAAAATCTTCGCCGAAAAAGGCTACGGCAGCACCGCCATGGCCGATATCGCCGAAGAGGTGCAACTGCCGCGCTCAAACCTGCACTACTACTTCACCACCAAAAGTGAGTTGTACAGCGCGGTGCTGTTCGACCTGTTGGAAGTGTGGAAGCAGGACGCCCTGAGCTTCGAGACCTTTGATGATCCGCGGGTGGTACTCAGCAGTTACATCCGCGCCAAGATGCAGCGCTCGCGCACCCGGCCGTATGGCTCGAAAGTCTGGGCCAACGAAATCATCCACGGCGCGCCGACACTCGGGGAGGCGCTGGATGAAAGCCTGTACGACTGGGCCAAGATGAAGGAAGCGAAAATTCGCCAGTGGGTGGAGGACAAACGCATCCTGCCGGTTGAGCCGTCGAGCTTGCTGTACATGATCTGGGCCTCGACCCAGCACTATGCCGACTTTGATCATCAGGTGAAGATCCTGAATGATCACCAGCCTTTGTCGGATATGCAATTCGAGAAGGCGATACAGACGGTGACAGGGGTGATTTTGCGGGGGATTGGGTTGGAACCTTGATGTCACGGTGCGGCTGAAGGCCCCATCGCAGGCAAGCCAGCTCCCACCGTTGAGTGCATTGTTCCTGAAGGAATGCACTCGAATGTGGGAGCTGGCTTGCCTGCGATAGCGATCTAGAGCGCTACACAGCCTCTCGATAGGGATTCCTCGGATCTTGCGTCCAGTTCAAATACGGCTTGCCCGAGTCGATCGGCACCATCTCGATGCAGTCGGCCACCGGGCAGGTGATCTGGCACAAATTGCAGCCCACACATTCATCATCGATCACTTCGTACTTATGCGTGCCATCCGCCAATTTCAAACTGGCAATCGCCTGGTGCGACGTGTCCTCACAGGCAATATGGCAACGCCCGCAGCCAATACAGGCTTGCTGATCGATCTTCGCAATCACCTGGTAGTTGATGTCCAGGTACTTCCAATCCGTCGTATTACCCACCGCGCGCCCGGAAAATTCCTGCAGGCTGGCGTAACCCTGACTGTCCATCCACCGCGACAGCCCGTCCTTCATCTCTTCCACAATCCGAAACCCGTGCAGCATCGCCGCCGTGCACACCTGCACCGCGCCACAGCCAAGGGCAACGAATTCCGCCGCGTCGCGCCAGTTGCCGATGCCGCCAATGCCACAGATCGGCAGGCCCTGTGTCTGCGGGTCACGGGCGATTTCGGCGACCATGTTCAGCGCAATTGGCTTAACCGCCGAACCGCAGTAACCGCCGTGGGTGCTTTGTGTGCCAACCACCGGCAGCGCGACCATGCGTTCCAGGTCGACGCTGGTGATGGAATTGATGGTATTGATCAGCGACACCGCATCCGCACCACCGCGATACGCCGCGCGCGCCGCCACGCGAATGTCGGTGATATTCGGCGTGAGCTTGACGATCACCGGCAGCGAGCAATACGTCTTGCACCAACGCGTGACCTGCTCCACATACTCCGGCACTTGGCCGACCGCCGCACCCATGCCGCGCTCGGGCATGCCATGGGGGCAGCCGAAGTTCAGCTCGATACCGTCGCAACCGGTGGCTTCCACCCGCGGCAGGATGTTTTTCCAGGATTCCTCAACGCACGGCACCATCAGCGACACGATCAACGCGCGGTCGGGCCAGTCCTTTTTCACCTGGGTGATTTCCCGCAGGTTGATCTCCAGCGAGCGGTCAGTGATCAGCTCGATGTTATTGATGCCCAGCACTTCACGGTTGGCACCGTAGTGCGCCGAGTAGCGTGACGACACGTTGACCGCCGCCGGGTCTTCGCCCAGGGTTTTCCACACCACGCCGCCCCAGCCGGCTTCAAACGCACGGACCACGTTGTAGGCCTTGTCGGTGGGCGGCGCGGAGGCCAGCCAGAACGGGTTGGGGGCTTTGATACCGGCGAACACAATCGAGAGATCGGCCATTACGCTGCCTCCACATTCAGCATGAGTTGGGCGTGCATGGCTTCAGCGGCCAGCTTGCCGTGTTGCACTGCCTGCACGGTGAGGTCCTGGCCAAGGCTGACGCAATCGCCGCCGGCGTATACGCCGGGAATGCTGGTGCGCAGCTGTTCATCGACGAAGATTCTTTCACCGACACGTTGCAGTTGCTGGGCCAGCGGATCGTGCAGCGCCTCGCTGTCAAACCCTTGGCCGATGGCCTTGAAGATTGCATCGGCGGCCAGCTCGAAGGTTTCGCCGGTGGGGTGCAGGCGCCCGTTTTCCAGGCGCGTGCGCTGGAAGCGCATGCCGCGCACGTGGCCCTGCTCATCCAGCAGCACTTCTTCAGGCTGGGCCCAGGTCAGCAGGCGGACCTGGTTGGCTTTGGCGATGTCCTGTTCGTGGTGGGTGGCGCCCATATCTGCCAACCCTCGACGGTAAACGAGGTTCACATCACGAGCACCGAGGCGGGCCATTTGCACGGCCATGTCGATGGCGGTGTTGCCGGCACCGAGCACGATGCAGCGGTCGGCCAGGGGCAGCTGGGTCAGGTCGTCGGCTTGGCGCAGCTCGCGGATGTAGTCGGTGGCGGCGAGCAGGCCGGGAGCGTCCTCGTGGGCTAAACCGAGCTGTTTACTGGCGGCCAACCCGAGGCCGAGGAAGACTGAGTCGAATTGCGGGTGCAGGTCGCTCAAGGTCAGGTTGTCGCCCAGGCGCTGGCCGTGGCGGATCTCGATGCCGCCAATCTGCAGGAGGAAATCCAGTTCCTTCTGCGCGAAGTCATCCACCAGTTTGTACTTGGCGATCCCGTATTCATTCAGGCCACCGGCTTTTTCCCGTGCTTCGAAAATCACCACGTCATGGCCGTGCAAGGCGCTGCGGTGGGCACAGGCCAAGCCTGCCGGCCCGGCGCCGACCACGGCGATGCGCTTGCCGGTAGGCGCGGCGCGGTGGAAGGGGTGTTCGCTGAAGTGTGCATTGTCGATTGCATAACGTTGCAGCAAGCCGATCAGCACCGGGGCGCATTCTTCGGCGTTGTTACGCACGCAAGCCTGCTGGCAGAGGATCTCGGTGGGACACACCCGAGCGCAACTGCCGCCAAGGATATTGGCCGAGAGGATCTTCTGCGCGGCGCCTTGTACGTTTTCGGTGTGGATGTTGCGGATGAACGACGGAATGTCGATTTCGCTGGGGCATGCGTTCACGCACGGTGCGTCGTAGCAATACAGGCAGCGCGAGGCTTCCAGTTGGGCCTGGCGGGCGTTGAGCGGCGGCGCCAGGTCGGTGAAATGGCTGGCGAGCGTGGGTCCATCCTCAGCGGGATGGGGGAGGTGGGTCAGGGTCTGGATCACGGTGTTGGCCTCACGGTTATTGAGGTGCTGCCTCTGATGGGCATTGATTTTTTGGTGCCTGTGCTCGCGAATGCGATATCAGCGGTTCACAGCGACTGGCTTGGAATACGCCGCCCGCTTGCTCAACTGCTCAAACACCGCCGGATACGCCGGCCGCTCCACATACCGCCCGGCACCGCGTTCGGCACGCAGGTCGCCATCGGCCCAGACCAGCTTGCCCTGGCTGATGGTATGGCTCGGCACGCCGCGCACGGTTTTGCCTTCGAAGATGTTGAAGTCGACTTTCTGGTGGTGAGTCTTGGCGGAAATGGTCCGTGTACCCTCGGGGTCCCACAGCACCAGATCAGCATCGGCCCCCACGCGGATCGCGCCTTTGCGCGGATAAAGGTTGAAGATCTTCGCGGTATTGGTGGAGGTCAGCGCAACGAACTCCTGCATCGACAGGCGCCCGGTGTTGACCCCTTCATCCCACAGCAGCGCCATGCGGTCTTCGATCCCGGCAGTGCCATTGGGGATCTTGCTGAAGTCGTCACGGCCAGCGGCTTTTTGCTCGGCGCAGAAGCAGCAGTGGTCGGTCGCGGTGGTGTGCAGGTTGCCGGACTGCAAACCATGCCACAGCGCTTCCTGATGCCCGTGCGGGCGGAAGGGTGGGCTCATCACGTAGCCGGCGGCGGTCTGCCAGTCAGGGTGCTGGTAGACGCTGTCATCCAGCAGCAAGTGGCCGGCGAGTACTTCGCCATAGACCGGTTGGCCTTTGCTGCGGGCGTAGGTGATTTCATCCAGCGCTTCCTTGGTGGACACGTGCACCAGGTATAACGGCGTGCCGATGGTTTCGGCGATGCGAATGGCGCGGCTGGCCGCTTCGCCCTCTACCTGCGACGGGCGCGACAGCGGGTGCGCTTCCGGGCCGGTGATGCCCTGGGCCATCAGCTTGCGTTGCAGGTGATACACCAACTCGCCGTTCTCAGCATGCACCGTGGGCACCGCGCCCAGTTCCAGGCAGCGTTCGAAGCTGGCGACCAGGGTGTCATCTGCCGCCATGATCGCGTTCTTGTAGGCCATGAAGTGCTTGAAGCTGTTGATGCCGTGGTGGCTGACCAGTTCGGCCATTTCCTCGCGCACCTGCTCGCTCCACCAGGTGATCGCCACGTGGAAACCGTAGTCGGACGCGGATTTTTCCGCCCAGCCCCGCCACAGGTGAAACGCCTCCATCAAGGGTTGCTGCGGGTTGGGAATCACAAAGTCGATGATCGACGTGGTGCCCCCCGCCAGGCCTGCTGCCGTGCCACTGAAAAAGTCTTCACTGGCCACGGTCCCCATGAAGGGCAATTGCATATGGGTATGGGGGTCGATGCCGCCGGGCATCAAGAATTGGCCGCTGCCGTCGAGTGTTCCAGTGCCGGCGGGAATATCCAGATTCGTGCCAATGGCCCGAATGAGACCGCCTGCGCATAAAACATCGGCGCGGTAACTTTCATCATGGGTAATAACGGTGGCGCCACGGATCAACAGCGACATGTCGAGTTCCTCACAGGCTTGACCGGCTTGTGCCAGTTCTAAGTGTTGTAATGCTGCTTACCGATGGCGGGTTAATTCCTGTCATCAGTGACAGGAATAGAAACTAGCCCGAGTTTTTCGATTGAGCAAGAAGATTTTTTATAAGCTTATTCAAGCGTTAACTTATTGATTTATATATATAAAATATAAAAATCACCAAAATGTAGCGTTCACTCACCATTTTGACGCACTTGACAGGTTCCTAAATTGAGCAACATTTCTTATTGCAAATCAGGCGCTTGAGACATGCCTCTTGACGGGGGAGGGAAATAAAAATAATTGTGTTGCACCAGATTGAGTCCTGAGGGTTCTGACAACTTTCGTATTGTTTAGCCTGAGCAGTGCGGCATGTACCGAGGGATAAATCGGAAAGCTGATAAACATCAGCACGTTATATAAGCGGTGCGGGTTCAAGGTGGGGTGTCGGCACGGATATTGAGTGCAGTGGCGGCTGGCCGGGCCCGTGATGTCATGTTGTTTACGAGGTACTCCGGCCATCCAGCGCACAGCGTTGGATGAGCAAAAATAATTCGAAAAAACCGTGGAGCGGCCATGCAACAGAACAGATCGCAAGTCATTGAACGCAACGGCCTGTACGAATTAGACGCCGGCCCCGACGTCCTCGACAGCCCTCGCTACAACCACGACATGGCACCGTCCAAGGTGCACGAACGCACTTGGAACAAGTGGCACATCACCGCGTTGTGGGTCGGCATGTCGATCTGCGTGCCCACCTATACGCTGGGTGGGGTGCTCACCGCGTATTTCGGGTTGTCGGTGGGTGAAGCGCTGGTGGCGATCCTGCTGGCCAATATCGTGGTGCTGATCCCGTTGACCCTCAACGCCTTCCCTGGCACCAAGTACGGCATACCGTTTCCGGTGTTGTTGCGTTCGTCGTTTGGCATTCTTGGTTCGAACGTGCCGTGCCTGATCCGGGCGCTGGTGGCGTGTGGCTGGTTTGGTATCCAGACGATGTTTGGCGGGCTGGCGATTCACCTGTTCCTGGGCTCGATTTTCGAGGGCTGGAAGTCCCTTGGCGGCACCGGCGAGGTGATCGGGTTCATGATTTTCTGGACGCTGAATCTATGGGTGGTACTGCGCGGCGCCGAGTCGATCAAACGCTTGGAAACCCTGTCGGCACCGCTGCTGGTGGCAGTGGGGATTGGTCTGCTGGTGTGGGCGATGCCTAATGTGTCGATCAGCGAGTTGATGGCGATTCCACCCAAGCGCCCCGAAGGTGCGAGCCTCACCGGTTACTTCATGGCCGGCCTCACGGCGATGGTGGGTTTCTGGGCGACATTGTCGCTGAATATTCCGGACTTCAGCCGTTACGCCAAAAGCCAGAAAGACCAGATTCTCGGGCAGATCTTCGGCCTGCCGCTGACCATGTTCCTGTTCGCCTCTCTTGGTGTGATCATGACCGCCGCGTCGGTAAAACTGGTGGGTGTGAGCGTGTCCGACCCGGTGACCCTGATCGGCCATATCCAGAGCCCGGTGTGGGTCGCCGTGGCGATGGCGCTGATCATCGTCGCGACGTTGTCCACCAACACCGCCGCGAATATTGTTTCGCCCACCAATGACTTTCAGAACATCGCGCCCAAGCTGATCAACCGCACCACCGCCGTGATGCTCACCGGTCTGGTCGGGTTGGCGTTGATGGGGCATGAACTGCTGAAGAAGCTCGGGCTGATCGTTTCCGATGTAAGCCTGGAAACCGTCTACTCCAATTGGTTGCTGGGTTATTCAAGCCTGCTGGGACCGATCGCCGGGATCATGGTGGTGGACTACTTCATCACCCGCAAACAACAGCTTGATCTCGCAGGTCTGTACCGCGACGACGTGTACCCGGCGTGGAACTGGAGCGGGTTTATCGCGTTTGGCGTGCCGGTGGTGATGACCCTGCTGTCGCTGGGCAGTGATGCATTCAGCTGGTTCTACAGCTACGGCTGGTTTACCGGATCGGCGCTGGGTGGCGTGTTGTATTACGGCCTGAATGCCCGGCGTGGTGTCAGCCCGGCCACCGCCAAATTGCCTTTATAAACACGGTCAATGTGGGAGCTGGCTTGCCTGCGATAACGGTGTGTCAGCCACGGAAAATGTTGGATGTGCCGCCGTCATCGCAGGCAAGCCAGCTCCCACAGTTGACCGAGTCAGTTCATAAGAATATAGCCTGAGGAGATCCCCATGAACGCTGCCCTCGACGTTCTGCAATCCACCCATCAGCACATCAACCGCGACCGCCTGTGGCAGTCGTTGATGGACTTGGCCAGACTCGGCGCCACCCCCAAGGGCGGTGTGTGTCGCCTGGCTCTCACCGACCTTGATCGCAAGGCCCGCGACTTGTTTGTGCAGTGGTGTGAAGAGGCGGGTTGCACGGTGACCGTCGACGGCATCGGCAACATCTTCGCCCGTCGCCCGGGGCGCAACCCCAACCTGCCGCCAGTGATGACTGGTAGCCATATCGACACCCAGCCCACCGGCGGTAAGTTCGACGGTTGCTTCGGTGTGCTGGCGGGTGTGGAGGTGCTGCGTACGCTCAATGACCTCAAAGTGGAAACCGAGGCGCCGTTGGAAGTGGTGGTGTGGACCAACGAAGAGGGCTCGCGCTTTGCGCCCTGCATGATGGGCTCGGGCGTGTTTGCCGAGAAATTCACCCTGGCGGACACCCTGGCCAAGGTGGACGTGGACGGCGTCAGCGTGGGCGACGCGCTGAACGCAATTGGCTATGCGGGTTCGCGGCCGGTCAGTGGGCACAAGGTAGGCGCCTATTTCGAGGCGCATATCGAACAGGGGCCGATTCTTGAAGACGAGAAAAAGACCATTGGCGTGGTGCTGGGCGCCCTTGGGCAGAAGTGGTTTGACCTGAAACTGCGCGGCGTTGAAGCGCACGCGGGACCGACGCCGATGCACCTGCGCAAGGATGCCCTGGTGGGCGCGGCGGCGGTGGTGGCGGCGGTCAATGCGGCGGCGCTTGGGCATCAACCGCATGCGTGCGGCACCGTTGGCTGCCTGCAGGCTTACCCCGGTTCGCGCAACGTCATTCCGGGGGAAGTGCGCATGACCCTGGACTTCCGTCACCTGGAGCCGGTGCGGCTGGACTCGATGATTGCCGAAGTACGCAAGGTGATCGATGAAACTTGCGCCAAGCACGGTTTGAGTTTCGAGATGGCACCTACGGCAGATTTTCCACCCCTGTATTTCGACAAGGGCTGCGTGGACGCTGTGCGTGATGCCGCGAATGGGCTGGGGTTGTCGAACATGGACATCGTCAGCGGGGCAGGGCATGACGCGATCTTTGTTGCCGAACTGGGCCCGGCGGGGATGATTTTTGTGCCCTGTGAAGGCGGCATCAGCCATAACGAAATCGAAAACGCCGCACCGGATGACTTGGCGGCGGGGTGTGCGGTGCTGCTAAGGGCGATGGTGGCCGCGTCGGCGGCCATCGCCAGCGGCAAACTGGCGGCCTGAATGGCGCCCGCTCAGGCCAATTCGGTGGCGGTGTTTTTCACCACCGCCAACTCCGGATGCGCCACCAATTTATCAATGTGCAACTCGTCATTGTTCAACCAGGTCTCGGTCAGTACCCGGTAATGCTCCATGTCTCGGCAGCGCATGCGCAGGCTGTAGTCAAACGGGCCGCTGATCAGCTGGCACTCGAACACCTGCGGGCAGGCCTTCACACAGGCTTCGAAGGCTTTCTGCGCCGAACGCCCGCTCTGGTTGGACAAGGCCACCAACACCAGCAACGAAAGGCCTGGTGAAACTATCTGCACATCAATGATCGCCCCATACCCACGGATCACCCCGCGTCGCTCCAGCTTGCGCACCCGCTCCAGGCAGGGCCGGGGCGTGAGGTGCACCAGCGACGAGAGCTTTTCGTAGGTGATACGCCCCTGGTGCCGCAGCACTTCGATGATGGCTTCATCGATGCGGTCCAGCGCAGGGGAAGAATGGGGTCCGTTGGCCTTGGTATCCATGGTTTTCACTTCAAACGGTTGAGAAAAAATGGCGGCAAACGCCTCGCGTTTGCCTGACCCGTCACATGGTACGGCCTTCCTGCGTCAACGTCTGTATGCGGTCGAGGGCTTGCAGCACGCCTCAGGCGCGCTTTTTCTGCTGCGCGCGTGGCTGCTGCGCCAGGCGTGCGAACAGGTCTTTCGGATCCGCCAGGTCCGGCACCAGCGCCAGGTCGCTGCCCACGTCCAGCGCCTTGGCCACGTCCAACACGTAGCGCAGGGCCGAGTAATCTTCGATGGCAAAACCCACCGAATCGAACAGGGTCACTTGGTGCGCGTTT
Source organism: Pseudomonas sp. EA_65y_Pfl1_P113 (assembly GCF_963970525.1). Lineage (NCBI taxonomy): Bacteria > Pseudomonadati > Pseudomonadota > Gammaproteobacteria > Pseudomonadales > Pseudomonadaceae > Pseudomonas > Pseudomonas sp. EA_65y_Pfl1_P113. The sequence goes on from NZ_CAXAQM010000027.1 coordinate 56,582, forward strand.
TCGCGGCCGGGCTGCTGGCCGTTGATCACTTGCCAGAGTTCGGTCACCGGCGAATTGTCCGGCATGTGCTGGATTTCACCTTCGATGCGGCTTTGCGGTTCGTACTCGACGATCACCCGGGCGCGCTCGACGATACGTCGGTCCAGCTCGGTCTTGCCGGGGCAGTCGCCACCGACCGCGTTAAGGTGCATGCCGGGTTCGATCATGTCATCGGTGAGGATAGTGGCATAGGCCTTGTCGGCGGTGACGGTGGTGACGATGTCCGCACCTTTCACGGCGTCGGCCACGCTGCTGGCCAGGATCACCTTGATCGCCGGGAACGCCTTGAGGTTGGCCGCCAGTTTGGCGGTGGCCTTGGCATCGATATCGAACAGGCGGATCTCATTGATGCCAAGCATGGCATGGAAGGCCAGGGCCTGGAATTCACTCTGCGAGCCGTTGCCGATCAGCGCCATGCTGCGGCTGTTGTCGCGGGCCAGGTAGCGGGCGACCAGGGCCGAGGTGGCGGCAGTGCGAATCGCGGTAGTCAGGGTCATTTCCGCCAGCAGCACCGGTTTGCCTGTGTCGACATCGCCCAGCGCGCCAAAAGCCATCACGGTGAGCATGCCGGCCAGGGTGTTCTTCGGGTGGCCATTGACGTACTTGAAGGCATACAGCGACGCGTCGGATACCGGCATCAGTTCGATCACGCCATCCGGTGAGTGGTTGGCCAGGCGCGCGCATTTTTCGAAGTCCTGCCAGCGCAGGTAGTCGGCGCGGATGTACTCGGCCATCTCGGTGATGCAGGTGGGCAGGCTTTTTTGCGAGACCAGGTAGCAGAGGTCGTTGACGTCGATGTAGCGGGTCATGTGAGGCTCCTTGTTATTCGAGGGTACGTCCAACGTTTTCTGCTGCGCGTGAGGCGGCACGGCAGGCAGGTGCAGTCGGGTTATTGTGTGGGTTATCTGCGGATTATCCCGGCTGAAACGCAGGGGTGGCTCAGCCGGGAAAGCTGAAAAGTGCAGTCCGTCAGCCGAATCGGCTGTGAAGGTGAGGTGTGATCGAAATGGGGGAGCTGGCTTGCGCCTGCATTGGTATTGTGGTGTCAGGTCTAGCGCCGTCAGTCAGGAGGAATCATGTCGACCGCAGTACGTCTTGCCCAACCCGCCGATGCCGAGGGGATCAGCCAGGTCATCCTGGCGGCTTTGCACAGCAGCAATGCACAGGATTACCCGGCGGATGTGATTGCGCGGGTTGCGACCAACTTTACCCCGGAGGCCGTGCTGGCGCTGCTCACGCGCCGGGTGGTGCTGGTGGCGATCAAGGACCAGGTGATCGTTGCCACGGCGGCCCTGGACGCCAATGTCGTGCGTTCGGTGTTCGTCAATCCGGCGCTGCAAGGGCAGGGCATTGGCCGGCTATTGATGATCGAGGTCGAACTGCGCGCCCGTGAGGCCGGGGTGACGGTACTGAGTGTGCCGTCATCGCTGACCGCCGAGCCGTTCTATACCAAACTGGGGTTTCACACCGTGCGCGATGTTTACCATGGTAACGAGCGTACGTTGGTGATGGAAAAGGCGCTGCTGTCCCGGCATCCCATCGGCCCGTATCGCGACCGTCAGCATCGCGCGCAGGTGGTTGCGTTGTGGCAGGAGGCTTTTGGTTACGAGACGGCGCATAACCTGCCGAGGCTCGCGATCGATAAGAAGCTGGCGGTCAACGATGGGCTTTTTTTCGTCGCGATGGATAAAAAGGTTGTGATCGGTACGGTGCTTGCCGGGTATGACGGGCATCGTGGGTGGCTGTATTCGGTGGCGGTGCACGCAGATTATCGCCGGCACGGCCTGGGTTCCTCGCTGGTGAGGCATGCGGAACAGGCGTTGACTGCCTTGGGTTGTATGAAGATCAACCTGCAGATCACCGGGGGGAATGATGCGGTGGTGGGGTTTTATGAAGCGCTGGGGTATGGGGTGGAGCCGAGGATAAGTATGGGGAAGAAGATTGCGGGGAATATTCCGGCTCAATCTTAAGAACACTGGAGATCCAATGTGGGAGCGAGCAAGCCCACTCCCACATTGGTTTTGTGGTGTTGCCGGTGTTGCGGGTGTTCTGGTTAGACTTTGACGATCCAGCCTTCTGGGGCTTCGACTTCGCCGGTCTGTACGCCGGTCAGCTCTTTGTAGAGCTTCTGGGTGATCGGGCCGACTTCGGTTTCGCTGTGGAACACATGCAGCTTGCCGTTGTACTGGATGCCGCCGATTGGCGAGATGACCGCAGCCGTACCGCAGGCGCCGGCTTCCTTGAACTGGTCCAGCTTGTCGATGAACACTTCGCCCTCGACCACGTTCAGGCCCAGGCGGGTCTGGGCCAGTTCGATCAGCGACAGGCGGGTGATGCCTGGTAGCACCGAAGGCGACTTCGGCGTGATGAACTGGTTGTCGTGGGTGATCCCGAAGAAGTTGGCCGAGCCGACTTCTTCGATTTTCGAGTGAGTCATCGGGTCCAGGTAGATCGCATCGGCGAAACCGGCTTTTTTCGCTTCCGAACCTGGCATCAGGCTGGCGGCGTAGTTGCCACCCACTTTGGCAGCACCGGTGCCTTGTGGCGCGGCGCGGTCGAAAGTGGAGATCTGGAAGTTGTGTGGCACCAGGCCGCCTTTGAAGTAGGCGCCGACCGGGATCGCGAACACCGAGAAGATGAACTCCGGTGCGGTACGTACGCCGATGTTGTCACCGGTGCCGATCACGAATGGGCGCAGGTACAGCGCGCCGCCACTGCCGTACGGCGGGATGAACCGCTCGTTGGCCTTGACCACTTGTTTGCAGGCGTCGATGAACACGTCGGTCGGCACATGCGGCATCAGCAGACGGGCGCAGCTGCGCTGCATTCGGGCGGCGTTCTGGTCCGGGCGGAACAGGTTGATCGAGCCGTCCTTGCAGCGGTAGGCCTTGAGGCCCTCGAAGCATTGCTGACCGTAGTGCAGGGCGGTGGAGCCCTCGCTGATGTGCAGCACGTTGTCGTCGGTCAGGGTGCCTTCTTGCCATTCGTCGTTTTTCCAGACCTGGAGAAACCGCTTGTCGGTCTTGATGTAGTCAAAACCCAGCTTGTCCCAATTGATGCTTTCGTTACCCATGACACCCTCTATCTCTGGTCAACCGCCTGGTCAGAGGCAGGCTTGTCGGTTTTTTTCTGGATGGGCGCAACAATACTTCATTCTTGCTTTATGTGGGAGCGGGCTTGCTCGCGAATACAGAGTGTCAGTCAGTACGCCGGTGACTGATCCACCGCATTCGCGAGCAAGCCCGCTCCCACAGGGGAATTGCATCAGAATTACAGGTGTAGGGCGTGGCCCAGGGCCCTTAAAGCGGCTTCCTGAACGGCTTCGCCGAGGGTCGGGTGGGCGTGGATGGTGCCGGCAACGTCTTCCAGGCGTGCGCCCATTTCCAGGCTCAGGCCGAACCCGGTGGACAGTTCCGAGACGCCAGCGCCAACCGCTTGCCAGCCGACGATCAGGTGATTGTCACGGCGTGCAACGACGCGCACAAAGCCGGTTTTCGACTCCAGGGTCATGGCCCGGCCATTGGCGGCGAACGGGAAGCTCGACACGATGCAGTCCAGGCCGGCAGCCGTGGCCTCGTCTGGGGTCTTGCCGACCACCACCAGTTCCGGGTCGGTAAAGCACACCGCCGGGATCGCGGCCGGGTTGAATTCGCGGGATTTACCGCTGATCAGTTCGGCCACCATTTCGCCCTGAGCCATGGCGCGGTGCGCAAGCATCGGTTCGCCGCTCAGGTCGCCGATGGCCCATACGTTGCGCATGCTGGTCTGGCAGTGCTTGTCGATCTTGATCGCCGCACCGTTCATGTCCAGGTTCAGCGCTTCGAGGTTCCAGCCCTGGGTATTGGGTTTGCGGCCCACGGCGACCAGCAACTGGTCCGTTTCCAGCGACAACGTGTCGCCATTCGGATCGCGCACTTGCAGGCAGTTGTCTGCAAAACCGGTGACGCTGTGCTTGAGGTACAGCTTCACCCCCAGTTGCTTGAGGGATTCATTCACGGGTTGGGTCAGCTCGGCGTCATAGGCTGGCAGGATGCGGTCCTGGGCCTCGACCACACTGACCTCGGCGCCGAGCTTGCGGTAGGCAATGCCCAGCTCCAGCCCGATATAACCCCCACCTACCACGATCAGCCGCTTGGGCACGCGTGTCGGTGCCAGGGCTTCGGTGGAGGAGATGATCGGCCCGCCAATCGGCAGCATCGGCAAGTTGACGCTTTTCGAACCGGTGGCCAGCAACAGGTGTTCGCACTGAATGCGCTGGTCGCCGACGTCGACGGTTTTGCCGTCCACCACCTTGGCCCAGCCGTGGATCACTTGCACCTTGTGTTTCTTCAACAGCGCAGCGACGCCCGTGGTCAACCGGTCGACGATGCCATCTTTCCATTCCACGCTTTTGCGGATGTCCAGGGTCGGCACATCCACTTCGATGCCCAACTGTGAGCCCTGGCTATGGTGCACGGTTTGCTGGAACTGCTCGGCCACATGGATCAACGCCTTGGACGGAATGCAGCCGATATTCAGGCACGTGCCGCCCAGCGCCTGGCCTTCTACCAAAATGGTCGGGATACCCAGTTGACCCGCCCGAATCGCGGCCACATAACCACCAGGGCCGCCGCCGATAATCAGCAGCGTCGTGTTCAACGTCTGAGACATGCCTTACTCCAGAAACAGGCTGGCGGGTTGTTCGAGCAGGCCGCGAATGGCCTGGATGAATTGCGCCGCGTCCATGCCGTCGACCACGCGGTGATCGAAGGAGCTGGAGAGGTTCATCATCTTGCGCACCACGATCTGGCCCTTGATCACCATGGGCCGTTCGACGATGCGATTGACGCCAACGATGGCCACTTCTGGCAGGTTCAAGACCGGCGTGCTGACGATGCCGCCGAGTGCACCCAGGCTGGTCAACGTGATGGTGGAACCTGACAGCTCATCGCGGCTGGCCTTGCCATTGCGCGCGGCGGTGGCCAGGCGTGCGATTTCCTCGGCATTGCCCCACAGGCTGCGGGCTTCGGCGTGACGTACCACCGGCACCATCAAGCCGACGTCGCTCTGGGTGGCGACGCCCACATGCACCGCGCCGAGGCGGGTGATGACCTGGGCTTCGTCGTCGTATCGCGCATTGATCTGCGGGAAGTCTCGCAGGGCCACAACCATGGCGCGCACGATGAATGGCAGCAACGTCAGCTTGCCGCGCGTGGCGCCGTGTTTCTCGTTGAGGTGCACACGCAGCTCGTCGAGGGCGGTGACGTCGATCTCTTCCACATAGCTGAAATGCGCGGCGCGCCGGGTGGCGTCCTGCATGCGCTGGGCGATCTTGCGGCGCATGCCGATCACCGGGATCTGTTCTTCGACGTTGCGTTCGGCGTAGGGGTTGGCTGCGTTTTTATTTTGCGTCGGACTCTGGAGCAAGTAAGCCTCCAAGTCTTCGTGCAGAATCCGGCCCGCCGGGCCAGAGCCCTGGACCAGGCGCAGCTGAATCCCGGCGTCCAATGCGTGTTTGCGCACAGCCGGGGAGGCCAGCGGACGTTCGTCGGCTTCACGTGCAACAGGCGCCTGGGCCGCGATCACCGGCGCAGGTTTGCTCTCAACCGCCACCGGCGCAGGCTTGGCCTCCACCACAGGGGCGGCCTTCGGCGCTTCCTTCGCGGCGGGCGCTTCCTTGGCGTTGCCGGCACCTTCCACTTCAATACTGATCAAGATACTGCCCACGGCCATGACTTCGCCTGGCTCGCCGCCGAGGGAAATCACCTTGCCATGCACCGGCGAGGGGATATCCACCATCGCCTTGTCAGTCATTACATCCGCCAGCACCTGGTCTTCGACGACCATGTCGCCGACCTTCACGTGCCAAACCGACAATTCAACTTCTGCGATGCCTTCGCCAATGTCCGGCATCTTGATAACGTGCGTGCCCATTCAGACCTCCATAACCCGTTTCAACGCCGCGCCCACGCGGGACGGGCCAGGGAAATACGCCCACTCCTGCGCGTGCGGGTAGGGGGTGTCCCAACCGGTCACGCGTTCGATCGGCGCTTCCAGATGGTGGAAGCAATGCTCCTGAACCAGCGCTACCAGCTCGGCGCCAAAGCCGCAGGTGCGGGTGGCTTCGTGCACCACCACACAACGGCCGGTCTTTTTCACCGACTTGACGATGGTTTCCAGGTCCAGTGGCCATAGGCTGCGCAGGTCGATGACTTCGGCGTCGATGCCGGTTTCTTCGGCGGCGACTTGCGACACATACACAGTGGTGCCGTAGGTCAGCACGGTGACGGCCGAACCGGGACGCACGATGGCAGCCACGTCCAGCGGCACGGTGTAATAACCGTCCGGGACTTGCGCTTGTGGGTGTTTCGACCACGGGGTTACCGGGCGGTCGTGATGGCCATCGAACGGGCCGTTGTACAGGCGTTTTGGCTCAAGGAAGATCACCGGGTCATCGTTTTCGATGGAGGCGATCAACAAACCCTTGGCGTCATACGGGTTGGACGGCATGACCGTGCGCAACCCGCAGACTTGGGTGAACACCGCTTCGATACTTTGGCTGTGGGTCTGACCCCCGTAGATACCACCGCCACACGGCATGCGCATGGTCAACGGTGCGGTGAACTGGCCGGCCGAGCGATAACGCAGACGCGCGGCTTCGGAGATGATCTGGTCGGTGGCGGGGTAGACATAGTCGGCGAACTGGATCTCGGCGACCGGGCGCAGTCCGTAGGCTCCCATGCCCACCGCCACGCCGATAATGCCGCTTTCGGAGATCGGCGCGTCAAACACACGCGAGCTGCCGTATTTGGTCTGCAAGCCTTCAGTGCAACGGAATACGCCGCCGAAATAGCCCACGTCCTGGCCGAAAACCACCACGTTGTTATCACGTTCAAGCATCACGTCCATGGCCGAGCGCAGCGCCTGGATCATGGTCATGGTTGTGGTGGTCATGGCGGTTTCCACTTCAATACTGTTGTTGTGATCGTTCATGTCAGATCCCCAACGCTTGACGCTGGCGCTTCAAGTGCTCCGGCATCTCTTTGTAGACGTCTTCGAACATGGTCGCGGCGCTTGGAATCTGGCCGCCGGCGAGGGTGCCGTGCTGTTCGGCTTCTTTCTGCGCCTTGACCACTTCGGCCTCAAGTTCGGCACTGACCGCCGCGTGTTCCTCTTCGGACCACTGGCCAATGCGGATCAGGTGCTGCTTGAGGCGGGCAATCGGGTCGCCCAGTGGGAAGTGGCTCCAGTCATCGGCTGGGCGGTATTTCGACGGATCATCAGAGGTGGAGTGCGGCCCGGCGCGGTAGGTGACCCACTCGATCAGCGTCGGCCCGAGGTTGCGGCGCGCACGCTCGGCGGCCCAGGCGGAGGCGGCGTACACCGCGATGAAGTCGTTACCGTCCACGCGCAGGGAGGCGATACCGCAACCCACGCCGCGTCCGGCGAACGTTGTGGCTTCACCGCCGGCAATGGCCTGGAAGGTGGAGATGGCCCACTGGTTATTCACCACGTTGAGAATCACCGGCGCGCGGTACACGTGGGCGAAGGTGAGGGCAGTGTGGAAGTCGGACTCGGCGGTGGCACCGTCGCCGATCCAGGCGGAGGCGATCTTGGTATCGCCCTTGATCGCCGAGGCCATGCCCCAGCCCACGCCTTGGACGAATTGGGTGGCGAGGTTGCCGGAAATGGTGAAGAAACCGGCGTCTTTTACCGAATACATGATCGGCAACTGGCGGCCCTTGAGCGGGTCACGCTTGTTGGACAGCAGTTGGCAGATCAGGTCGACCAGCGGCACCTCGCGCGCCATCAGGATGCTTTGCTGGCGGTAGGTGGGGAAGCACATGTCGTCGATGTTCAAGGCCAGGGCCTGGGCGCTGCCGATGGCTTCTTCGCCAAGGCTTTGCATGTAGAAAGACATTTTTTTCTGACGCTGGGCGACCACCATGCGGTTGTCGAAGATCCGCGTCTTGAGCATGGCACGCATGCCTTTGCGCAAGATCTCGACGGGGACACCTTCAGCCCACGGGCCCAGGGCCTGGCCCTGGTCGTCGAGCACGCGTATCAGGCCTTTGGCAAGGTCGGCGGTGTCGGCAGGTTCTACGTCGATGGCGGGTTTTCGCACCAGGCCCGCGTCGGTCAGGCGCAGGTAGGTAAAGTCGGTCTTGCAGCCTGGGCGGCCCGAGGGTTCAGGGACGTGCAGGCGCAGTGGTTCATACTGCTGGGTCATGGCTTTCTACGCTCTATCTTGTGAATTTCTTGTAGTGGGCGCGCTAGCTGACAGTCAGTCTCCGGGTAGGAGAAATCTTGTCCTACAACAATCATAGGCGGGGCGTAGAAGAATATTTATCTGTGTTTCATTGCGCTCGGGATCATTTGCGGATAAAAAAACTGCATAACCATAATAAACAGGTGATTTTGTCTCATGCGCAAACTGGATCGTACTGATATCGGCATTCTCAACGCTTTGCAGGAGAACGCCCGCATCACCAACGCCGACCTGGCCCGCTCAGTCAACCTGTCGCCCACGCCGTGTTTCAACCGGGTGAAGGCGATGGAAGAATTGGGCTTGATTCGCGACCAGGTGACCTTGCTGGACGCCGACCTGCTGGGGCTGCACGTCAACGTGTTCATCCACGTTAGCCTGGAAAAACAGAATGAGCTGGCGTTGCAACAGTTCGAAGGCGCGATCGCCGACCGCCCGGAAGTGATGGAGTGCTACCTGATGGCCGGCGACCCGGACTACCTGATTCGCGTGCTGGTACCGACGATCCAGTCACTGGAACGCTTCATGATGGACTTCCTGACCAAAGTGCCAGGCGTCGCCAACATCCGCTCCAGCTTCGCCCTCAAGCAAGTGCGTTACAAAACCGCACTGCCGCTGCCCGCCAACGGCATCAACCTGGGCGGCTGATAATTAACTGAATCACCGCGGGCCAAATGTGGGAGCAGGCAAGCCAGCGCCCACAGGGTTAAACGTTTCAAAGTTGATTGAGTGGGATCTTCAGGTAAGTCACCCCATTGCTCTCTGCCGGCGGCATATTTCCCGCTCGCACGTTCACCTGGATCGCCGGCAACAGCAACGTCGGCATCCCCAGCCCCGCATCGCGCGTTGTACGCATCTCTACAAATGCCGCCTCATCCACCCCGTCATGCACATGAATGTTACCCGCGCGCTGCTCAGCCACGGTCGTCAGGCATTTCGCCTCACGCCCCTCAGGCGGGTAGTCATGGCATACGTACAATTGAGTCTCCAAAGGAAAGGCCAGCAACTTGCGCATCGACGCATACAGCTGCCGCGCATCCCCACCGGGAAAATCACAACGCGCCGTGCCCACATCCGGCATGAACAACGTGTCACCCACCAGGATCAACCGGTCGTCGATCAAATAGGCCATGTCCGCAGGGGTATGACCGGGCACATGCAGGGCCTGGGCCTTGATGTTGCCGATGTGAAACACCTCATCCGGCGCAAACAAGTGATCGAACTGCGAGCCGTCGGCACGAAACTCCGGCTCGAGGTTGAACAGGTTCTTGAACACGCCCTGCACTTTGCTGATGGACTGACCGATGGCGATCTTGCCGCCCAGCGTGCGGCGCAAGTACGGCGCGGCGGACAGGTGATCGGCATGGGCATGGGTTTCCAGCAGCCACTGCACCTGCAAGCGATGTTCACGCACATAGGCGATGACTTTGTCGGCCTGGCGTGTGTCGGTGCGCCCGGAGGCCGGGTCGTAATTGAGCACCGAGTCGACGATGGCACAGGGGCCATCATCTGCTTCATGTAGGACGTAGGTGTAGGTCGACGATGCCTCATCCAGAAAGGCTTGAATCAAAGCGGGCATGGCGGCGGTCCTTGGTAGCGGATTGCGGCTTACATTCGAGATGTTTTCCACATAGGCTTGCGAGCTTAAGGGAAAAAAACGGTCCGAGGCAAAGGATCGACCTGTAACGGGACGTGACGCCATACGGCAACGCCCCTTGTGTGCATTGACGATAAAAGGCGATAGACCATGACCGAACAACACTGGGGCCCAACCATCAGTGGCGATATCGTTGTCATCGGCGGCGGCTCGGCGGGCATCGGCCTGGTGGCCAGCCTGCTCAAGCGCGACCCCCAGCTGAATATCACCCTGATCGAACCGAGTGAATACCATTGCTACCAGCCTGCCTGGACGTTGGTCGGCGGCGGCGCATACGACGTCAAAAAGACCCGCCGGCCACTGGCCGACGTACTGCCCAATGGCGTCACCTGGGTGCAAGCCGCCGTCACCGAACTGCTGCCGGACGAGCAAACCCTGGTCCTCGACAGCGGCCAGCGCGTCAGCTGGAACAACCTGATCGTCTGCCCCGGCCTGCGCCTGGCCTGGGAAAAAGTCGAAGGGCTGCAGGACACCCTCGGCCAGCATGGCGTGACGTCCAACTACAGCTACGAGCACGCTGCCTATACCTGGCAGCTGGTGCAGCAACTCAAGGGCGGCAAGGCGATCTTCACCCAGCCGGCCATGCCGATCAAATGCGCGGGTGCGCCGCAAAAGGCCATGTACCTGTCCTGCGATCACTGGCTAAAACAGGGCACTCTGAAAAACATCGACGTTGAATTCAACCTGGCCGGTGCAGCACTGTTTGGTGTGGCGACCTTTGTGCCACCGTTGATGAAGTACGTGGAAAAATACAACGCCCGCCTGGCGTTCAACGCCAACCTGGTGAAAGTCGACGGCCCGGCCCGCAAGGCCTGGTTCGAAGTGAAAGACGCCGAAGGCAGTGTCAGCGTTGAAGAAAAATCCTTCGACTTGCTGCACGTGGTCCCACCGCAGGTGTCCCCGGATTTCATCAGACAAAGTCCATTGGCTGACGCTGCCGGCTGGTGCGAAGTGAACCCCCATAGCCTGCAACACCTGCGCTACCCGCACATCTTCGGCCTGGGTGATGTATGTGGCACCACCAACGCCAAGACCGCCGCCGCCGTGCGCAAGCAGATCGTGGTGGTCGCCGAGAATCTGCTGGCCCTGCGCAAGCAGGCGGCGCTGCCGCTCAAGTACGACGGTTACGGTTCGTGCCCGTTGACGGTGGAGAAGGGCAAGGTGGTGCTCGCCGAGTTCGGCTACGGCGGCAAGTTGCTGCCGACCTTCCCCCTGGACCCGACCCAGGCCCGACGTTCGATGTGGTTCCTCAAGGCCACCTTGCTGCCGTGGTTCTACTGGAACGGCATGCTCAAGGGCCGCGAGTGGCTGACCCGTCTTAGCAAGGTGGACTGAATGCTGCTGGCCAGTGTGTTGGGATTATTGATGGGCTTGGTCATGGGCCTGACGGGCGCGGGTGGCGGCATCCTTGGCGTGCCGGCGCTGGTGCTGGGCTTGGGCATGAGCATGACCCAGGCTGCGCCGGTGTCGTTGCTTGCCGTCGGCGCGGCGGCAGCGGTGGGGGCGATCGACGGTTTGCGCCATGGCTTGGTGCGCTACCGCGCCGCGTTGCTGATCGCCTTGCTTGGCGCGCTTTTTTCGCCAGTGGGGGTGTTCCTCGCCCACCAGTTGGCGGAAGCGGTGTTGATGGGCCTGTTCAGCGCGTTGATGCTGCTGGTGGCCTGGCGCATGTTGCAGCGCGAAAAGCGCGACGCCGGGCCGAGTGACCATGGTACCGCCTCCTGGGGCCAGAAGAACTGCATGCTCAACCAGCAGACCGGGCGCTTCGCCTGGACCGCCAAATGCAGCGCGACCCTGGCCGCCCTCGGCGCGGTGACAGGGGCTGTATCGGGCTTGCTCGGCGTGGGCGGCGGCTTCCTCATCGTGCCGGCGTTCAAGCAACTGACCGATGTGCAGATGCGCGGAATTGTCGCCACCTCTCTGATGGTGATCAGCCTGCTCTCGCTGGTCGGTGTTGCTGGCGCGTTTCATGCGGGGGTGCGCATCGAGCCGGTGGGCTGGGTATTTATCGGCGCCAGCATCGTCGGCATGTTGGCGGGTCGACGCCTGTGTTCGGTAATCCCTGCGCGCGCCTTGCAGGTCGGGTTTGCCAGCCTGTGCGTATTGGTGGCCGTAGGCATGCTATTTAACGCCTTGATCTGAAACGGTGGCGAGGGAACTCGCCACAAGGATGCCGTCAGCCCTGTTCCAACTGAGCCAGCCGCTCTTCAAGCGCCGCGATCCGCGCTTCAAGTTCTTCAAGGCGGTCTACCGAAACCCCAGCCCCGCGCTCCACCGGACTGCCACGCGCCGCGAGTATCAATTCGATATCGGCCGGATCGCCCAGCGCATGGGTGTAGCGATCTTCGCGCTGGCCCGCCTGACGCGGCACCAACACCGCCAGCCCTCGCGCAATCAGGCGCTCAAGTTGATGCACCACCTGTTCGGCATCTTCGAAATCATGCATGCGTCCGCTGCGCGTCAGCAGTTCATTGACGGTCTGCGGCCCGCGCAAAAACAGCAGCCCGGTCAGGATCACCTGGGCCGGCACCAATTCCAGCGCCTTGTCCACGCGATGCTCCCAGCGGTCGGCGCGGCTGCCCATCACCAGGCGGGTAAACCCTTGGCCTTCCAGCGCGCGCAGGCTTTGACCGACCTGGCCCTGGCTCAGGTTCATCACCGGCTCGCGGCTGGTCTTCTGGTTACAGGCCAGGACCAGGGCATTGAGGGTCAGGGGATAGGTTTCCGGGTTGGTCGCCTGTTTTTCGATCAGGCAGCCCAAGACGCGGATTTCCGTGCTGTTCAGGCGCGGCTCAGGGGTGTCGGTGTCGTGCTCGGCGGTCATCGCGCTTTCCCTATGCAGTGAACTGCCTAGCCTAATCCTGAAAAAATAAAAGACAAGCGATGGGCATGGCTATAATCGCCGCTGGTTCCAATCCTGCCATTACTGCGAGACTGCCATGACTATTTCCCTGTACGCCGCTTCCATCCCAGTCTTCAAGCAAATGCTCACCGCCCTGAGCGGCGTGTTGACCAAAGCCGAAGCCCACGCCACCGCCAAGAACATCGAGCCGAACGCCTTGCTGCAAGCGCGCCTGTTCCCGGACATGTTCCAGCTGGTGCGCCAGGTGCAGATCGCCGTCGACTTCGCCAAGGGCGTGTCCGCACGCCTGGCCGAGATCGAAGTGCCGAAATATGAAGATACCGAAGTCACCTTCGCCGACCTGCAAGCGCTGATCGCCAAGGTCCTGGCGTTTGTCGACACCCTTAAGCCTGAGCAAATCGACGGCAAGGAAGGCATCGAGATCATCACTCGCCCAGGCACGCCTAAAGAGAAGCGCTTCAGCGGCCAGTCCTACCTGCTGACCTACGGCCTGCCGCAGTTCTTCTTCCACGTCACCACCGCTTACGCTTTGCTGCGTCATAACGGTGTGGACGTGGGCAAGCGCGACTACATGGGCGCGTTCTAAACACCAAAAAAAACCGGGGCGGTTCATTCAAGAACCGCCCCGGTTTTTTTATGCGCGGCGTTTAAGCCGGTTGTTCTTCTTTGCCCAGGCATGCAGCTGCGGTGAACAGCACGTCGGTAGAGGAGTTGAGCGCTGTTTCCGCCGAATCCTGCAGCACGCCGATGATGAAGCCTACGGCCACTACCTGCATCGCGATTTCACTGGGAATGCCAAACAGGCTGCACGCCAGCGGGATCAACAGCAGCGAACCGCCCGCGACCCCGGATGCGCCGCAGGCGCAGATGGCTGCAACCACGCTGAGCAGCACTGCGGTAGGCAGGTCGACGGCAATGCCCAAGGTGTGCACGGCGGCCAGGGTCAGCACGGTGATGGTGGTCGCGGCACCGGCCATGTTGATGGTGGCACCGAGCGGGATCGACACCGAGTAAGTGTCTTCATGCAGGCCCAGGCGCTTGCTCAACGCCAGGTTGACCGGGATATTCGCTGCCGAGCTGCGGGTGAAGAACGCGGTGATCCCGCTTTCACGCAGGCACAGCAGCACCAGCGGGTAAGGGTTGCGACGCAGTTTCCAGAACACGATGGCCGGGTTGATCACCAGCGCCACAAACAGCATGCAACCGATCAGCACCACCAGCAGGTGGGCATAGCCGAGCAGGGCGCCAAAACCGGAAGTGGCCAGGGTCGAGGCCACCAGGCCGAAAATGCCCAGCGGCGCAAAGCGGATCACTACACGCACAATCAGCGTGACCCCGTTGGACAAGTCATCCAGCACCGTGCGGGTGGTTTCGCCCGCATGGCGAATGGCAATGCCCATGCCGATGGCCCAGGCCAGGATGCCGATAAAGTTGGCATTCATCAGTGCGCTGATCGGGTTGTCCACCACACTCAGCAACAAGCCTTGCAACACCTCGCCAATACCACCTGGGGCACTGAGCGTCGCATCGTGGGTGGCGAGTACCAGTGGCGAGGGGAACAGTGTGCTGGCGATCACGGCCACCACTGCAGCGGCAAACGTGCCCAGCAGGTACAGGAACAGAATCGGTTTGATATGGGTTTCCTGGCCATGCTTGTGGTTGGCGATCGACGCCATCACCAGCACAAACACCAGGATCGGTGCAACAGCCTTGAGCGCCGCGACGAACATCTTGCCGATAAACCCGGTGGCTTTCGCCGCCTCGGGCAGCAGCAAGGCCAGCAGAATGCCCGCGATCAGGCCAATGACGATTTGCGTGACCAGGCTGACGCGCGCTAGTCGTTGCAGGAGGGAAGGGGCAGCAGTCATAAGCAGTTGTCTCTAGTTTTTTTAGTGGGGCGCAGCATTGCAAGCAGGGAGGGTGTAGGAAGCAGGCGCGGAGTCTAGCATGCTGTAGGAAATGTCCCTGCCGGTGCGGCATTCCGTCACCCGCGTTCTTCGGTTTTCGCCCAGCCCGACAGACTCTGTTAAGATTCCGGCCTCTCACGTTTCCTATCCTTCAGCGAGCCCTCCGGGTTGTCGTTGATGTCGTTGTTTCTGGAGTTTTCATGCTGTTTCCCATTCTGCTCCTGTCGGCCGCTGGCTTTACTGTGCTGACCACAGAATTCGTCATCGTCGGCCTATTGCCGTCCATCGCCCGCGACCTGAATGTCAGCGTGTCCCAGGCCGGGCTGCTGGTGACGTTGTTTGCGTTCACCGTGGCGGCGTTCGGCCCGTTTCTGACGGCCTATTGCGCGCGTTTCCCACGCAAGCGGCTGTTTATCAGCATTTTGATCATGTTTGGCGTGGCCAATACCGTGGCGGCACTGGCACCGAACATCTGGGTGATGGCGGTGGCGCGGTTGATTCCGGCGCTGGGTTTGCCGGTGTTCTGGGCGCTCGCCAGCGAAACGGCGGTGGACATCGTCGGCCCCGAGTTCGCTGGGCGCGCCATCGAGAAGATTGGCTTCGGTATCGTCTGCGCCACGGTGTTCGGCATTCCGGTGGGCACGCTGATTTCCGACATGTTCGGCTGGCGCAGCGCGTTTGCCATTCTTGCGGTGGTGGCGGTGGCCAAGGCCTTGTTGTTGTTTATCTACCTGCCAGTGACGGCGCCGAAGCACGATGAAGTGACGTTGCGCTCGCAATTCAAGATCCTGCGCAACCCGCTGATGCAGGGCCATATCCTGCTGTCGATCCTGGTGTTCAGCGGCATGTTCACCGCTTACACCTACTTGGCAGACATCCTTGAGCGCCTGGCCGGGTTCGATGGCACGTTGGTGGGCTGGTGCTTGATGGGCTTTGGCGCGGTCGGTTTGATTGGCAATTCGTTGGGTGGGCGCGCGGTGGATCGCCATCCGTTGATCGCGTCCATGCTGTTCTGCGGCTTCATGATCGCCGGCATGGTGGCACTGGTGCCGGCGATTCACTCCACCGTCGGCCTGGCGGCGGCGATGGCGGTGTGGGGCGTGACCCAGGCGGCGATGTTCCTGGTCAGCCATGTACGACTGATGAAAGCCGCGCCCCATGCGCCTGCGTTTGCTGCGTCGCTGAATATTGCCGGGGCCAATCTGGGGATCGGCCTGGGGGCGCTGGTCGGCGGCCATGTGATCGACACACTCGGCCTGGGCAGCCTGGGTTTTGCGGCGTCCGGGTTTATCCTGGTGTCGATCCTGCTGGCATTGTGGCTGATGACCGCCAAGCAACCGGTCGCCTCCAACGCCTGATCCGTCAGGACGGGGGGGTAAACAACTCCCGCCGAGCACCTTCGGTAATCGCCACGATGCCGGGGTGCTTGACCTTGCGTTCCACCGAGATCGCGTAGAAGGACTCGGTCACCGCCACGGTCTGGCCAATCAGTGCAACGCCGTACTGGCGCACCACCTCATCGGCGATCACGCTGGGGGCGATGAAGATGCCGCTGCCGGACTGGCCAAACGCCTGCATCAAGGCGCTGTCATCGAATTCACCGATGATCCGTGGTTGAATCTGTTGCTCGGCAAACCAGCGCTGCAAACGGCTGCGCACGACGGTTTCCGCACCTGGAATCAATAGTGGTGCGCCATGCAGGCAGTGTGGGAAGTCGCCGCTATATCTGTCAGCCAAGGCTTGGGTGGCGAAAAAACTGATGCCACATTCTCCCAGCTTCTGGCTGTAGCCTTTGATATCCAGGTGCGTCGGCATGGGGCTGTCGGAAATCACCAAGTCCAGGCGCTGGATCGCCAGGTCAGCCAGCAGGCGTTCGAGTTTGTCCTCGCGGCACGTGATGCGGATCGGCTCGCTCAGCTCCATGGTCGGCGCGATCAGCCGGTAGACGATGGATTTGGGCACCACGTCCGCCACCCCGACGCGAAACTGGATCTGTTGTTCGTCGGGTTGTGCGCGCAGCATGGCTTCCAATTCATTACCGGTCTGGAACATCTGCTCGGCATACGGCAAAGCCTGGCGCCCGGCTTCAGTCAGCTCCAACTGGCGACCGACGCGCTGAAACAGCGCGACACCAAAGGTCTGCTCAAGCAGGCTGATCTGCCCGCTGATGGTCTGGGGCGTGAGGTTAAGCTGCTCACAGGCGCGCACGATGCTGCCAGTCTTGGCCACCACCCAGAAGTAGTGCAGTTGTCGGTAATTGAGCATGGCGCCCATCACTTCGTAAAAAGCGAAGTATACGCGGGGAAAATACGAATTTTCCTGAACTGTTCTCCTGCATAGAATGCCTCGCTATCGCGGGGCCACTATTTGGACCCAATGGTTCTAACGAGGAATACGTCATGAAACTCAATTTTCTGGGCGCGGCATCGTTGCTTGCGCTTTCATTGGTAGTGATCAGCGGTTGCGATCAGGTCGAAAAAAGCGCCCAGCAAGTGTTGGGCAAGGCTACCGAGTCGGCCAAGCAAGCGATCGATGACACCCACAAAGCCGCCGAACAGGCATTGAGTGAAGCGACAAACGGCCTGATCACCCCGCAGAAGAAGGATGATCAGGAAGAGAAAGCATCAGAATCGAACAGTAAAGAAGCCTAACTGCCCGCACTTAATTTCCCGTACAACGTCAGGACTGACCTATGGATTACCTGTTACAGCTGGCTGCCAGCCCCACCGCCTGGGTTGCCCTGGCCACCTTGATCGTCATGGAAATCGTGCTTGGCATCGATAACCTGATCTTTATCTCGATCCTCACCAACAAGCTGCCGCAGAAGCATCGGGCCAAGGCACGGCGCATTGGTATCAGCATGGCGTTGATATTGCGCCTGGGCCTGTTGAGCACCATCGCGTTTATCGTGCAACTGACCACGCCGGTATTCGAAGTACTCGGCCAGGGGTTCTCGTGGAAGGACATGATCCTGATCGCCGGTGGCCTGTTCCTGGTGTGGAAGGCG
>NZ_CAXAQM010000028.1:0-69940 GCF_963970525.1 Pseudomonas sp. EA_65y_Pfl1_P113
CTTGATCATTTTTACGACTTGCAGCTTGAAGCTGTCGTCGAATGTCCTGCGTTTGCCAGTCATGAAAAACTCCTCGATAGATGCATTCTCCACCTATCGAGGTGTCCGGGGAAATTAGACCACTACACCGCACCTTTTACCGAAAAAAACCGCTCGCACCAAAGCTATTCCTTATTATTTTAAGACTTCTCTTACACCCATTTTTTATAAACAAGCCAATAGAACCTTGATAGTTTTTAACACCCACTGCTTAAGCCTTAAACATGATGTTATGCACTGACGGGATCATGACATCAGAAAAAAATCCTGTTTAACTGAGTGCACATGGAGATATACCCACATAAAGCAGCCACCACACTGGAGCAAAACGCTATGTCGACGCTCAGTCAGAATAGGCTTATAACAGATATATCTTTTTCTGATTGCCCGAGTATCGAAACCACGGTAAATAGCACAGCGGCTCTCGATGTAGATATTCTGCTACTGGGAGAAACAGGTACTGGTAAAGATACCTTGGCGCACCATATACACCACCTCTCCCGCCGCAAAGGAAACTTCGTCGCGGTCAACTGTGCTGCCATTCCGGAAAGCCTTGCCGAAAGCCAGCTATTCGGCGTAAACAGTGGCGCCTACACGGGCGCCATGCAATCTCGGGCTGGCTTCATTGAAGCGGCCCATCTGGGCACCTTATACCTAGATGAAATCGACAGCATGCCGCTGACGCTGCAAGCAAAACTTTTACGCGTATTGGAATCCCGTGGGGTGGAACGTTTAGGCTCTACCCGATTCATCCCAGTAGACATGCGCGTGATTGCATCAGCCCAACACGCCCTGCACGACATGGTCGAGCAAGGTACCTTCCGTCGCGACCTATACTTTCGCTTGAATGTCGTAGGTATCCACCTCCCAACGTTGCGGGATCAGCCAGGGCGGATCATACCTATGTTCCTTGAGATGATTGAGCAGGAGGCTGATCACTTCAAATGCCATCCCCCTCCCCCTCCCAGTAACCAGCTGTTACAGCAGTTGCTGTGCCACTCCTGGAGAGGCAATGTCCGCGAGCTACGCTCCACGGCGAAGCGCTTCGTACTCGGCCTGCCACCGCTCTCTACTACAGTGATGATCCGCCAGGAACTAGACATGAGCCTGAAGACACGCTTGCATCAGATGGAGAAGTCGCTGATTGAGGAGTCGCTTCGTCAAAACAGCCACTGTGTCGACAGTGTGGCGAATGAGCTGGGTGTTGCCAAAAGAACGCTCTACCACCGAATGAAGCATCTAGGCGTATCACTGAACTGAGAATGCCTTGAACGTGCGCCGGGCAAAAAGTAGCACATTTTTTGAAACATACCTTCCAGTGCCGCAGGGAACGCATACATCTCTTGAACCACATAAATAGTGGAACAGCATTGCGGTGATAACCCCGTCTTAAAGTATCGCTGAATCCAGTAAAACTAACGTTATACAAGGAGAAACAACATGGCTATTCCTGGCAGCTCATCCTTTTCACCTTATTCGGGCGGTTTCGGCAATAACAGCAGCATGTCTGCTCAAGATGCCGACGCAGGCCTTGAAGCCTCAGAAGCAAAAAAACGGGCGGATGGCGTAAAAAACGCATTCAAAGCGGCAGAAAATGCTAATACCAGCGGTATCAAATCAGCCGTTGACGCCCTGCGCTTGTAATTAAACGATAGCACCTTGGCCTTTCCGACATACCTCTGCGGAGAGGCCATCAAGTGAACTTTGCTATTCCCACTAAACACTGCAAATCTATACCACTCAGCGGCGGGGCTCCATGATGATAAACGTTATAAATCCTGCTGAAATCAGACTGTCTGGTGTCTCCAGAACAGACGACGTGCACGCCTCAAGTACAGATGTGAACTTTTTCAACTCGGCCTTGACTCCCTCTTCATTCCCGAACATGGCGGTCAGTCATTTCAATCCACCCACCCTGTTTGCCGACGCCGCCGACACGCTAACTTCCGTCACTGATCGCATGACCAAGAGTTTGCGCGCACTCAGCGGCACAAACAAACTCGACGAGGCTAGAAAATATCCAAGTCAGCTTTCCGACGCCTTGCTACTGACGCACCTGTTGACGAAGAGCGTCGGCAAGACGGCCCAATGTATCGATAAAATCAGCAACCTCCAGTAGGTTAAAATGAACCGCCCGCTATATATCGCATTCATCCTGTTTTTCTCATTCCTATTGAATGCCTGCAGTGAACGTGTCGAGCTTCATCGCCAACTCACTGAACAGGAGGCCAATGAAGTCGTAGCAGAACTGGCAGACAAACATATTCGCGCCACGAAAGTCCCCGAAAAAGATGGCGTCATTGTGGTTGTCAATGCATCCGACATGGCGCGTGCCGTACGAACACTCGAGGCCGTCGGGCTCCCTCGAGCAGCACGCGCTACGCTGGGCGACACCTTTCGTAAAGAAGGCGTGATTTCAACGCCGCTGGAAGAAAGAGCCCGCTACATCTACGCATTATCCCAAGAGTTGGAAACAACTTTATCGAACATTGACGGCGTTGTCGTAGCCCGCGTACATGTGGTATTGCCGGAGCGTGTTGCTCCGGGGGAGCCGGTACAACCCGCCTCCGCCTCCGTGTTCATTAAACATGACCCGCGGCTTGACCCGGACAAAATCAGGGCGCGTGTTCGCAGGATGGTTGCAAGTAGCATTCCGGGTATGGCCGTAGCAGTCGACAACCCGCAAAAACTGACAGTCGTCTTCGTGCCCGCGACAGCTTATCTGGACCCACAGCGGCTGGCCTACTTTGGGCCGTTTCTGGTTCCTGGAGATGACATCTTTTTTTGGCAAACCCTAGTGACTGTCACGCTGCTTGCCATAGTGCTTTTGATATCGGCAGGCGTGTTCTGGCATAAGCGAACCCAACAAGTCCTGCACGACTCTGTATTACCGGCTCAAACACATGGGCCATCCCATGACCTGCCGGCGCATTCAAACAATGAGTAATCTTGTATGGGCCCAATGGTGGGCAGCCCCATGGTTACATGCGCATGAAGACTGGAAAACGATAAAAAAATACGCCGCGCTTGTGGAGCTTCATCGCAGTCGGCAGGTAGTCACGGGTACACATTACGGCGTTGCCCCCTGCCTGCCTCCAGTACCTGACCCCACAGTACTTCAATTGGCAGTTGCTTCAATGAAACAACTGGATCTGGGCCTCGCCCTGATCGACGGCATCTACCGTCCTACCTACGCAACGGCACTGGATAAGCACCATCACCAGTGGTGTAACAGTCTGTCCAAAGCGTTGCCCGTTGATATCCTGCAGCCCAATAACGATCCGTTGCAATTACTACGCGTCTGGATCAGCCCTGCTACCTGGCAACGAATCAGGCTGCGCTTTCCTCGCCGACGCGTCCTTGACCTGGAAGAAAAAACACTGACGCTCAACGGCTCTCATAGCCGTCTCGATACCCTCTGGCATGCGGTGGTATGGCGGATGGGCACGAACGGCAACAGTGACGCTTTTGATTCATGGGAACAGGGAGATCAATGATGTTATGCCGACGCAAAATCGACTCGCTTGGCGCAACACCTCCCGTCCCGGGAAGCCTGGTCTCGTGCGAAGCACTCGCAAGTTACACCCTGGCCGGTGACGTGGTGGAACAGGCGAAGGCAGCGGCTAGGCAATTACTTCGAGAGGCACACGAACAACGTGAAGCCTTGCTCGAAAAAGCCGGCCTGGAAATATGGCAGCGTGTGAATACCCAACTTCAACGTTGGGAAGTCGAGCGTCAGGCGTTATGTGACAGCCTCGAACGACACGCTACGTCGATTGCCAACCAGGCTATCTATTTGCTCCTTGAAGAAACGCCCGCCCCACACCGCATTGCCGCCCTTATCAAGCAACTGGTGGCATGCCACGTTCCCGCAATCAAAGCAACACTGGTGTGCAACCCACATGAACTTGAGACTGTAAGGCGATGCCTGGACAGCGGCGGTAATAATCACTGGACGCTGCGCGCAGAAAATTCGATCGAACCGCAAATGCTCCTATTGAATACCGAAGAGGGCGACTTCCGCATTGACTGGATCTCCATGGTCAACACCCTCATGAAAAATGATGACGGCCCTTTGAAATAAGACGAATGAATACATTTCATGAAATAAAACCCGAGTCCCATGGAACCAATTTGAAATATTTACCAAAAAGGGATGTACGCCTAGAGGAAATCCCATGAATTATTTCGACGGTTTTAAAAGCAAACTCTTAAGTGATGCACGCCACGTTAAACGAGACCTCACTTACGCACTAGAAAACAACTCCGGGTCTGCGGAAGATATGGAATTTTTTTTCGACCTCATCACTCACCATCGCAAATCTGAATATGCACTGAACGAGCAGACCCGCGTGCAGTTCATGCTACTCAAATCCGGCCTGGACAGCGCACAGTAAATTGGAAGCGTTACTTGCCGAGTATTTGAGTCGTGGCACTGGGGAATTCAGATTATTCGAGAATGATGACGAAGTTGTCCTGCGTCTCTGTTCGACCACTCTGTTGCTAAGCGTCCAATTGACCCAATCCCCCCCCAATAAATCAACGCTGATGACCTGGATGCGACTCGGAGCGGTCAGCCTGGCACATTTTCGGGGTGCTCTCGCTCAGTCTCCAGTGAGGGGTGACCTCTGGCTGATTCATTGCGTGCACGACAGACACGACGCACAGCATCTGCAGCGCTGTATCGAGTCCCTGCTCAACCAACGCGATACCTGGCGCGCCACTGTCGCGCGCCTGAACAAGCCGGTCCATCCGTTCAAACCTACGTCGCTACGCTCGTTGCAGCACTAGATAGGGAAGCTTTTATGTATAACAATCTCCTCAAGCGCAGCAGCTTGCGCCTCAACCCGCCTGAAATTCCTTGCAAACGGCCTGACTGGCGATGCCTGGTCGCATTTGCCTGCTTGCTGGCCCCGGTGCACAACAGCCTTGCCGCCATCCCCGCCGAATGGAAAAACACCGCCTACGCCTATGAAGCTGAACACAAACCCTTACGGGAAGTGCTCGAAGACTTCGCCCAGACCTTCGGCACGCAACTGCAAATCGAGGGCCTGCTCGAAGGCGACGTCAACGGCAAGATCCGCGCGAATACCCCGCAATCGATGCTGGACAGGCTGGGCGTCGAGCACCGTTTTCAGTGGTACCTCTACAACAACACCCTCTTCATCAGTACGCTGGACCAGCAGGAGTCCGCGCGCCTGGAAGTCTCCTCAGAAACGATTGCCGACCTCAAGCAGGCGCTGACCGATATCGGATTGCTCGACAGCCGTTTCGGTTGGGGCGAGTTGCCGGAAGACGGTGTGGTACTCGTCTCCGGCCCCAAGCGCTATATCGATCAGATCAAGCAGTTCAGCAGTCAGCGCCGCTCGCCGGATGAGAAGCAGAGCGTGCTGAGTTACCCGCTGAAGTTTGCCAGTGCGGCAGACCGTCACGTGGATTATCGCGGTGAGAAGCTCATCGTACCTGGCGTCGCCACTATTCTGCGGGGGCTGCTGGAACCACGTTCTGCCTCTGCGCTCACTGGACTGAGCCGGCGCCCGACGTCCCAGCCTGCCCCGCTCACCCCTAACGTCCCTCGGCTGGGCAACCCATTGCTAGGCCAAATGCTCGGTGCAAATGGCAATAGCGGGCAGTTCGACGCAGCCCCCGCATTGACCCCGCGCGCGCCGGTCTCCAACAGCCGGATACGCGTCGAAGCCGACCTGCGCAACAACGCGGTGCTGATCTATGACTTGCCGGAACGCCAGGCCATGTACCGTGAGTTGATCACGCAACTTGACGTCGCGCGCAAGCTGATCGAAATCGATGCGATCATTCTGGATATCGAGCGCACGCAGTTGCGCGAATTCGGGGTGACCTGGGGCTTCCAGAACAGTCGTTTCCGGGGTGGCGCGAACATGGCACCCGGTACCTCGTCGCAGTTATCGATCGAGAACCGTGATCGCTTCTACGCAGATATCCGCGCGCTGGAAGCCAAAGGGCTGGCAACCATGGTCTCAAACCCCTCGGTGCTCACCCTAGAAAACCAACCTGCGGTGATTGACTTCAACCGCACCCAATACCTGACCCCCGGCAGCGAATACGCAACTATCTTACCGGTCACCGTGGGCACCAGCTTTCAGGTCGTGCCCAGGGTCACCACCAGCCGCGGCGTTCACCAAATCCATTTGGCAGTGGATATTGAGGATGGCAATTTCGACGAGACCAACCCCGACCCCAATCACTTGGATGTGCGCCGGGGCAAGGTCAGCACACAAGCTGTGATGGAAGAAAAACGTTCGCTGGTGGTCGGCGGTTTCCACGTCACTGAAAGTTCTGACAGGCAAAAAAA
This sequence comes from Pseudomonas sp. EA_65y_Pfl1_P113, assembly GCF_963970525.1. NCBI lineage: Bacteria > Pseudomonadati > Pseudomonadota > Gammaproteobacteria > Pseudomonadales > Pseudomonadaceae > Pseudomonas > Pseudomonas sp. EA_65y_Pfl1_P113. The sequence goes on from NZ_CAXAQM010000028.1 coordinate 6,371, forward strand.
GATCCCCCTGCTGGGGGATATTCCACTGTTGGGCAAGGCGCTGTTTTCCTCGACCGAACGCCAGAATAATCGGCGTGAGCGCTTGTTTATCCTCACACCACGCGTCATCGGCGACCAGGACGACCCGTCACGCTACTTGCCGCAAGCCGACCAGGGCGAGTTACAAGCCGCTCTCACACCACTGGCCAGGCGCTATTCCCCTCATGAGCCGGTGATCAAACGCAGTGACATCATCAGCACCCTGGCACGCCTCGTTAGCGGGGAGGTGCCCAAGGCGTTCAACCCGGCACCGATGCCTCTGGGGCTGAACACCTTGTGCAGCACCCGAGACTTGCTGGCATTGAATACCGAACGCAGCCAGTGGTACGCCGGACCGGAATACAACGTGGCGGTCGTGGTGTTGCGCAACCAGTTCAAGCGCAATGTGCGTATCGATGAAAAGGAATGCAGCAACTCGCAGACCCTCGGGGTCACCGTGTGGCCACGCGCCTGGCTCAAGCCAGGTGAAGAAGCCGAGGTATTTATCGCCATGCGCCCCGCGTTGAAGGATGAACATGTCAGTGTGCCCCGTCCGTCCTTGATCACTTCCGATAAAAAGGCTACGCCATGAAACTCAGACTTTTGTGCATGACCCTGATCGGCGCAGCGCTGCTCATCACCGGCTGTACGCCCACCTGCAAAGGTGATTCGTGCTCACGCCCGCAATCGACCAAGGACAAGATGGTGATCTGGTGGCCGCCGCAGATGCGCGTCGAACCTGGCCCCGCCGGTGAGCGGGCGGATTACCAGACTGTGTCGCTGGAACGATGAGGACCCAAGAAATGCCCGACGACAAACGCCAGGTATTTCTGGACAACCTGGTGAGCGGCGCTGCTGCTCACTTGTCACTCGCGCCCGGTATCAAGGTGTGCTCACTGCCCGCCGGAAATCGCCCAGGGCTGGCCCTGCAAGTCGCTCGCGAAACGTTGCAGCCCGGGCAATTGCAGCGAGCGTTGGAGCGACGTTTTGAACAGGCGGTGGCGTTCGATGGCTGTTTTATCTACCTCGACGCCAAAGGCCATTTGGTGATCTGGCATGCATTGCCGGCAACGAACAGCACCCTCGACAGGGTCCTCAGCCGGATGCTGTCGCTGGCCAATCTGCAAGCCTTGGACAGATGATTAACGCTGCTCGAGTTCCGGCAGTTCCAGAGTTTCGCGCTTGGCTTCATCATCGAGTTCGCGCAAGGTGCGGTAAATCAGCGCCACAGCCTGCAAGGTTTCGCGGGGAATGCTGGCTCCCAGTTTTTTCGTGTAGAGCGTGCGGGCCAGCCACACACACTGGATTACCGGCACATCGGCCGCCTTGGCGCGCCGGATCAATTTGCGCGCTTCGCCATCTGTGCCCTTGCTCACCAGCAGGGGCAGCGCCGTTTTACCGGGCCGGTAGTAAAGGGCCACGGCAAAGTGAGTCGGGTTGACCACCAGCATATCGGCCTCTTCCAGCTTGGGCAGCTTGACCTTGGGTTCTTCCTGAGCCATCTGATGCGCCAGTGCACGTCGCTGCCCTTTTACGTGAGGGTCACCTTCCATGTCCTTGTACTCTTTGACGACCTCCACTTGGGTCATGCGCATGCGCTTGGCAAAGAAGTGCTTGACCATTACCAGGTCGATAAGCGCCAGCACCAGCAGCACGCCGAGGCAGGCATGCAGCAGGTGACGAAACAGCGCAATCAACGCCAGGATATAACTTTGCAAATCCGTGTTGGCCAAGTTAATCAGCGTGCCCAATGAGGGCCGGATCACCACATACAAAATCAAAGCAATAAGAAATGCTTTCGCAACGCTCATCAATAGGTTCATCAATTGCTGGGCTGAGAACATTTGCTTGATTTGGCTGATCGGGTTGAGGCGGTTGAAATCCAGCTTCAGGGTCTCCGGAGCGAACAGCAACCCGAACTGCATCCAACTGCTGATGAGCTTGGCGGCAATCGCAACCCCGACCATCAACAGGGCGAATGAGAAAAACACCACCAAACCCTCGGACAGCACCTCTTCCAGTGCTCGCGCAAAGGGCTGCGTCAGGCGTGACATCGGCAAGATCATCAATTGCTGGAAGCGTTGCAGGCTGGTCTCGGCGGTGAACAAGGCAATCTCACTGATGGCGGTCAGCACCAGTAACTTTGCGACATCCTGGCTTTGGGCAACCTGGCCTTTCTTGCGTTGGTCACGCAGTTTTTTGGCTGAGGCAGGGTGTTTTTTTTCGCCGGAATCACTCATGGGGTGGCGACCTTTATCAAGAGACCGAGTGAGTGTTTCAAGTCGCCCAGCAGGCTCATGCGCCCGACGATCAGGTCCTGCAGCAGTGCAAAGTACAGCAACAAAATACCGATACCTGCCAGGCATTTGACCGGTGGCGCAAGCGTGCTCACTTGTAACTGTTGGCTGTAGACCCCCAGCAGCGCGATACCAAACTCCAGCAACAGCAGTACCGCAATAAAAGGCGCTGCGTAGAGCATCATGTGTGTAAAGGTATCGCCCAGCAGATCGACAAACAGGCTCATTCCATTCGCCGCCGGTAGCGGGAACCACACCGTGGGAGGCCAGATCAGGTAGCTGTCCCAGATCACCTGGGTCAGCGCGCCCAACCCCAGGGTGGTCATCAGAAGAAAAATGGCCAATTGCTTGAACAAATGCCCCATCGGGGTGGCATCCGGCCCCAACGAAGGGTTGAGCTGGCCACCGGCCAAGGCTCCGCGCTGGTTATCCAGCAACGCTCCCACTGCCTCGAACATCCAGAACGGCATCGACAGCAGCACCCCCAGCAACAATCCCAGGGCAATTTCCTTGAGCACCAGCCCACCGAGTATGAGCGCCGAATAGTCGTGCCCCTCCAGCGCCGCGTGAATACCCGGCGCGGGCAGCAGCGCCAGGACCATCACAATAGTGCCGCGGAGCCTGCCGCGAATATGTTGAAAACAGAACGCTGCCACCAGAATGGCGCAGGGATAAATACGCGCCATGCCGATGAGCAAGCTGGGCAGATACTCCAGGTACAGCAGCACAGGCGCTACCTCAGTTCAGGGCCGAGCGGCCGATCATGTCGAAGGCCAGATTGATCAGTTGGATCAACTCCACGCCGATCCAGCGCCCGGTCATGATCAAGGTGATACCCACCGCCACTAATTTGATACCGAAGGGCAGCGTCTGGTCCTGTATCTGCATCAGCGCCTGTACCAGCGATGTCAACACACCCACCACCACCGCCACAATCAACGGCGGTGCCGTCAGTACGACCACCAGCAGCATGCCCTGCTTGAACAACACAATCGGTTCCATAAGCCCCTCAGAGATAGGAAAGGAACAGGCTGTCGAGCAGACGCGACCAACCGGACACCATCACGAACAACAACAGTTTGAGCGGCAGGGAAATAGTCATCGGCGAAACCATTTGCATACCCAGCGCCAGCAGCAGGTTGGAGACAATAAGATCGATGACGATAAAGGGGATGTAGATCAAAAAGCCGATCTCGAACCCCGCCTGCAGTTGCGACAGGACAAACGCCGGGATCAACAGGATCAGGTCCTCGCGTTGTACCTCTTGGGCCATTTTCGCCGGCCAAAGGCGTGCGGTATTTTCCAGCAGATGAGTCAGCACATCCGGGTCCACGTTGCGCAGCATGAAGGCACTCAACGGTTGGATGGCCTCACGCCCTGTCTGCAGAAACAATTGCACGTTGGACGTGTCCAGGGGGGAAACCTTGAGGCGCTCGGCGATCGCGTAGCCAACCGGCGCCATGATGAACAGGGTGGCCGCCAACGCTATGCCATTGATGGCCATGCTCGGCGGCACTTGCTGCACACCGATGGCATTGCGGGTGATCATCAACACAATGACAATCTTCAAGAACGATGTGCAGATGATCAACAGCATCGGCATCAACGACAACGCAGCAACGAATATCGCCAGGATGAGGGGGTCTACCCCCTGAAATGTCATTGACCGAACATCACGCGGGACAACTGCAAGCCCAGGCGGCCGTCAATTTCCACCAACTGCCCCTGACCTATAGGCCGGTCCCCGTAATAGAGGCCAGCCATGCCCGGCGCGTAACCGGCAATACCCAAAACCGCGCCGGGCGAGAGGTTGCGTAACTCACCCAGGGTAAGGTTCAGCGTGCCGCAGCGTACGTTCAGCGCCATGCTCAGCTCATCGAACGGTTCGTGGCCGAATACATCCATGACGGGTGCATCCTCCTCTTCCCCTGAGTAGTGGGGGGCTATGAAATCCTCGTCCACAGACGTGTCCTCAATTGAAGTTAGGGTCAGGCGCAACGGTCCAGTGTCATCGTCGATACAACCGCGCAGTCGCTGGGTACCAACCTGTAAATAGCCACTGCCCTGGGCTAGAAAAAAGATCTGTTCAAGCACCAGCACATCACCGGGCCTCAGGCTGCGTGCCTGCGCGATCGGTAACTGCAGACGTCCAACGGTCACCGCAATGGCCAATCGAAACGAGGCGGGCATCGGCACCGCCGTAGCACGCCATGGCCCGGCATCGCACAACGCCAGGAAGCTCAAGGCGCTCAGCCACACATACCCCTCGACCCGAGATTTCCCCAGGGTCACACTGAGTCGGCAGCCAAACGCTGTGGGTCGATCGATCTCCAGCAATCGCACAAAGCCGAACAGCGCTCTCACCTGAGGACTCAGGTGATGCTGGAACACCGCCCAGAACCACGAATCCGGATCATTACCGGACGGGGCCAGCGTCACCGGGCATTCACCCAGCAGGCTAAGCAACGGTCCTGCCTCGGCGAGCGCCAGCACACCACACACGGTTTCAAAGCACACAGCCTCGCCACCCGCGGGCGCACGTCCAGGCTCAAGCCGCAACTGACCGCCCTGCCCCGCCACCTCAAACGCCAGGAACAGCCCACGTCCCAGTCGACGCCGGGCGGCAACCGTATCGCCGTTGACCAAAGGGAGTGTCAGCAGCGGCACCATCATGCGAAGCCGACATTGGCCATTAACACGCTGGCTGGCCGCCCCAGCATTTGCGTAAACCGGCCCTCAACCTGTTGCCGCACGCCGCTGAGCCAACGCGCAGTAGCCTCTTCCTCCGCGTCCAGGTCGATACTCCAAGCACCCTGCTCGCGACGCACACTGGCGTTGATCCGCCCCAGGCGAGGCAGGTACAACACTGCCTGAAGCGGCCACTGCGAAGCGGCCTGCAGACGAGGTGCCAGTTGTTCGGCAAGCGCCTCGATCATGGCTGCACCCTCCACGCCCTTCGTTCCCGACAGAGAAGTTCCCGCACCCGAGCCGTCACCGTCATCGGCCCAAAACTGGGCGAATAACCGCGTCAACTCCGCGGGCACTACGCCTGCAATTCCCGACTCTCGCGCCTCGCGTGTTTCCCGCAGCTGCGGGCGTTCTGCGGGTTTATCTGAAACCTGGGTCATATCGGCTCCTGCGCCAGTAAAAGGGATAACTCCTGAAGTTTTTCCACCTGCCGCAGGCATTCCGTGACCTGTTTCTGGGCACTGCCAACGCGGGTCTGCTTTTCTTCCCGCTGGCCCCGCAAGGCTTCCAACTGCCCCATGTCTCGTCGGGTGCTGGCCGACAAGGAGCGCTCCTGGGTTCCCCAGGATTTCAGGGCCTGCAGGGTCAGTACCTGCCCCTGGTGCTGGCTGAGTAACTGAGCACTTTGCAGGGCCTCCTCCTGCCGGGTTTGCTCAAGCGCATCCTGGGCCTGCTGGATATGCGCGAGCAGAGCCTGCTGGGCTCGCTTGGCCTCACGCAAGGCACGTTCGGCCCGGTCTGCCCGGTGCCGACGCAGGCGCCGCAACGTCTCGACTTCACCGAGCAACACATCAGAAAGGGACATAGGCCGTCAGCTCCTTGAGTTGCGCCAGCGTCCCCTCCATCGGTGCAGGCTCACGCAAGTCCTGGCGCAAGAAATTGTCGACCGCCTGGCGACTGTCCACCGCCAGATCAGTCAAGGCATCGCTGCCAGGTTGGTATTCACCTAGCTTGAGCATCAGTTCGATTTGCTGATAGGCCGACAACAAACGCCGCAACGCCGTACCCGCCTGGATATCCGCAGCCTCGGCGACGTTACTCAAGATCCGCGACAGGCTCGCCAGCACATCCACTGCGGGGTAGTGCCCGCGCTCGGCCAACTTGCGGGACAGCACGATATGACCGTCGAGCAGCGAGCGAACCTCATCAGCCACCGGGTCGTTCATGGAGTCTTGCTCGATCAACACGGTATAGATCGCCGTGATCACCCCTTCACGCGTCAACCCGGCGCGCTCCACCAGCCGCGGCAACAGGCTGTACACCGAAGGCGGCAGGCCGCCACGACCGAGGGGCTCGCCGGCGGCCAGGCCAATTTCGCGCTGGGCCCTGGCGAATCGGGTCAGGGAGTCGATCAGCAGCAACACGCGAAGCCCCTTGCGCCGATACCCTTCAGCCAATGCAGTCGCCGTGAAGGCCGCACGGGCGCGCTCCATGCTGGAACGATCGGACGTGGCACACACCAGTACTGCTTTGGAACGCAGTTGCTCATCGAGCTCATGATCGAGGAACTCACGCAGCTCCCGACCCCGCTCGCCGATCAGACCGAACACGATGACATCGCACTCAACGTTACGGGCGATCTCGGCCAACAGGGTGGTCTTGCCGCAGCCCGCCCCCGCGAACAGACCCACGCGCTGACCCTCGCCCAGCGTCAGCAGGCCATCGATAGAGCGCACCCCGGTGGCCAGCGCGCGGTTGATCCGCGGGCGCTCGGTGGGCAACGGCGCCTCACACAACACCGCACTCGTGTCCGGCAAGTCGGCCTCGACAAACGCACTGGGGCCTTCTCCCGTGATCGGCCGCCCGAAACCATCCAGCACCTGGCCCAGCAATGCGTCGCTGACCTGGACCCGATGCGCTACACCAAGACGCTCCACGCCAGCGCCCACCCGCACCCCTTCCAGGTTGCCCAAGGCACTGAGCACGGCATCTTGCTGATCAAAACCAATGATCTCGGCCAACATGTAGTCGCCAGGTTTTTTCTCCACCCGACACAAATCACCGATATGCGCCTGAGGCAGCCGGCACTGCAGCAACATGCCATTGACTCGCTGAATGCGACCTCGCATCGTCACAGGCGCAAAAGTGGCCAACGACTGGGCCTGGCGCTGCTGCCAGGCGTCGAGGCGTGCTTGCAGTTCCGCGCTCACCAGCGCACCTCATAACGCTGCACGCCATCGAAGACCACCTTGCTGTTGTCGATCAACACTAGGCGCAGGCCGTCCACCTCATCCCCGACAAAAAGTCGACTGCCCTCCTCCAGGACCACATGACCATTGGGCCCACCTACGATCTGTACGATCTTGAACGGCAACGTCCCATCGCGTACGCGCACACGGCTGATCACCGGCACCGCGCTGTCGAACTGCGCGCCAAAGCGGCTGAGCATGCGCGCGACCAGGTCCACTTCATCCTGTGAGACGTCCCCACTGAGCGCGACCTGCCCATTGATCACTTGCAAACCGACTCGCTGGCTCAATTCCCGTTCGCGGAGCATCTTCAACAACTGCTGGCGTACCTCAAACGGTGAGGCCAGTTCCTGTTTCTGCACCACAGGCGGCATCAAGGAAGCCATGGCCTCGGGCTTCCCGGTGGACGCCATGCCCACCACAACAAAGATGACCGTCACCACCAGCACCAGCGTAATCAGACGCTTCTGCTGCGAATGCGAGATGGCCGATAACTTAAGCGCCCGTGCAGGCTCATTGACCCGTGGCGACGCTGTCGCTACGGGGGCGGGCGCCTGGGGCCAGGGTTCATCGGCCAAGGTCACACACAGCCGCACACTGCCGACCAAAAACGTGACGTTGAGCGCCAGGCGTGCGATCTGTGACAACATCTGACCATCGGCATCCTGCAAAAGCCCCGCTTCAGCCTGCACCGACCAGTTCGAGTCGATGAGTCGCAGCCGCGCATGCTGCTCGGCGATGCCCGGGTCGTTCAGCACCAAGTCAGCATCGGCGTGTGCACCGATGCTCCACTGCTCCCCAAACAATGGCAACGCAGCGCCTTGATGCAGCCCATCAAGCACTCGCAGCTCGAACATCACCGAGCCCTCCGTGCTGAACCCAGACCAACCTTCATGCCACCGCACCGCGCATCAATTCATCCTGGCCCAGGTCGAAACGACCCAGTACTTTGACCTTGGACGTGCTGCTCAGCTCGGCAAAGGACAGCACCGGCACGTGGTTGAATTCTTCCAGCAACAAGGTCCGCAGGGGGCTGCGCAAATCCTGCGCCACCAACATCACGCTCTTGAGTTTCGGGCGCACCGAGAAGGCTTGGTTGAGCAGCCCGACCAACGCCGCGCTATGTTCGTCGTCGAGTGCGAAGAACACCCCGGTCTGCGTCTGGCGTAGCGCTTCACGCAGGATGTTTTCGGTCTGCGGCGACAGCAACCAGGCATGCAGACCGTCGGCTTCGCTGTACTGATGGTAGATCTGTGCCTTGAGCGCAATGCGCGCGTAGTCGGCCAGCGCGTCCGGCTCACGTTCATGCTGGCCGTACTCGATCAGTGACTCGACAATCAGTCGTACAGCCCGCAACGGCACACCTTCGCTGGCCAAGCGTTGCAACACCGCTGAAAAACGCGACAGCGGCATGATCCGCTGCAGCTCCTGAACCAATTCCGGCTGGTTGTGCTCCAGCCAACTAAGGATCGACTTGCTCTCCTGAATCCCCAGGAACTGGGGCCCGCTGAGCATCATTGCCTGCTTCATGCGCTCAACGATCAGGCTCGCCGCGGTGAAGCGTTCCACCTGTGGATCATCGAGCAGCGGATCATTCGGCGCCAGCCAGACCCAATGCTGTTCATCGCGATCTGCCAAACCCGGTATCGCGTGTGCAGGCTCGACCGTCAGCGCCTTACGCTCAACCGCCACATGAGTGACCACCGAGGCCTTGACCATCGGTACCTCATGCACACAAAAGCGCATTTCATCATCGGCGAGCGAATCATCGAGCTCCACCTCGAACGGTGGCAGTGTCAAGCCGATATTGGCGACCAGTGCGTTCCGGGCCTGGCGAATCGAGTGGACAAGATCCGTCACCTCAGGCGTCCCTCGCAGCACCGGAGAGAACTGCAACAGGTATGGCCTTGACGGATCAAACCCACGCAAGTCCTCACGACCGTTCTCTTCGGGACGCACCGCTTCTGCGGCTTCAGCTTCGGGTTGCTCCTGCCGTTGACGCTGGCGCATCAGGTAGTACCCCAAGCTACCGGTTATCGTCGCGATAAGGATAAACACCCCGGTAGGCATGCCGGGTACTGCGGCAAATGCAAGCATCCCCACCGAGGCGATCATCCAACTCTTGGGTTCGCTGGTCATTTGCCGGGCAATTTCGGCGCCCATGTTGCTGGCACCCTTGCGTCCGTCCGGTGCCACACGGGTAATGATCATGCCGGCGGTGAGAGAAATCAGCAGCGCCGGAATCTGCGCAATCAGGCCGTCGCCGATGGTCAGCACCGAATACAGTGCCATTGAATCCGCAGCACTCAAACCATGTTGGAACATGCCCGTGGAGAAGCCACCCAACAGGTTGACCACAACGATAATCAAGCCCGCGATGGCATCACCCTTGACGAACTTCATGGCCCCGTCCATAGCCCCGAACAATTGACTCTCGCGCGACAACTGCTCGCGTTTGTCCCGAGCCTGCATGCCGTCAATCAGGCCAGCACGCAGGTCGCTGTCGATGGACATCTGCTTGCCGGGCATCGCATCCAGGCTGAACCGCGCCGCCACTTCGGCCACCCGCTCCGAGCCCTTGGTGATCACCAGGAAGTTGACCAGGGTCAGGATCAGGAAGATCACCATCCCCACGGCCAGGTTGCCGCCGACCACAAAATTGCCGAAGGCTTCGACGATGTCACCGGCGTCTTGCTCCAGCAGGATCAGGCGCGTGGTCGCGATCGATAGCGCCAGGCGAAACATGGTGGTCAACAGCAGAATCGACGGGAACGAAGAGAACGCCAGGGGGCCCGGCAGGTACAGTGCCAACACGATCAGCAGGCACGAGATGCAGATGTTGAGCGCGATCAGAATGTCCACCAACCAGGTGGGCAACGGCACGATAAAAATGAAGACGATGGCCAGCACCACCACAGCGCCCAGCACTTCGGCGCGCTGCGCAACCTTGAGCAAAAAGCGGTTGATGGCCGAAATTGCCGTCACGCCATGGCCCCCAGTTCACTCGGAAAACGTGCAGGGCCACGCGCGAGCCGATCCAATTCCCCCATCACCGCCAGGAAGCCACGAAGGGTTTCTTCACGCACTCGACTGTCGAGCCATAACGCTAAGGGCAATTGCTGGACCAAGGGGTAAAGGGCATTGAGCGCCACCAATTGCTGGGCATTCGGACCACCCGCCAGTTCATCGCCGATCCGTAGAATCTCAGCAGCGGTGATACCAGTACCGGCGAAACTCAGCATGCGCTGCAGCAAGCTCACTGCGTCGTGATTGATGCCCAGGCGCTGGAGCAGCGCATGACAACCCGCCAGCACCCCGCTCAACTGCCCACAGCTTTGCAGGCCCAGTAACAACGTGCGCAACAGCGGTGTCGGCATTGACGACACCTTGGCCGCGATATCGTCCGCCAGCGCTTTGCGCATCACGTTGAGCCCGTCGGCAAACCGTTCGCCGCCGTACACGCCGAGCAACGCCTGCATCATCGTCGACAACGATTGGCGCGTGACCACACTGGCGTAGTAGAGCGTACGCAGCGCCTGGCGCTCCTGCGGATCGACACTGGCCGCCTGCAGTGCCACGGCGATGTTCAGGCCGGCCTGAATCTCCCCTTTGAAGCGGACCTGCAGCTTGGCCATGGCATCACGCGCCAATGCCGCCTCGGACGGTCGCACGTCAGTGTCTGCCTGGGCCGCCACATATTTGAGCACGACAAACGCGCGCGCGGGGTCGCCTTCGGAAAGCTTCAGCAATTCTCCAACGTCTGCCCGCTGCCGTAGCGCTTCCCTGACCAGCAAAGAAATCATCGCCAGGGTCTTCTTGGCCGGATGACCTAGCTGACGATAAAGCTCCGCCATATGCTCGATCGGAGGCACGTGCACGCTCATCTTCCGCTGACTCAAGGGCTGGCTATTGTTTTCCACTTCCAGGTTGAACAGGTAGGCGAGCTCATCCACGCCATTGACGGGCGCAGGCGTAGAGGCCTGGATGACAGCAGGTTGATCCAGAGGACGGACCGTTTGCACATCGGGGGAGGATTCGACTTTCATGGACAGACCTGAACAGGAAGAGTGTTTCCCTGTGTGGCAAGGCCTGCTCAAACGGTTCCATCCAGCCGGATCCAGCGACACATTTGAAAAGACTTGCACAGATCTTCAGAGCTCTGCGCAAGGCATTGCACAAAAACGCGTTATTTCAAAATATTTATCTATATAAATTAATGAGTTAGCAAAGATTTTTTCTTGGCACAGCCAGTGCAAAAGGGGTTCCCGTCGACACACTTTCGACGGCGTCTACCCCAAGGAAACAATCATGAATATCCCTATTGAAGCTTTAGCGCACCTCGTTGGCAGCTCGCCTCAATTCATGCTTCACCTGACAGACGATCAGCAAAAAAAACTGCGGCGCTTCATTCACAAGCGCGTCCTCAACCCGGAAGATGCAGACGACCTTCTGCAATTGACGTACCTGGAAGCCTGGCGCAACCGAGAGCGTTTCAGCGGCAATGCCACACTCAGTACCTGGATGTGTGGTATCGCGCAGAACCTTATCCGCAATCACTTCAGGCGCCTGTACGCCAAGCCTGTGCATTGCGAATTTGATGAGTCGCTGTGGCATGGCCAGGAAGACAACCACAACCTGGATTGGGAGTTTGAGGTGAACCGTCGCCTGGAAAAAACCCTGAGCGCCATCGACCACTTGCCGCTGGAAATGCGCAAGACGCTATACGCCTCACTGGAAACCGACGGCAGCTACCAGGACACAGCCGACGCACTGGACATTCCTATCGGCACTGTTCGCTCGCGCCTTTCAAGGGCGCGTGAACAGCTTAAACGCGCCACTCACAACTCGCAGCTTCCTTAAAGCCATACCACGCGTTGGGCGGCAGGGATATCTGCCCAACGCGATCAGGCTTTTTTGGGACTCGACAGGGTGAATCACGAACCACTCGTCGCCAGATCCGGTGATTTCGCTTAAACAGTTGAAAGCGTAGATAAAAATTCAAAATAAATGCTTGACGCATTTCCGTTCTACGCGAATAATGCGCGCCACTTGGCTACATAGCTCAGTTGGTTAGAGCATAGCATTCATAATGCTGGGGTCCGGGGTTCAAGTCCCTGTGTAGCCACCAAGTACCGATCCATAGATGTCTACAGCAGTCTATGAATCACCTCAAGAAGCCCGCCTCGTGCGGGCTTTCTTGTATCTGGACGTCCAAGCCGATCCACCTACATCCTTCACATCCTGTATGCCCCCATGTATGCTTCAATAAAAATTGAACTGGAGGCATACACGGATGAAACGCAGCGATATTAAACGCCGTCCTCTCTCCGATACCGCACTAGTCAATCTCGCTCCCGAAGCGGGGGCCTACCGTGAGCTAGACGGCTCGGGGCTGTATTTCAGAGTAAAGCCTAACGGGCAGAAATCGTGGGAGTTGCGCTATAAGAAACCCGACGGCAAATGGTCGTGGCTCGGGCTTGGCGGTTACCCAGAAGTCAGCGGCGCCCTTGCTCGGCAAAAAGCTGCCGAATTGAGATCGGATGCAGCAGACGGCAAAAATCCGATAGCCGCCAAGAAAGCTAGAAAAGCTGCGGAGGTAGCAGCAACAAACGAAACCTTTGAAGCCTTGGCTCGTGAATGGCATACGTCTCGCTTGGGTGGCTGGGATGTCGGCACAGCGAAAAGAGTACTTGGAGCCTTGGAACGCCACGTGTTCCCTCTTGTAGGAAAACGTCCTTATGTCTCCATCATGTCGATGGAATGGATGGAGCTTTTGAGAGGGCTCGAACGTCAGGGAATCCTGGAGCAGATGAGTCGCGTGAGGGCTTACTGCAAAGACATCTACGACCTGGCTCGCGTAACCGGCAGGGCGATGAACAACCCCTTAGAGGGGGTTCATAAGTTTCTGTCATCGGGAAAGGTCGAGAACTACGCCCATGTCTCCCTGGAAGAACTTCCCGCACTGCTCAGAGCAATACGATCATACCCACACGCCAAGGATGTTCAGCTTGGCCTCCAACTGCTTACTCTCATGGCTGTCCGCCCCAGCGAGCTTCGAGAGGCATGCTGGGCTGAGTTCGACTTTGACAAACGGCTTTGGACCGTCCCCGTTGAACGCAAAGGCCGTAAAAAAGGGCGTGAACACCTTGTACCACTCTGCAAGCAGACACTAAGCGCTCTTAATGAGCTACGAAAAATCACGGGAGCGTACCCATTGCTGTTCCCTGGTCGAAGCGATCGAACCAAGCCTCGCAGCGATACCGTTTTTCTGATGGCGCTAAGGCGCCTTGGTTACGAAGGACGACAGACTGGACATGGCTTCCGTCATATTGCAAGCACCGTACTCAACGAGCATGGTTTTCCAGCGGACCACATTGAAGCCCAGCTCAGTCACAAGCCGCCAGGTGTCCGAGGAATCTATAACAAGGCTCAGTATCTGGAGCAACGTACGGCAATGATGCAGTGGTACGCCGATCATCTTGACGGGCTGGAAACAGGAAATATCAGAGCCGTATAAACTACGGCCTCTTAGCTTCTTGCCCAGCGAAGAATGTCCGCAGAGCGTCCTGATAGGCTTAGCTTGAAGTCGACCATTTAAGTTGCGTGACGCCACAGCTTGGTGAGCACTTATCCAAATTGAGCCGACAGTCAGCTTTAATACTTACACGACGCCTACGAATTAACCCTGCTGTTAACTCGTAGTAATAGATGGTAGCTGGAGCTGAGCATCGCAAATAGTGCTCCAGAAACCATCTCACGTGCTTCTCTCTCCAGAACCAGGGAGTCGCGCAACCCCAGCGTTCACGAATCACCTCGTGCATCCTTTCTGCTTGCCTGATGTGCCGCTGCTGCGTGGCATGTGCACCTTTGAGCACGGGGCGCAGGAACAACGCTATGTCGAACTCGGCCGTCATCGCCGGCCTCCGATGTAGGCACTCACCACATCGATGCGGTTATGTCCCAACTCGTGGCTGATCTGCTGTCGTGCACGCTGATCAAGCTCTCGATCTTCTCGATGAACAAGACCGCCATTGACGGGTGTATTCAAGCCGGTCAGTTGCTCATAACGCTCACAGGCGTAAGCCGCCCGCAGCTCATGAAAGCCTTTCAATCCATGTTCATGCAGGAGGTCCCGTGCCGGTCGCACAACTGACTGCATAAACACCTTGTAGCTCTCGTTGGGGGCCAACAGGTTCCGACTGCCACTGGGTGAAGCCTCCCAGGCCCTATCCAAGGCGCCACGAATTTGATCAGTAACCGCGATCCAACGCGGTGCTGACGCGCCTGATCGACCGCCTTTGGTGCCGTCCTGGATGTTGATCTTGTCCAGTTGCCTGGCCTCACGTTGCAGTCGGGGCAGGTCCGCCAAGATCGCTTCACGCAGGCGCATACCAGTCTCCCGGGCCAGATGCACAATTGCGGCCACACGTTGCTGACCTCGCTCTGACAGTACGAGTGCGATCAACTCGATCTGAGCACGATCTTGGCCTTGCGGTGCCTCACTACGCACGCTTGAGCGCTGCATACCCAGCGCCTTGCTCGGACTGGGGATTTTGACGTACTGATCACCGCGCAGCGCAGCCATCGTTCGGTTCACGCTGGACAGTCGGTTCTGCGCGGTGGCGATGCCGACGTTGCCCTGGTCAACCTGCTGCCTCATATAGGCGGCGTACCGCATGAGGATCTCGCGGTCGATCTGACGCGCGTCATTGAGCCTCGGCCCTTCCTCGGATCGACACCAATTCACGAAGGCCTGCCACCGATCGCTATGGGCTTTGACGGTAGCAAAATGGCCGTCGCCAAACAGATCTTTCAAGGCTTGCGGTCCGGCATAGCTGAGCTGGCGACCGAAGCCGAAATTTCGCCCCGCTCGCTTACCGACGCGAGCCATTTTTCTGTTCCTGATCGACTGCAGCAAGCTCATGTAGAAGGGCTTGCCAGTGTGCACTCACCATAGCGAACTGGGCCCAATCAGTTGGACGGAAACAAAGCGTGTTGTTGGCGACGTAGAGTTGCGCGCCCTGCTCTTCCAACCATTGGATGATGGCTGTCGTCGAGGCAATAGTTTTGTGGGTAGTGGCGACAGCGGCGACAGCGGCGACAACCCTCGTCCTGCCTGGTTTTGAACGTGGCGACAAAGTGGCGACAGTACCGGCGACAAATCGCACTTTCGGCTCCTTTTGGCGTTGAGCCAGATGGTTGCGTAGCGCTTCATCAAGATTGAACATGGCGCACCTCGAAGGTGTGGCCGTCGGAGATCAACCACTGATGATCAATCAACTCGACCAGCAGCTTTGCGGCATGACGACTGCTCTTGCGGGCAAAGCGGGGACCGTTGCGATTCAATTCACGAATACTGAAACGCTTCCAATCTTTGACCTGTAGCCATCGCAGCAGGCGGTCTGCCTCCTCTTTTACTCGACACACCGGCTCCTGCTCAGTCAGGCGCTGGATCTCGGTGAGGTAGTAGCCGACTAAAGCGGAGGCCCGTTGGATATGGTCGACCTCCACGACGCCGCTCTCCTCCACAACTGCAAGAATGCCGGCGACGCGCAGCAGGTTATCGGCGGCCTTTGATCCGCTGGGCCGTACGCTGGCCAGCTCGCCAAACTCCCCCAACTGAGCTTCGATAGCATCATGCAAATCAATCCAGCGACGACGCGCCAGCGGACTGAGGCTCAGCTTTGACAGCTGCAAGGCTCCGTCAGCGGAAAGTGACCAAGGCTGATAAAACAGGGCCGAAAGGCGGTGATGATAGCGCTTGAGCGCGGCGTCTTTGGACAAGTCGACAGCCTGGTAGCTACGTTGCCCTGCCAGGCTGGAGGGCCAGGTCATCAGGCAGCGCCCTAGAATGCCTTGCCCCTGGAGCAACGGGTCACTGAGTAACTGCATGGCCAAATACGGTTGCAGCATCAGGTGCAGGCTCAGACGTCGGTCATATGCTCGTAGGCTTTCGCCCGCCATGGAGCGAGCACGATCAATCGGGCTACCGTCCCAGAGCGACGACAAGGTCGTGACCGCTTTCAAACGGTTGTCCCGACTCATGGTGCTGCTGCCGAGGAACTGCCCCCCTTCATCACAGAACAGGCCCATGCTCGGCAAGTCATAACAGAGCCCCTTGATCAGGGCCTCGATAGTCGGGTCCGTGGTGATCAGCCGAGGGGCCGAAGGCCCCGCTTCGAGCGGTACACTGTTTGTGGGGGCGGGATCGGCAGGATTGATACGCTGCGCTTGTCGCTGTGCGGCACGGTACCGGGCAAGTTGTTCGCGATAGCGTTGCCACTGCTCACGCTCCCATTGCCGTGCTGGCAGCAATGCAAATCGATCTGTCGCCGTTTTACGATCTCCTGACGCGGCCACCGTGATCAGGTACAGCGACAGGGGATAATTCCTCCCATCGAGCTGTAAGCCTGCATGACCTTGGGTCGCCAGCGCCGAGGTGGCCAAGACCGATTGCGCGGCCAGTGCCTGGGGCACGCCGATGACCTCGGCCATGCGCTCAACCGCAGGCCCAAGAATCCCACCCAGTGCCGGCACCGGATAAGGCTGGGCCACGGAACTCGACTCAATCAACGGTCGAGGAGGTCGTGGTAGTTCAAGCTTCGGATCTAACTGCTGCATGGGCCCTCTCCTCAATCATTGCTGGTTGTCCTCACGTAGTCCCGCCACGGCTGTTGAGTGTTATCAGGGATCAAGGCCCCTGCGGCCTGTGAGGTGTTCACTGACGCGGAACGAACGGCTCCTTACAACCGGGAGCAAGGGCATAAACCCATGAATCTGGCCTCCTTAGACGCATCCGAAGATGCGGGCGGGTGGAGGCTGTGCCGACTGACGAGTTCGGCACCTGGAGATCCTGAGAGGGAGAAGGCAACAACATCGACACCTGGGGCATGCCTGACTGTCAGTCAGGTGCAGCCTTTCCATTGGCTGCGGCACCGGTGCCTGTGTCGTTGCGGATGGCGACGGATCGGATTTGTCAGGCCGATTGTCACGAGGAGAGTTGCGGCAATGCCCGGTACGACGTGGCTTGCAGCAGTGCTACGAGCGCCCGTCTCTTTCCAGGAGAAAGAGACGGGCGCAGTCTGGCGCAGCGAGAAGGGTCCATCATCTGCCGCAGTGGACAGATAAGTCGAGTAGGCATCCATCACTCTTGGAGAGTGCCGTGCGAGCCGCCGGACGCTAATCGCACTTCGGGAGAACCACCACCTAAGTGGCATAGCCTTGAAGGTTCTGGCTACCTGGGCAGGTGCTGTCAATGACAGCGGTCCGTGCGCCAATTGTTATACCCACTCGAAAAGGTGGTCAAGCATCACGGCCAAAGCGTGCAAAAAGTGGCGACTGTCGCCACTGTTGTCGCCACGCTCCAGGCCCTGTTCTGCATGGGTTGTCGCCGCTGTCGCCGGTGTCGCCACATCTCTAGCCCTGGCCCCACGACAAGATCCGCTCTCACACTGGAGCTGTACTCGATAACCATCGTGAGTCATTTCTGACGGGTAAAAGATGGCGTGACGCTAATCAAATTTGAAATGGGAGGAGGAACGAGGTGGCTTAAAAAAACGAGTGAACCCTCCGATCGGCGCGATCAAAGATCGCTGGATCGGAGGATTTGGCCGAAAAAGCAAAGTCTCAAACGTCAATTACAACTCAGGCATTAAAGCTCGTTGATTGGAATCACCGCCTCACGCCGCATGATCAGCGCATGCTGCAACCGGGCAGCGTTGTTGCCAAAAACCGCAACCTATCAGCAATTGCCTGCGGGTGTGCGTTTCAACACGATATCGGCTTGATCCATCGCTCGCGGCACAGCCTCAACGAGCTTGTGCGCTTACTAGCAATTCAACGCCGCCCCGGTCAAGTGGCTGCAACCGAGTGAGCTTTCGACCAGGGACTTCGATCAACACAGAGCGGACTGTCGGCCCGGCATCGCGTCAAACCATAACCCGCCTCGCGGTCTTTGAATCATCCGGCAGGCCCCAATGGATCAGCGCCGCGCACAGGACGCAGAACGGGGCCAGCGCCAACATGCCCATGTAGGTGTTACCGCTCACGTCGTTTATGTAGCCCACCAACAACGGCGCCACCATGCCGCTCAACTGCCCGACGGTATTGACCGCAGCAATCCCGCCGGCAATCGCCAGGCCGGTAAACGCCTGTTGCGGAATCGTCCAGAAAATCGGAATGGCAATAAAAATACCCGCTGTGGCCAGCACCAGAAATGCCGTCAGCAGGATGTAGTGTTCATTGAAATAGCACGCGGCGAAATAGCCGACGGCGCCGACCATCATCGACATCCACAAGTACTTGCGCCGCTCTCCGGAGGCATCCGAGCGCCGGGTGACGATGATCATGCCGATGGCGGCCACCAGATACGGCAGTGCCGTCAGGAACCCGACCGTCAGTTCGCTCTTTATCCCCGATGCGCCGATCAGGTGCGGCATCCAGAAGTTCAGCCCATAGCCGGTCAGTTTGATCATGAAATAGATCACCGACAGCACCGCGACCTGGCGGGTAAAGACCACCTTGAACAGCGAGGCATGGATCGGCTGCGACTGCTTCTTGTCGTTGTCCAGGTTGCACTGCAGTACATCCTTTTCGTCCTGGGTGAGCCACTTGGCGGACTGAATGTCGCGATCAAGTTTGTACAGCACGACAATCCCCAGCAGAGCGCAGGGTAACCCGGACAAGACAAACAGCCAGTGCCATCCGGCGAGTCCGAGAAAGCCATTCATGTATTCGAGGATCAGGCCCGACACCGGCGCACCGAGCACGCCGGCTAGCGGGATCGAGAGGAACCAGATGCCGTTCATGCTCGCCAGATTCTTTTTCGGAAACCAGCACGCCAGATAGAACAACAGCGCCGGACCAAAACCGGCTTCCATCACCCCGATCAGAAAGCGCAGGAAATACAACGAATATTCATTGTAGGCAAACACCAGTGCGGCGGTCGCCAGCCCCCAGGAAATCATGATGCGGCAGATCCAGCTAGGTGCGCCGTAGCGTTTGAGTCCATAGCTGCTGGGCACTTCAAAAAGCACGTAACCAAAAAAGAAAATGCTGGCGGCGAACCCGTACGCCGAATCCGACAGGCCGAGCTCGGCCTGCATCTGGGTCTTGGCAAAACTGATATTGATCCGGTCGAAATACGAGAAGAGGAAGCACACCATGGTGAGCGGAAGAATACGCCAGGCAATGCGCCGGTAAAGCATGAGTTCATCAACGCTGGCCGTATCGACCACAGCGCCTTGAATGGCAGTTGTCATGATATTTCTCCTTAATTGTAGTTGTTGGAGATCATTTGTTCCGGCTACGCATGGCAGCCGGTTGCTGCATTAAAAGGTTCTACAGTTCACGCACCACCCTGAAACCGATATTGCTGGTCCGCCCCTCGACCTTGTAGCCGGCGCGGCTCGCCGAGCGGATGAACGCCGGGATATTGCCCCAGGCACCACCCCGGATGACCCCTTGCGTGCATTGCCGCTCTTGCCAGGCGCTGCCGTCCTGCGGTGCATTCCGGTAATCGCTGTGCCAGCAATCGTCGGTCCACTGCCAGACGTTGCCGAGCATGTCGAACAACCCGAAATCGTTCGCCGCAAAACTGCCGACAGGAGCGGTGTTCAACCATTGATCCGGTCCCGAAATAAAGCCGCCACAGCGAATTTGCGCAGGGCAATCGTCCGGGCCGTAGTTGGCCTGACTGCGACTGGCGGCCTCACCCCACCAGCGCGCGGTAGACGTGCCAGCACGGGCGGCGTATTCCCACTGCGCCTCGCTGGGCAGTGCGTACAGATGACCGGTCTTGTTCGAGAGCCATTGGATATAGGCACGCGCATCGCTGAGACTGACGTTGATCACCGGACGCTTGCCACGCCCCCATCCTTCGTCACTGGGCTTGTACGCGTTGCAACCGCCATCTTCCAGGCAGGCATCCCATTGCTGGAACGTGACACTGGTAACCGCCATGGCGAAGGGCCTGGCAATGTTCACCGAATGCTGTTGCTCATTGCCGAAGCGCTGTGCCTCGCTCGGCGGTGAACCCATCGCGAAATCACCTGCAGGGATCGGCATCAAGGGTGGACAAGCATCCTCGCAATCACTGAACGGCTCGCCGGACTGGGGCTTCGCTTGGCTGAGCACGGCCTGCAGGCTTTGCGCTCTGAGGCGGTTCGCCACGCTGACCGGTTGGCGTGCGGCAAGAAATTGGGCGATGTTCGCGACCTCCTCGTCGGTTAAGGATTTGGCCGCGACGTCCATGATCGGCGAAGCTCGCGTGCCGTCGCGAAAAGCGCGTAACTGAGCGTCGAGATAGCTGGCGAATTGGCCTGCCAGTTTTGGAAATGCGCTGTTTTGCGAATCACCGGCCACGCCATGGCACGCCGTACAGGCCGGAATCGCGCGCGCGTGATCACCCTCGGCGTAGAGTTTGGCGCCGGCTTGCAGGTCGGCCGTGGCGGACAGCGGAGCTACATGCGCCGAGCAAGCCTGCGGCTGGGCGGCAATCGTTCCACCTGACTGTACGCAAGTGCCTTTGGGCACCATGGTCCACTCGCCCGGGTCGTTGTCGACACTGCTCATGCCGGAGCAGGAGTGAAAACAACGGGTGTCGGCACAGTCGTTATGGCCAGCCTTGGCCACGCCATAACACACCTCGTTTTCGGCGTTTTTTTGTGCGGCGGCATCGGCTTCGCTCGCGGCCGTTGCACCGATTGAGGCCAATGCCGAAGCCAACAGAAGATCTTTGATATTCATCATCAGGGCTCGGATTCAGGACATGAACAACTGATGTGGATTGCCGCCCGCAACTCGCTCGCCCGGACGTACCAGCCACACGCCAGCGCGGTGTTCGTTGTTAGCCTGGGTCAGGTGTGTGAACAATTTTCCGGCTGCAGGCGACAAATGCCGGGGATCGCGCACGACCACTTTCAAGTGGCGCGTGGCCCATTCGTCGCGCAGGTCGAGCGAAACCAGATTTTTCGGCGGCCCGAGGCTTTTGAACACCTGGTAAGGAATCAGCCCTACGCCAACCCCGGCCTGGACCATGCGGCATAACACTTCGAAACTCGGCACCTGCGTTTGAATGTTCAACGGTTTGCCGGCTTCCAGCGAGCTTTTCATCGCGTGGTTCAGAATCCAGTCGTTGCCGTGGAGACCGATGTGATAATTGTCCAGCGACTCTTCAAAGCGGATCTGACCGCGCGCTGCCAGCGGATGCTTGTGATGGACAACCATGATCAGGCGATCCTGGCGGTACGGTTCGCAGTACAAATCGTGTGGCACGCCATTGTCCGCGTACACCCCGATATCGGCCTTGCCCGCCTCTACGGCCTGCAACACGTTAAGGCTGGAATCTTCCTGAAGGTCGACGCAGATCCGCTTGTGGGCGTTGAGAAAATGACTGACATCGTCGGGCACAAACTGGGCGATGGAGGATGGGTTGGCAGCGACCCTGACGCAATCCTGCGCCTGGCGCGCATGTTCCATCAGTGCAGCATGAATCTGTTGCGCACCTTGCAACATCTGCCGCGCATGGTCGAGCAAGGTTTCACCGGCTGCGGTGAGCGTCATGCCCTTGGACTTCCTAATGAACAGCGGCAGGCCAATGGCTTGTTCCAGACCAAGCAGTCTTTTGCTCGCGGCCGAAATAGCGATGGATTCTCGTCGGGCACCGCGGGTCAGGTTGCCTTCCTCGCTGATCGAAAGCAGCAGCTTCAGCGTGGTCAGATCCAGGTGGTGTAACAAACTGATCGGATACATGTACTCACTCCGTTAAACCTGTGCGCGCCAAAGCACGCAGCGGGT
Source organism: Pseudomonas sp. EA_65y_Pfl1_P113 (assembly GCF_963970525.1). NCBI lineage: Bacteria > Pseudomonadati > Pseudomonadota > Gammaproteobacteria > Pseudomonadales > Pseudomonadaceae > Pseudomonas > Pseudomonas sp. EA_65y_Pfl1_P113. Next base: position 28,419 of record NZ_CAXAQM010000028.1, read on the forward strand.
ATCCATTCCTTTCCCCCCGGTAGCCGCTTGCAGCGCGGCGCCGTGCAGGTCATTTCGATCCCCCGGGGATCGAACCGAATGCTCGGTAGCAATCCCCACCGTTAACGCGGTCAGTTGCTGTCGCTTATAGAGTGTTCAGTAGCCATGGGAAGCGTTTGAGATGGTTGCGTTCGAAGGCTTGAATCAGCGCCTGGCGTTGCAATGTCAGAGCGATATCATCCAGCCCGTTGAGCAGGCAGAATTTGCGGAACGGATCAATCTCGAACGCGATGGAAACGGCGTGCGCATCAGATGTGATGCGCTGCTGTTCTAGGTTGATGGTCAAATGTAAAGGTTCGGTCTGAGTGGCCGCCTCGAACAGCCGATCGATCTGCGCCTCCTCCAGCACAATCGGCAACAGGCCGTTCTTGAAGCTGTTGTGGAAGAAGATGTCGGCAAAGCTTGGCGCGATCATCACCCGAAATCCGTATTGCTCGAGCGCCCACGGCGCATGTTCGCGCGACGATCCGCAGCCGAAATTGGCGCGCGTCAACAAGATTGACGCACCTTTGTAACGCGGTTGATTGAGGATGAAATCCGAGTTCAGTGGCCGTTGCTCACAGGCCTGCCCTGGCTCTCCATGATCGAGGTAGCGCCACTCGTCAAACAGATTCTGACCAAAGCCTGTGCGGCGGATCGATTTGAGAAACTGCTTGGGAATGATCGCATCGGTATCGACGTTGGCTCGATCAAAAGGCACAACCAGACCGCGATGTTGGATCAATGGCGTCATAGTCATTTCCTTTTATGGTTATGGGTGTTTGAGTGTGCGGACATCGACGAAACGCCCGGCAATAGCTGCCGCCGCAGCCATCGCGGGGCTGACCAGATGCGTTCGCCCACCGGGGCCCTGGCGCCCTTCAAAATTGCGATTGGAGGTTGAAGCGCAGCGTTCGCCGCTGCTCAGGCGATCGTCATTCATTGCCATGCACATCGAGCAGCCGGGTTCGCGCCATTGGAATCCGGCGCGAATGAACACTTGGTCCAGACCTTCAAGCTCCGCCTGACTCTTGACCAGCCCGGAGCCTGGAACCACCATCGCCAGCTTGATGTTTGCCGCCAGCGAATGCCCGCGCACAACCTCGGCAGCGGCGCGCAAGTCTTCGATTCGCGAGTTGGTGCAGGAGCCGATGAATACTTTGTCGAGGACGATATCTTTGATCGAAGTCCCCGCTTGCAGACCCATGTACGCCAGCGCCTTGAGCATGCCGTCACGCTTGACCGGATCCGCTTCCTGACTCGGGTCTGGCACCAGGCCACCGACTGGCGCGACCATTTCCGGCGAAGTGCCCCACGTCACCTGCGGTTCAATGGTTGTGGCGTCCAGGGTCACCACCTCGTGGAACTGCGCATCCGCATCCGAGTGCAAGGTTCGCCAGTATTGGACTGCCTGCTCCCATTGCTCGCCGGTGGGTGCCAGCGGCCGGCCTTTGACATAGGCCAGGGTTGTGTCGTCGAAGGCAATCAGCCCGGCCCGCGCACCGGCCTCGATCGACATGTTGCAGATCGTCATGCGCCCTTCCATCGACAGCGCTTCGATGGTCGAACCGGCGTACTCGATCGCGCAACCCGTGCCGCCGGCGGTGCCGATCTTGCCAATGATTGCCAGGACAATGTCCTTGGCGGTCACGCCGGGCGGCAACTGGCCGTCGACCTGGACTTTCATCGACTTCATTTTCTTCGTCAGCAGAGTCTGGGTGACCAGCACATGCTCGACTTCCGAGGTGCCGATGCCATGTGCCAGACAAGCAAAAGCGCCATGGGTCGAGGTGTGCGAGTCGCCGCAGACGACCGTCATGCCGGGCAGCGTCGCGCCTTGTTCCGGGCCGATCACATGCTCGATGCCTTGGCGGGGATCGTTCATCCCGAAGTAGGTGAAGCCATAAGTCTGCGCATTGGCGTCCAGCGTCTGAACCTGCATCCGCGAAAACGGATCACGGATCTTGCCACCGGTACGATCACTGGTCGGCACGTTGTGATCGGCGACGGCAAGGTTGGAGGCAACCCGCCACGGCGTGCGTTCGCTCAGTTTCAGCCCTTCGAAAGCCTGCGGACTGGAGACTTCGTTGATCAGATGGCGATCGATGTAGAGCAGAGCCGTGCCGTCTTCATCGGTGGTAACGGCATGCGCATCCCAGAGCTTTTCGTAGAGGGTTTTGGCTGGCGTGGCGATGGTCATGGGCAAGTCCCGTCGGAGATGTATCCAAATATTACTACTTGGATCCAATCCCAGACATGACATGTCGAGATGGCTAACGTGCCGATTGGCGAGTGACACGTGCTTTGCTCAAGACTTTTCTGCCAAATCCTCAGTGCTTGTTGGTCAGATAATTGACCAACGCTGCTGCGGTGGCAGTCAGGCGATCACGATGGCGAAACACCACTACCAGTTTGCGGATCGACCACGGCTCGACGATCGGCACCACACGCAGGTCCAGCGCGTTCATATTCAACTCGGCCACCAGTTGCGGAACCACCGCCACCCCGAGTTTGACGTGCACCATCCGGCACAACACGTCGAGGCTGCGCACACGAATCTTCACGTCCAGCTCCTCGCCAATGTCCCGGGCGCGCTGCGCCAGCAAAGTCATCAACGAGGTTTCCTCAGACAAACCGACGAAGCTCTCGCGGGCGATATCGTTGAACGTTACAGAACTGGCTTCGGCCAGGTGGTGGCCGCGCGGTACCACCAGCACCAGCCTGTCCGTGCGATAAGGCAAGAACTCCAACTCTGCGGTACCGTAATTGGCATTGCAGATACCGATTTCAGCGTTGCCCTCGGTGACGCTGCGCATCACGTGGGCGCTACTGTGCTCATCGACGAGAATTTCCACTTCCGGGAACAAGCGTTTGAACGCCGCCAGATCCTCCGGAAGAAACTGAACGATGGCCGATAGGTTGGCGGCAATCTGCACACTGCCCTTAGCGCCCGAGGTGAACTGTGAGAGCTCGGCGTTGAGGCTTTCCAGGCTGGCAATCATCGATTTGGCGTGACGAATGATCATTTCACCGACCGGCGTTACGGAAATGCCGCGCGATTCGCGATGAATGATCGGCAGCCCGACAATCGCCTCGATCTCGGCGATACGCCGGCTGACGGCCGAGGGTGTGATGCACTCGCGTTCAGCGGCGCGGGCGATGTTTTTTTCCTGACAAACCGTCACGAACAAGCGCAACGAAGTGAAGTCCAGTTTTCTGACTAAGTGATTCATGGCCCTCCCTTGGGCGCGACAGATTCTCGACTAACTCCAGACACGCCAACACGAATATTTCTTATTTAATGATATTAAACCGCCACTCAAACTGAGCACGAAGCGCGACTTGCTGACATGGAATACACGTTTTTCAACACCATTGGAAGTATCAACCCACCCTACACAAGGTCGACCAACTGAAACTCCGCCGCCCGCTCAGCGCACTGAAGCACGTCAAACCGAAGCGGCCGTTCTCATTAAGTTGAATACTGTAGAAAATTCGAGAATTGATTTTCACAGCACCGCCATAGACCATGGAGCGTAACTGAATAGCGCCCTATCTACTTGCACTAAGAGAAAAGCAATCGACTCTATTAGCGCAATTTTGCGAGCCACTATTTGTCCGTGAAAGTTGTTTTACTCGTTCGAAGGAGTGCACGATGCAAACGCAAGATTTCAATTTGCTTTCATTCATCACTGACTATTGCAAGCAAGGGTTCAGTGGGTCGCAGCCATATGCGCTGAACAGTGACATGCGCCAAAAAGTCCTCGATGAGTGCCTCCGCCTGAAACGTCTTTGCGCTTGCGGCCAACAGGAACCGCGTGAACAACTGCATCGGGTACTGGCCGTCATCTATGACTACCGCTTTTCAGTGCCGCCAATGGAAACAGTCGATGTTGATGTATCTTGTGTATTCGCCGACATCACTACCTTACTTGAACCGGTCATCCTGCAAAATGAAATCGATATCATCCCGGCGGACATATTCGATCAGATGCCGACTAACGGCGGCGCTTTTGTAAGTTGGTTCAAACAACTGATAGCCCAACATCCTGCGGGCGCGCACCCATTCGTTCAGAACTATCTTCGCGACTCGGCAAGTGTTGAAGCTTTCAGAACTTTCCTGGCCCAGGAAACCACTCTCGACCCGCGCTTCGACGATATTCTGGCGCTGATGCAAGTGGGCACAGTCGGCGCAGAAAAAATGGAAATTGCCAAAAACTATTTCGACGAGATGGGCAATGGTGATGAACGAGAGGTGCACACCCTGCTGTTCAGCAAAGCCTTGAAGGCGCTGAATGTCGACGCCGCTTACATCGACAAGGCATTGCTCCCTGAGGCGCGGGTGTGCGGCAACCTTTCTGCCTGCCTGGCCCTGAGCCCGCGGCATCATTACAAAGCCATCGGTTACTTCGGAGTTACCGAATACCTCGCCCCTCGGCGCTTCAAGAAATTGGTTGCCGGCTGGCGGCGCCTGGGGCTGCCGGAGTTTGGCCTGGCTTACCACGACCTGCACATCCGCATCGATGCAATTCATGGCAAAGGCTGGTTCGACAACGTCATAGAACCGGCAGTCGAACAGGATCCGCGTGTCATTAGGGAAATCCTCTACGGCGCACTGATCCGCCTCAATTCGTCGAACACTTTCCTCGACGCCCTGCTCGCCCACGTGCAGCGTCAGGACAGAGTTGCGCAGCCACAGAACGTTCTTTCGATTGCCTAACCGGCTGAGGGGTGCATCGTGGTTTCTTTGAACAGTCATGACAGAACGCTGCCCGACTCGGTGTCCGATGCATTCGAACACTTGGCAACGTTCGATCTCGATCACATCGCAGGCTCGCAGTTGGTCGAGGTGGCCCGGGAAGCGTTTCGGCTCGGGGATGTGGACTTCCTGTGCTTTGGCGAAAGCGATCATCCGAGCCCCGTCTGCGCACAAACCGCGCTCAAGCAAGCGCTCGATGCCGGGCACACCCGCTACCCGGATATTCGCGGTGTACCGGCCCTGCGCCAAGGGCTGGCCGACTACCTAAGCGAGTTGCATCAAATGCCAGTCAGTGAGGATCGGATCGCCGTGACCGCCTCAGGCATGGCCGCAATCAACGTCGCCTTCGCTGCGCTGCTGCGCGAAGGCGACACGGCGGTACTGATTTCGCCCGCGTGGCCCAACCCGGGAAATCTCGCGGCGCTCAAAGGCGTGAATGTGCGCGACGTGCCGCTATTGCTCGACCAACAGGGGTTCACGCTGAACCTGGAAGCGTTGGAAGCGGCGTTGCCGGGCAGCCGGGTGCTGTTTCTCAATTCGCCCAACAATCCCACCGGCTGGACCGCCAGTGCGCAACAGATGCAGGCAATTCTGGACCTGTGCCGCCGCTACGGGGTGTGGATCGTCAGCGATGAAGTCTATTCACGCCTGATCTATGACGGCCGGCGAGCCGCCCCTTCGATGCTCGACATCGCCACGGCCCAGGATCGTCTGGTGGTGTGCAACAGCTTCAGCAAAACCTGGGCCATGACAGGGTATCGAGTCGGCTGGCTGGTGGTGCCGCAGGGCCAGCGGGAAAAGCTTGGTGAGCTGATCGAGCTGACTCATTCCGGGGTCGCGCCCTTCGTGCAGATGGCGGCGCTGGCGGCGTTGCAGGATCGGCCATTCGTGGACGGGTTCCGCGATTACTGCCTGACCGGGCGGGCGATCGTGTCCGCCGCGCTGGCCAGTGTTGCAGGCATCCGCTACCACCAGCCAGACGCCGCCCTGTATGCGTTCATCCAGCTAGAGGGCGTCAGGGACAGCCTAAGTCTGGCCATGGCGCTGGTGCAACAACATGGCGTCGCCATCGCACCGGGCAGCGCGTTCGGCCCCGCGGGAGAAGGCTTCATTCGCGTGTGTTTTGCCCAGAAACCCGAACTGCTGCGCCGTGCCATGGAGCGTCTGGCGCGCGGTTTACAAACAGAGTTGGCGAAGCAAGGCCCGGTGCCGAGCCTCGTCGCTGCCAACCCAAGGAGCGTTGCATGCCTTACGTAAATATCAAGATTACCGATGAAGGCGTCACCCGCGAGCAGAAACGCGAGCTGATCGCCGAAGTCACCGCGGTGCTGGAACGCGTGCTGCAGAAAAACCCGCGAAGTACCACGGTGGTCATCGATGAAGTCCATGTCGATAACTGGGGCATGGCTGGTCTGCAAGTGCCGGAGTATCGCGAAACATTCATGAAAAAACCGTCCGCTTAAGGTCGGTCAACGCAAGCAGTAGCCATCTGATTAAATCGTGCGAGGGATAGTCATGTTGACAGTTTGGGGCAGAGAACGTGGTTTGTGCGTCAAGAAGGTGTTGTGGTGCCTTGAAGACCTGAAGCTGGATTTTGAACGAATCGATGCCGGCCGCCAGTATGGCCGGACCAATGATGAGGAATACCTGCGGCTCAATCGCAATGGTCTGGTACCGACGCTGATCGATGAGGAATTCGTGCTGTGGGAGTCCAACGCGATCATGCGCTACCTGGCGCTGCGCTACGGCCCGCCAAGCCTTTACCCGTCCGAACCGAAGTTGCATGCGGACTGCAACCGCTGGCTGGACTGGTCTGTCGGTGCGCTGTGGCCGGATATCGTGCCGCTGTTCACTTCACTGATCCGCACCGCTCCCGAGCGGCGCGACATGAATGCCGTGCGCATTCAATCGACGCGCCTGGCGAAGAACTGGTCGATTGCCGACGAGTACCTGGCCGGCAAGCAATTCATCACCGGCGAGTACTTCACCATCGCCGATATTGCCCTCGGTGTGCTGGCGCAAACCTATGAAACCTTCGAGCTCGACAACAAACCCGACACCCCGCATCTGGACGCCTGGTACCAGCGCATCAGCCAGCGCCCGGGCTTCAAGCGCTTTGCCGTGTTACCACCTGAGCCAGACCCGACCGAACACAACTGAATCGATCTTGCTCAAGCCGAGCATCTGAGTTGAAACGGGCAGCCTGCGGGCTGCCCACTGGTCTGAGTGGAGTATCAACATGCGCTACAAGCAACGTCCGGCGGGTTCGAACTGGGGGGATTTCGGTCCTGATGATCAACTCGGACGGCTGAATCTGCTGACGGCTGAAAAGATCCGTCAAGGTGCCGCCGAGGTTCGTGCCGGCAAATCATTCTGCCTGAGTCTGCCGCTTGACCTGCCGGGCGGTTCGAAGTGGAACTCGCGTCGCCAGCCACCCGTGCTGAAACCGGTACTGCGCAACAATCGCTCGAACATCGACTACCAACTGAGCCAGGATGATCCGCATCTGACCGATGTGCTGTGCGACCACACCGTCACCCTTTGCACACAGTATTCGACCCAGTGGGACAGCCTTGCGCAAGTCGGCAGCCTGTTCGATATCGACGGTGACGGGCGCTTGCAAAGCTGCTTCTACAATGGTTTCCGCGCCGAGCAGGACATTTTTGGCGAGATCGAACGTGAGCCTGATGCCCACGGCGATTTCCCACCGGCGCCGGCCAGGTTCCTCGGGGTCGAGCACATGGCCGCCACCGGACTGCAAGGCCGGGCGGTACTGATCGACCTGCACAAACATTTTGGCAATGCCAAGCGGCGCGTCGGTTATGCCGAGATCCGTCAGATCATGGAGGCCGACAATATTGTGGTCGAGCCTGGCGACATCGTACTGTTCCACACCGGTTTCGCGCAGATGCTGGTGGATATGCAAGGCGATCCGGACGTGCATTTGCTTGAGCACTCGTGCGTCGACCTCAACGGTCGTGACGAAGAGTTGCTACGCTGGATCGACGAAGCGCAGATCAGCGCGATTGCAGCGGATAATCATGCGGTGGAAGCCTTCCCGTCGGAAAAACTCGATCTGCCGCACTACCCGATTTTGCCGCTGCACGAGTTGTGTCTGTTCAAACTGGGCATCCATTTGGGCGAACTCTGGTATCTGACGCCACTCGCCCAATGGCTGCGGGAAAACGGTCGCAGCCGTTTTTTGTTGACCGCGCCGCCCCTGCGTCTGACTGGCGCCGTGGCCTCGCCGGTGACGCCGGTGGCCACGGTCTGAACCCGGCGCCGGCGAGCGCATCGGCATGGCGCAGGCAACGCCCATGCGCTCGATCATTTTTACAGGGATTCATCACATGAGTAGCGTGTACTGGCAACGTAACCTGGCCATCTGTTTCTTCGGCTCATTCATCAATATCGTCGCCATGACGTTGCTGTTGCCTTTTCTGCCGATCTACATCGAGCAACTGGGCGTTGAGGGCCATGCGCAAATCGTCCAGTGGTCGGGCATCGCCTATGGCGCCACGTTCCTTTCCGCTGCTCTGGTGGCGCCGCTGTGGGGGCGTCTGGCTGATCGCTATGGCAGCAAACAAAACCTCATCCGCGCGAGCCTGGGCATGGTTGTGAGCATGGCGCTGATCGGCCTGGCGCAGAATGTCTGGCAGCTGGTTCTGTTGCGGTTTCTGGTGGGACTGGCGGGCGGCTACACGTCTGGGTCATATGTGATCGTGGCGGCACAAACGCCCAAGGATCGCTCGGCCTGGGCGCTGGGCACCCTGGCGTCGGGCATCATGGCCGGGAGTCTAGTCGGCCCGTTGATTGGCGGTGTGTTGCCGGCGGTGCTGGATATTCGCAGCATCTTCTTCCTCGCCAGCGCCTGTATTTTTCTGAACTTCCTGGCCACGTGCCTGTTCGTCCGCGAAGAAAAGCGTGTCGCCCCAGCCAGGACGAACGCGGCGCCCCCCCCCACGACCGACGCCGGTTTATCGAATAATCAGCGCACCGTGGTCTTCTCGATGCTCGCCACGGCGTCATTGCTGATGGTCGCCAACATGTCCATCGAGCCGATCATCACCGTGTACGTGCAACAACTGGTCGAGGCCGCCGGCAGCGTGACGTTCTACGCCGGTTTGACCATGTCCGCCGCCGCGCTGGGCAGCATCATTTCAGCGCCGCGGCTGGGCAAGATCGCTGACCGGATCGGTGGACTTAAAGTGGTCGCCGCGAGCCTCGCACTGGCCGGGCTGCTGCTGATTCCACAAGCCTTTGTCAGCGATATCTGGCAATTGATTGCCCTGCGTTTCTGCATGGGCCTGGCGCTCGGCGGCTTGCTGCCCTGCGTAACTGCGTTGATCCGGCACAATGTCGATGATCGCTCGGTCGGCCGCATGCTCGGTTATTCGACCTCCGCGCAATACGCCGGACAAGTGCTGGGGCCGGTCGCCGGTGGTTTTTTTGCCGGACACATCGGGATTCGTTCGGTGTTCATCGCCACCTGCGTGCTGCTGCTCGGCTGTGCGCTGTGGATCTGCCAATTGAGCGTGCAGCAACGGCGAAAAGCACTTTGTGACAAGCTCCCGGTCGATGTCTGAGCCTTGCCCACAGCGCTTGGCGATTCGTCTCCAACCAGCATCGCTGTGTTCTCCAACCATCAGCGCGGGGCGTTTTCCCCGCTGATAGAGTGCAATCAGGAGAACTCATCTATGAACAATGCAATTCGCTTTTCCGGGCGCGCTCTGTATTTGTCGCAGAACCCTGAGTGTCTTCGCCGTCAGCTCGACGGCGAAGACCTGACTTTGGCAAGCGCCGAGCCGCTGCGCGACAACATCTCTACTGACGAAATCACCCCCGTCACCGTCATGATGGTTTACGACGAGCGCCTGGGGGAATTCCCCTATGTCGGCTTCAAGGCTGGCGAGCAATTACCGATTGCTCGCCATGCGATCAAGCGAGGCGGTTTCGAGATCACCGTCGCGGGTAAGCGCTACGGCAAAGGGTCGTCACGCGAATCCTCGCCGGTGGCTGAACTGTCGGCCGGTATCCGCCTGATCGTGGCCGAGAGCTTTGAGCGGATCTATCAACAGAACTGCGACAACATTGGCATTCTGACCACCACCGATTTCTCTGTGCTTGAGCGCATTGCTGCTGGCGAAGCCATCGAATTTTCGACCTTCTTGGAAGGTCGCGACGAACTGACGCAGCAGATAATCCGCAGCGGTGGACTGCTCAAGTACAGCCGCGCTGCGCACTGGCCACTGCCGGACCGCGAGCGGGTTACCGCGAGCAAGACAGGCCAGACTTTGGTCGAGAAAATCATCACTCGTCACCTGCATCCGGATGCGCAGACCGTCACCCGTGGCGAGGGCGTGTTCATCGCCGCAGATTACCGCTTCAGTCACGACTACTTCACCGGCATGAGCGCCCACCTCATGCATCAGGCGTTCGGTCAGCCGGCCAGCCTGATCGATCCAGACCGGATCATTGCGTTTGAGGATCATCTGGTCCTCGCGCCGCAAAGCATCCCGCACATCCAGCAGGGACTGCTCGACGGTGTGGCGGATCTTGCCCGTGGCCACAGGCACTTTTCCGAGCAGTATCCGGTGCGTTCCCACGGGGCGCTGCAAGACAAATCCGGGTCAGAGGGCATTTGCCATGCCTTGATGATCGAGCGTTACGCCCTGCCTGGACAAGTGGTCGCCGGCACCGATTCACACACACCGCATTCCGGCGCGCTGGGCTGTCTGGCGTTCGGCGTTGGTGCGACCGAAATGGCCAATAGCTGGGCCACCGGTTACGTGCGCTGCAAAGTCCCCGACACGATTCGGATCGAGGTCAGCGGCACGTTAGCGCCTGGGGTGATGGCCAAGGATCTGGTGCTGTATCTGCTGCAGATGGAGTCGATCCAGGCCGGTGGTGCAATCGGCGCAGTGTTCGAATATGGCGGCCCAGCCATTCGAGGAATGAGCATTGATGAACGCGCGACGTTGACCAACATGGTCGCCGAGCTCGGCGGCATGACCGGCATTGTCGAGCCCGATGCCAAAACCGTGAGTTTTCTCAAAGAGCGGCGCGGCATCGACTTCCAGCTCGAAGACTGGATGAGCAGTGATGCGGATGCCCACTATCGCGAAGTGATCCACATCGACGGCTCCCAGTTGCAAGCCATGCTGGCCCGTCCGGGAGATCCCGGCAACGGCGTGGCAGTGGCGGATCTGCCCGCGCCGGTGAACGTGGACATCGCCTATGGCGGGTCCTGCACCGCCGGCAAGCGCAGTGATTTTGACTGCTATCACGAAGTCCTGGCGTGGGCGCTGGCCAACGACTATCCCCTGAACGCAGACACACGGCTGTTTTTGCAGTTCGGCACGATGGACGTTCACGATTACTGTCAGCAGCGCGGTTACCTGAAAACCTTCGAGCAGGCCGGCGTGGTGCTGATCAAACCGGGTTGCGGCGCCTGCGCCAATTGTGGACCGGGGCAGTCGGTGTCGGCGGAACAGGTCACCATCAGCGCGATCAACCGTAACTTTCCCGGCCGTTCGGGGCCCGGCAGCGTCTGGCTGGCCAGCCCCTACACCGTGGCCGCCAGCGCGATTGCCGGCAGCATCACCACCTTCGCCGAACTTCAGGCGACGCTGGCAGTTGGCGTTCCGTAAGGATCACTAGACGCTGACGGTAACCAGCAGCGCATCGTTCAACCAGCGCGTAACCAGCGCTGCGCTATCGACCAACTGCGATGGGAGATTTGCCTCGGCGAATCGCGCCTGAGCGGCCAACAAGGCCTCGCTCAGGCTGGCCCCGCCACTCAGGCAGATCAACCCCGCCGCTTCGCAAGGGTTCAACTCCCGCACCTTCACCACCCAGCCGAGCCGATAAACCAGAGTCGTCCGGTGTTTCGCTTGCAGATCCGGAAATGCCTGGCCCGGCGTCACATGAGCAGTCCATAACGCCGCGCATGGCCAGTCACTGTGCAGCAGCGAACAGCCTGGATGCAGGGTCAAACGTTGGGCATCGATTTGACTGCTGCTCAGCGCAGCTAGTTCGCCAGCACTCAATGCCACAGCGTCAGCAGCGAACGCCGCACACTGCACCGACCACTCCAGCGCCGCCACGTCAGCGAAATACGGGTAGGCGTGAACGGCCAAGTAATCATTGAGAAACGCCGCAAACTGCGCGCCGAACGTTTTCAGATCGGCCTGGCGCGATGGATATCGCTGGCCATAAGTATGCGCAAGCGTGCGGAAAAACTCATCGCCGACCAACGCCTTGATCACCGGATAAGTCAACGCCAGCGAGCGCTCCTGGTGCTGCCAGAGAGCACTGCGGTAACGCGAAAAACGTAGCAGATCATCGGAACTGGCAGCGTCAAACCAACCCTGCGGCAGAATCGCGGGTGCTGACGATTCGTCGAGGCTTGCAACGAAATCGGCTTGTAGCGACGCCAACTCTTCACGCGTCAATCGGCACCTCCGCAGCAATCGCCCGAGCAATCTCGACCTGACCCAATAGCTCTTCAAACGGCGGCAGACGAGTGTCCCATTCGATCAGCACCGGCACGCTGCCAAACTGGCGCAATGCGCTGCGATACAGCGCCCAGACCGGCTCGGCAACCGCACTGCCATGATCATCCACCAGCAAGCCCTGTTCATGGCTATGACCCGCAAGATGCAATTCACCCATGCAGCCAACAGCGAGCGCTTGCATGGCGGCCAGCGCCGGTTCGCCGTGGTTGCATTGATTGACGTAAAGATTATTCAGATCCAGCAGCACCGCACTCCCGGTGCGCGCCACGACTTCCGCAAGAAACTGCGTCTCACCCAAGGTATCACCCTTGTAGCGCAGACTGGTCGACACGTTTCCAGCAACAGTTGTTGACCGAGGGCGCTCTGCACTTGATCGACGCGCTCACAGACCAGACTCAGAGACGCTTCGGTCAGCGGCAGCGGCAATAGATCGTTAATGCAGCGCCCCTCCACCGCGCCCCAGGTCAGGTGTTCCGAAATCAGAAAGGGACTGACGCTGGCTGCCAACTGGCGAATGCGCTCGACATGTTCCATGGAAAACCCATGTACCGAGCCGATGCCCAATCCCACCCCATGCAGACTGATCGGATAGTGATTGGCCAGGCGCCGCAACACATGCAGATCCCAGCCACCGGGCCCGAAGTAGTTCTCGGTATGCACTTCAAGCCAGTCGACGGGCGGCAATGTCTGCAGAAAGTCGGGGTAATGCGCAGCGCGCAGACCAACACCAATCGGCGGTAACGGGCGCATTCGTGACTCGTCGGGCAATGGATTCATGACCCCCATTATGCGGACGGAATCAATCTGTGCAACTGCGCAACCGGCTGAAGACAACGGCGACGTTGCGGGCGAAATGACAACACCACTTAGAGTCAACGGTAGCCAATACGTGAGTGGGCGCCGCGAGCAATTTCCCGAATATCTCCTTCACCTGCGTGCTGCTGGGCGCGTTGACGGTGTTCCGCATCCGCCGTGCCGCCGCGCTCGACTGGTGTGGGCAGTCATGCTGTTTACGGTGCAGTTGGATTTCTGGTGGGCGGTCATTACCCTCGCACGTCGTTACGCCAACTTGGATCTCATCATGGCCGTTGGTGAACGCAGAATCGACATGATTGCCCCGGTATTGTCCGATCCTGTTGAAAAAATCGTCCATGGTTTGCACATCAGGAAAGTACTCATCCGAGATTGAAATCTTTACTCTTGGCAGAGGCTTCCGGACTCTGATTTCACGTGACAGCGTGCAAAAAAAGCGTTTCACCAGTCAATGATCTGGCAGTTTGGGCGGTCCGACTTTTTCAACACAATCGTCCGGTTTCTGCACGCTGTCCCGAAAGCGGTAAATACGTCACCGCTTATCATGGATGCGAAGAAATGTTGCCAGATCAAATACAAGCAGAGGGGGAACGCTATTTCGTGAGGTATGTCATACACATAAAGCTTACTCAGATCTTTCAGACCATGCCCCTGGACATAGGAAGGTTACGCACTCCTATGTTCAGGGGCTCAAATCGAATCACGATGAACGATAAATCAGCAATACAACGGCACCGGCACCGGCAGTAAACCAGATTCTCCAGTTTATCTGGCTAGTAATGCCACTGAGAGAGACTGAATGACATCTTTCTATGGTCAATCCGACATCTAGGCCTTGTTTCAGACAGATGGCATCATGCCCGAGCGCAGCTATAAGGGAACGCTCACTCAGATCCCCGTAGCATGTATGCCTGTGTGTATGCCTAATTGATTTGATAATAAAAAACCATTTTAAATACATCATATTAGTAGCTTCGTTCAAATGACTGTGTACCACCAAGTACTAAAAACGGCTTACCGAAAGGTAGGCCGTTTTTTTATGCCTCGCGGAAAGTGCTGGGACCGCCTGACGCAGCACCTCGACGCCCAGCTCACTCGCCGAAGTGATTCAGATGATCGGCTGGGTTTGTGTCCTCACCCGCTGATCTGCCAGGTCAATAGTCAGATCATGCCGGGGCAGACTGCCCAGCGTATCGTTCAAGTTCATGCGCAAAGGTTTATCGGGGTCCATTCCGTATTCAAGGTCAGCATTGACGCGCTTCTGCGTGAGACTCAGCCCAGCGCTGCTGGAAAAGCTGAGATTCATAGTGGGTATCGACATGCCGTGGGATTGCGTGGTGGTGTAGCTCAAGCTCAGGTTTTTGACACGCAGATTGGTGCGATCACTCAGGGCACGCCGGATCAGCGGTTCGGTACTTTCACCGGCAAGATGGCTACGCTCTATTGCGCGCACTACCTGCGGCTTGAGCTCCATGCCGAGCTTCACTGAAGTGCCCTCACTCTGGCGCCACTGATCAAGTACCTGGGCAAACTGGGGGTCATCCTTCAACCACTGTTCAATGGCCGCCTTGTTGGCCGGCGCCACATCATCCAGCCACGCATGGCGCCCGTCGTCCCGTAACCCCACACGCGTGACGGAAGACTCGACCGACGTCAGTTGGCGCAGCCCGTTCTTCACCAGGTCCTGCTGGGTGATTAATTTATCCAGTGACTGGCTGATGCCGTGATAAGCGTCCGGCTTCGTTGCTATAGGCGAATGAGTCGTGAGAAACCGTTGCACCGTGGCCAACTGTTGATCAACGGTGTTCCCCGACAGCCCGATCGCAGCCAGCTCCCGCCTGAAAGTCGGCGAGTAAAGCGACACGCTGCGTATGAGTTCATCCATCTGCGACTGAGTAACCGGTTGCGGATGCTTGAACGAAAAACTGAAAGCCTGCGACTCCCCGCGATCAAACTTCACCATCACCGACAGTTCCGGCGACGAGGCCGCCGCCGCGCTGGGCCAGTCACCGTCGGCCCGGCCTAACGCCAACGCATTGATTGGCGCGGTGTTGGCGCCCACGCCAGCCTGCCTGAATAATTGAGCGCTGGTTGTCGTACCTTGGCGGGTACCTGTTGCGGTGTGCGTGGTCGACTGGCCCTTGTCCGCATGCGCGAGATTGAGGTTGCCTACCACACCGACGCCAGCGCGGATCACTGAGTCCAACTCGGCGATGTTTTCTTGCGGGGTGTACATCAAGCGCAATTGGGCGAGTACGTCCAGGTTGACGTCACCACTGACCTTGGAACTCTTGCCTGTCGCGTGCTCCTCACCCAACGCGAGCAAGTCGTAGACGGTACCGTTCTCGCCGGTAAGGATCGACATCATCGTGCCAAAGTCTGCCTCTTTCACGTCAAAGGCGATGCTCGACCCGGTGTTTTTCGCCACCGCTGCAGTCAATTCCGCACCCACCCTCAAGCCCGGCCCCACCGCCTCCGGGCCTCGCCCTAGCGTCAGGCCCGAGGCCACCGAGCCGGCCAGCCGCCGCATGTCGTCTGTACTGATCTCAACCCGCGCGCCTTTATCGGTACGGCTGATACTCACACCGTGGGTATGCGACTTGGAGGCTCCCAAGAAAAACTCCACGGGGGCTATGGGTTTTACCCCCGTCACCATCAACCCCACGCTTTGACCTTGGGCCCGGCTCGGCGCGAGGGTCTGGCCACTGCCCAGTTGCTGTACCTGCTGCGTCATTGCCGCCTTGATGGAAGCATCGGTGGGCAACCCCAACAGGCCCGAAAGATGCCAGTGAAGCGCAGAGCCAGGTGTTCCAAGGTCCTTGGCCAACAGTTTGAAGTTGCCATACAACGATTCCGCCTGCTCGTAACTGGCAATACCTTGGCTGGCCAGTGTGTGGACAGGGCTGTCTTTAAACGCCTGCATCGTCTCGCGCAGGGAGGTTTCCAGGCGCTCCAGGCCGCTTGGGCTAACGCCTGACATATCGTCGAGCGCCCGTGCCAGATCCGCCAGTTGCTTGAGCGCGCTTGCATGATGAATCAGGTCGCCCTCGATGAGTGCCGAGGGGTGGTCAAGGTTGCGCTTGCGCTCGGGCGCCCAGGCGGGAAGCGCCAAGCCTTGGCCCTCAAGGTTGGCCAATAGCGCAGCGGTCGATTTTTGCGTCGAGGGGGAGACTCTTTTAAACACTTCATACAGTTGATGCAGCGTCGAACGGGGATCAATCGCCGCCCGGCTCAACGTGGGCCGAGCGTCAAACGCCACGCCATGCACGTCTGCCAGGCGATGTGCGCTTGAATGGCTACTGTGTTCTACGTCAGTCAGCGCTTGGCGGATCTGCTCGGCCAACGCCTGACGCGGCCCCGGCTTGCTCAGGGCTGCGAGCCGCACACCCAGGTCAGCAGGAACTGGCCTACTCTGCGCCAGCACCTTGAGCTGTTCATGCAGGCGTTTATCGTCAGCGTAGATCCCTTCCAGCCCCTTACGGCCTTTGAAATGGTGCTGAATATCCTTACCCACCTGGCTAAGGCCTTCCAGTGGGTGGAAGTGCGCTTTGATCCCTTCGATAAAATTGCGCTTGAGCCGCCCCCCTTCATGGGATTGGCCCATCACCTTGCTGCTGACGGTCAGCGCGGCACCATTGAACTGCGCACGCATCGACGTATCAGCGAATGTATCGGCCAATGACGGTGCCTGGTTCATCGATTGCACCGGGCCCCACTTCATCGTGCTGGCGGTGGCGTTCTCCAGCCGGTGAAACTGCTTGTCCCACCCGCCAAACAAGTGCTTATCGGCACCCATCCGCAGGGACTCCAAGGGCTGGCGATTCGGTAGATCAACCTTGCTCCAGCGTTGCGCGTGCTCGGTTTTGCCCTGCCAGGCCTGGCGATCCAACCTGAACAAGTCGCCTTCCTGGGTATGTGCATACAGGTTTCCCGCGTGATCCAAGGCGAGTGTCTTTATGTCAATCAAGGGGGTCAGTTCCAACGCCCTGGCGACGCCGTCCTGATGGACCTGCAGCTGGTTTTCCCGATTGACCGTCACAAAATTTCGGCCGTCCGCTACAGCGAATCCGGTCACGGGCTTTTGACTATCCCCGGCGAGCACCTCGCCAAGGGATACGTGTGGGCGCGGCGCGGGAAGTGCGGCCAAGTCGTGACTGGCGCCCTCAATCAACGGGTCGCACACTTTACTGATGGCAACCGCCTTCAATTGCCCCTCTTGCAGCACATAGGCGCGACCATCCAACCCACACGCCAGATGCTCGACACCAGGCTGCCCAGCGTTCTCCCAACGTTGGGCCGTCGCATCCCAGGTCAACAGGTGGCTTGCATCGAGTGCAATCTTGCCTCGTTGCCCGAGGTCCACTGCCGTCGACAGCGCCTGCAGGCTGGGCAGGGGCAAACCTTTCTCGATGTGTTTGACCAGCACATCGCTGAGGTTCCATTGCGGGCGGAGTGCCTGTGCGTCACTCAAGGGCACGCTGTGCACTTGAAGGCGTGCGTCGCGCACCTGAGCATTGAGTTGCCCGGCGTCATCATGAAAGAAGCCTTCCACATTGACGGCGCCCTTCAGCGCCCGCTCCAGCGCGTCGACCGTTTGCCTGACCATGGGCAGCTTGTCATCTCGTGCCATGCGCAGGTCGGCACGGACCAACTCACCGTCCGTGGTCGCCCCAAACAAGGTGTTTCCCGACACCCCGATACGCATGAGCTGCACCGGCAAACCTACCTCATCGACCGGACACACAGTGTGAGCGCCAGCCCCTTGAAGATGCACAACAGAAATATCCCGGTCCTGACTCAGCAGCACCGTGGTGCCCCCTTGGGCGCTGCTGTCTGCAAACCCTTCGGGCGTCTTCAGCAGCTGTCCTTCTTTGCTCAGGCCAATACGGGAGAATGCACGGGTATCTGCGTCTGGTTTCCAGGAAAGCGTGAGCGGCTCGAATCGAAACAGCCGTGCGCCATCCAGGCGAAACTGCTGGCCCTGCGCAGTTGTTTGAATGGCGCTGACGCGCCCCAAATGCGCGCGACCCGGGCCGTTACCGGCGCCATCGGCAGCATCGGGAAGGCTGCTTTTGAACACCGCTGCAACAGCAGGCGTGGACTGAATATGAAACAGGTACTGGCGTTCATCCTTCATCCGCAACGTATAGGTACCCGCTGCAGAAGAACCATCGGCTACATAGTGTTTATTCGGCTGGTTGAGGTGCTGGGCGATATCACGCCCCGCAAGCGTCGTATCAGCCTGCACCTTCCCGTTGATGAGTCGGGCATCGAACTGCATTGAGGTGGGTTGCAGTGTTTGATAGTGGAGCAACGACACTGGCGGCGGGCTTTTACGCGGAGGTGTTTGCTGGTGCCATTTCGTCGAGCAATTTCCAAGGGCTTGCTGTAATTTGAGAAGCGGATCTAATCCTGTGTGCATGGTAATGCTCCCAAACAAAATGAATCACAGCTGTCTAGTGGGTACTCGCTATTTTTGGTTCCACCTATGCCTGATCACCACGCCACCTTCATGCGCTCGAAAAAACCTTCCATCTGTATTTTGACGCTCGCTTGACCCACTGTTAGTGTCCGGCTCCCCCCTCAACGGAGTGCTCTCGATGAAACTGGATATCTTTCAAGTCGACGCTTTCAGCCAAACCGTCTTCGGCGGCAACCCGGCGGCGGTCTGCCCGCTGACCGAGTGGCTGAGCGATGAGCAACTGCAGAACATTGCAGCGGAAAACAATCTCTCCGAAACCGCCTACTTCGTCCCTCGTGAGGGGTTCTATGAGTTGCGTTGGTTTACCCCGCAAGTCGAAGTAGACCTGTGTGGCCATGCCACGCTCGCGGCGGCGTGGGTGCTGATCCACCAGATCGCGGATGCGCCAGACGTTTTGCGCTTTGCTACCCGTAGCGGCGAGCTACGGGTAACGCGTCAGGGCGATGAACTGGCGATGGACTTCCCCGCCAAGCAACCTCAGCGCTGCGAACCGCCCGCGGGCATGTTGAGCGCGCTGGGCATTGAACAGGCCGAAGTGTTCTGCACCGATGACTACATCGTGCTGCTCGAAGACGAAGCCCAAGTTGCCGCATTGACGCCGAATTTCGCAGCCCTCAAGGGCCTGCCCAAGCGCGGGATTGCGGTAACGGCCAAAAGCACGCCGTTTGATTTTATCTCCCGTTGGTTCGGCCCGAATGTGGGCGTGAATGAAGACCCGGTTACTGGATCGGCCCACACCTCATTGGCGCCTTTCTGGGCCGAACGCTTGGGCAAGTCGCAACTGACCGCAGAACAAGGCGGCAAGCGCCGAGGCCAATTGCGCTGTGAACTCGAGGGTGACCGCGTGATCATTTCCGGTCATGCGGTGCTCTACCTGCAAGGCACGATTTATCTGTAAAAACGCAGTAACCAAGGACAACAGATCATTCTCAAAATGAACGGAGTTCAGCGCGTGTTTTCGATTTCTCGCCGTCAACTGTCAGTGGTTGCCGCAGCCCTCGCCCTGGCTGCCTGCCACACGCCTGTCAACGAACAGCCACCGGCACCGGAGCTGGGTTCAGGCTATCGCACCGACCTCACGACCCAACACGCCGAGCGTCATATGGCCGCCGCCGCCAACCCTCTGGCGGCCGAGGCCGGACGCGAAATGCTGCGCATGGGCGGTTCGGCGATTGATGCGGCGATTGCGATGCAAGCGGTATTGACCCTGGTGGAGCCGCAATCATCGGGCATCGGCGGGGGTGCATTCATCATGCTGTGGGACGGCAAAAATGTGCAGGCGTATGACGGCCGTGAAACCGCACCAGCCGGGGCAACCGAGCGGTTGTTCCTGAAGGCCGACGGCAAACCAATGACATTTCCCGAGGCGCAGATCGGTGGGCGCTCGGTCGGTACGCCAGGTGTCTTGCGTGCGCTCGAAATGGCACACGAAAAGACCGGCCACCTGCCGTGGGCCAAGCTGTTCGAACCGGCGATCCGGCTGTCGGAACAAGGCTTCGCGATTTCTCCGCGCCTGCACAGTTTGATCGCGGCCGATCGCTACATCGCGCAATCGCCAGACATGGCGGCGTACTTCCTGAACGCCGATGGCACGCCGAAAGCCATCGGCAGCGTGTTGAAAAACCCGGCACTGGCAGACGTGTTCAAGCGCATCGCCAAGGAAGGACCGGATGCGCTGTACCACGGGCCGATTGCCGATGAGATCGCCCGCAAAGTGCAGGGCAATCGTAATGCGGGCAGCCTGTCGCTGGCAGATCTGAAGGGCTACGCCGCCAAGGAACGCACGCCACTGTGTACTGACTACAGACAATGGAAGGTGTGTGGCATGCCGCCGCCGTCATCGGGTGGGATCGCCATCGCGCAAATCCTCGGCACCTTGCAAGCGCTGGAAGGCCGCGATCCTGGGCTGGCCATCGCAGCGATGCAACCGGTAAAAAGCCTATCGCACGCAGGTTTTGAGCCGACACCCGAAGCGGTGCACCTGCTGGCCGAAGCCGGTCGCCTGGCCTTTGCTGATCGCGCGCTCTATGTCGCCGACACCGATTTCGTCACTGTGCCGGTGGCGGGCCTTGTTGCACCGGACTACCTGGCCAAGCGCGCCACCTTGATCGGCGAGCGCAGCATGGGCATCGCCAAGCCAGGCTTGCCAGCAGGTATCCAGGTGGCTTACGCACCCGATCGCTCGCCGCTGCGCATCTCTACCTCGCAAGTGGTGGCCGTGGATGACCAGGGAGGCGCCGTGTCGATGACCACCACGGTGGAAGCGGCGTTTGGCTCGCATGTCATGGTCCAGGGCTTCTTGCTTAACAACCAGATGACCGACTTTTCGTTTATTCCCGAAGAGAATGGCCAGCCTGTTGCGAACCGTGTCGAGCCCGGCAAACGCCCGCGCTCGACCATGGCGCCGACGCTGGTGTTCGACCGCAAAAGCGGCGAGTTACTGGCCGCGGTCGGCTCGCCCGGCGGATCGCAGATCATCGAATACGTGAGCAAGTCCCTGGTGGCGATGCTCGACTGGAAACTCGACCCGCAAGCCGCCATCAGCCTGCCCAACTTTGGCAGCCGCAACGGTGCGACCGAGCTGGAAGCTGGTATGTTCAGTCCCGCATTGAAGCAGGCGCTCAAGGACAAGGGCCATGCAGTGAGCGAGATCGATATGACCAGCGGCATCCAGGCCATCGTTCGCACGCGGGATGCCCAGGGGAAGGTGTCACTGAGCGGCGGCGCCGACCCTCGGCGTGAAGGCCAGGCGGTCGGCGACTGAACACTTCAATCAACGGAGAAAGCGCCCGTGCAGCAGCCAGAGGTGTTCATCTGCATGCAGCAGGCGTTCGACGAGAGCAGATCGAGGTGAGTAAGGTATGTACTTACTGCACCTCACCCACGCAACGGAGCAGCGTACGGCAGGTGGGTGAGCAGCATCGAATGATCCTTCTTCGCGGTGTGAACAAGACCCTACGGGTCGGCAGCCGGCTATGGCATATGTACAAGCAAATCACCGGGCTGGCAATCCAGATAGGCGCAGATAGCATCCAGCGTCCCCAACCTGATGCCTTTGACCTTGCCTTGTTTAAGCAACAACAGGTTTTGTTCGGTAATCCCGATGGCGGCTGCTTCCACGGCGACACACTCGCACAATCGTTCAAGACCCGGCAGACAACCTTCCGCAGACTGGGTTAACGTGTTTCCACCTCTTTTTTGTGACCACTCACCATGGGCAAACCCTCCGTCACCCTCGATTGGCTGCACCGCGCCCCGCACGCCAATGGCCTGGACCGTATCGAGGCGTACTTTGCCGGCTTCGCCTTTGACCCGCATCGCCACGACACCTACGCGATCGGGCGCACGTTGACTGGCGTGCAAAGCTTTCACTATCGCGGTGCCATGATCCACAGCCTGCCTGGCACAACCATGGTGCTTCACCCGGATGAGACCCATGACGGTCACGCCGGCAGTGATGAAGGTTTCAAGTACCGGATGATTTACGTCGAGCCATCGCTGATCCAGCAGATCCTCGGCGGCAAGCCGTTGCCGTTTATCCCCAGTGGTCTATCCACAGACCCAAGGCTGTTCCGCGCCAGCGAAGTGCTGCTGCAAAACTTGGATAACCCCCTCGACCCGTTGCTGGAGCAGGACGCCCTATTCGATTTGGCCCATGCGCTGAGCAACGTCTCGGGCGGTATCGTCAGCCGCAAGACCTTCGATTACGTCGCCGCCGAGCGCGCCCGGGCGTTTATCCACAGCGCCTTGGGCCGCACCATCACCCTGGATGAAATGGCCGACCACGCCGGCCGGGATCGCTGGGCGCTATCGCGGGATTTTCGCTTGCTGTTCGGCACCAGCCCCTACCGCTACCTGACCATGCGTCGGCTGGACCTGGTGCGCAGCCTGTTGGCCCAGGGCCGGTCGCTGGTGGACACGGCGTTGACCGCGGGGTTCACCGACCAGAGCCACATGACCCGGCAATTTCGCAGCACCTACGGCATGCCACCGTCGCGTTGGGTGAAGATGCTCGGGCGCTGAAACCCCCAACCTGAAATGCGATCAATGTGGGAGCTGATGGCGTTTGCCGAAGCGCTGGCAAACGCGCGCTGGCAAGGCTTAGAGCTGGCGCCCATCAATCGGCTGACCGATAGTGAGGAAATGCCCGCCCGCCACATGGTGCAACGTGCGCAGTTCATCATGCCCTTCGAAGTGCCACCGGCCGCCGCTGAACACGCGGTCGTCAGCATAGGCCGCGACGACTTCACCCAGGAAAAGATCGTAAGTCTGCTGGTTGCGAGGCTCAGGCAGCAGGCGGCATTCCAGCCACGCCACGCAGCCTTCCAGCAGCGGCGCTTCGGTGTGTTCACCCTTGAACGCTTGCAAACCGTAAGCTGCAAACTTGTCAGTCTCGGAGCCGGTGGTGTTGCCGACCGTCTGCACGAGATCCGCCTGAGCCGCGCAAGGCACCTGAAGCACAAAGGTGCCGGCGCCTTCCAGCAGTTGGCGGGTCCATGTTGCCTTGTCCAACACCACGGCGACTGTCGGCGGTTCAAAATTCAACGGCATCGCCCAAGGCGCCGCGCCATCCGAGCTTTGGTGTGTCGTTGCTGATCATTCTATTGCCGGTGATCCTGACGCTGGGCAGCACCATGACCAAGGTCGCCCTGCCGGCCGAAAGCACCGTCGGCCTGACCCTGAAATGCCTCGATGAA
Organism: Pseudomonas sp. EA_65y_Pfl1_P113; assembly: GCF_963970525.1. Lineage (NCBI taxonomy): Bacteria > Pseudomonadati > Pseudomonadota > Gammaproteobacteria > Pseudomonadales > Pseudomonadaceae > Pseudomonas > Pseudomonas sp. EA_65y_Pfl1_P113. The sequence goes on from NZ_CAXAQM010000028.1 coordinate 51,705, forward strand.
CCGCTGATCGCCGCCGTGATCTGCATGGGAAGGGCCGCTGGCATGCCGCGTGCCGATAAGGGCGGGGTTGGCGGCGACGCAAAGCTCGTTGGTGGCGCTGGCGATTGTGTCTGTCGTCGGCTTGGCGGGTACGCTGCTGTTCTGGCACTTATTGACCTGATATCTAGGCGGCCAAGGTGTGGCGCCTACCAAACAGCGCCACACTCACCACCCCCACCGCGCCCATCACCACGCAGTAAACCACGCAAATCCACGGGCTGGTCGGCATCAACGCAATCAGCAATAACGGCGTGGTACTCGCCCACAGCGCATAAGCAATGTTGTAGGTAAAGGAAATCCCCGACACTCGCACCGGCGCCGGGAACAACCCGACCATCACCGATGGCACCGCGCCCACCACGCCACAACTCAGGCCCGCCACGGCATAGGCCGCGCCCAGCCAGGTGCCGCCGCTGATCAGGCTTGCGTACAGAACCGCAACCCCCACTGGCAGCAACAGGCTGTAGACCAGCACTGCACGCCAGGCGCCGATGCGGTCTACGAGCAAGCCAGCCAATACACAGCCGATGTTCAAGAAAACGATGCCCAAGGCACTCAAGGCGAAGGTGTGGCTGGGGCTCATGCCGAAGGTTTTTTGCATCATGGTTGGGGTGATAACCACGAGGACGACCACGGCTGAGGTCAGGACGCAGGTGAGGATCATCGCCGGCAGCAACACGGCGCGGTGGTCGCGCAATACAGTGCGCAGCGGCATCTCTGCGGCGGCCTGGCGGCGAGCCTGCATTTCGAGGAACACTGGGGTTTCGCTGAGCCAGCGGCGCAGCCATACGCCGATCACACCGAATACCCCGCCGAGCAGGAACGGGAAGCGCCAGGCGTAATCGAGGATTTCAGCCGGGGTGAAAACTTGCGCCAGCAATGTGGCAGTGAGTGCGCCAAGCAGGTAGCCGAAGGTCAGGCCGGCCTGCAGGAAACCCAGGGCGTAGCCACGATGATGGGGCGGCGCGTGTTCGGCAACGAAGGTCCAGGCGCTAGGGACTTCCCCGCCCACCGCGGCGCCTTGCAACACGCGCAGCGCCAGCAGGATCAAGGGTGCGAAATAGCCGATTTGCGCGTAGGTCGGCATGATCCCGATCAACAGGCAAGGCAAGGCCATCATCAGGATGCTCAGGCTGAACACGCGCTTGCGTCCCAGGTGATCGGCGAAATGGGCCATCAGGATGCCGCCCAACGGTCGCGCAAGGTAACCCGTGACGAAGATGCCGAAGCTTTGCAGCAGGCGCAGCCACTCGGGCATTTCCGGGGGGAAGAACAGTTGGCTCAAGGTCAGCGCAAAAAACACGAAGATGATGAAGTCGTAGATTTCCAGGGCACCGCCCAGGGCGGCCAGGCCCAGGGTTTTGTAGTCGGAGCGGGAAAAACGCTGCGCCTGTGAAGAAAAGGTAGCAGTCATATGAAGGCTCGGCAGACAAACAAAATGGCGTGCAGGTTATGAGCTGAGTCCAATGATGGCAATCACGACAGATATATTTGTTTTCCTCATGGATCGATGAAGATAACTGCATTCCCATATCAAAGACCGTAGCGGAACATGCCGGAAAACTGCCTCCCACCTAATAACTACAAGAGGAATGCCCCGTGGCCGATGCTATCGAAGAAAGCCGCTATGCCCGATTTGCCCTGCGCTGTTCCAACTTCGCCGAACGCTGGTTTCCAGACTCCTGGGTGTTTGCCGCCCTCGCCGTGATCATTGTCGCCGTGGCGACCCTGGGCATGGGCGCCGCGCCGACCGACGCGGCCAAAGCCTTTGGTGATGGGTTCTGGAGCCTGATCCCCTTTACGATGCAGATGGCCTTTGTAGTGATCGGAGGTTATGTAGTGGCCAGCTCGCCGCCTGCGGTAAAGCTGATCGACCGCCTGGCGCGTTTCCCCAAGAACGGTCGCTCGGCCGTGGCCTGGGTGGCGTTGATCTCGATGGTCGCCTCGTTGTTGAACTGGGGCTTGTCTCTGGTGTTTGCTGGGTTGCTGGTGCGGGCGTTGGCGCGTCGTACCGATTTGCGCATGGATTATCGCGCGGCCGGTGCCGCGGCCTACTTGGGGCTCGGTGCCGTGTGGGCGTTGGGGCTGTCGTCGTCGGCCGCGCAGTTGCAGGCCAACCCGGCGAGCCTACCGCCGTCGATTCTGTCGATTACCGGGATGATCCCGTTTACGGACACCATCTTCCTGTGGCAATCGGGCGTGCTGTTGCTGGCGCTGATCGTGGTGTCGCTGATCATCGCCTACGCCACTGCGCCCGGTCCGAACAGCGCGCGCGATGCCAAGGCCTGCGGCGTCGACCCGGCGTTCAACCTGCCCAAGCTACAAGCACCGACCCGACCGGGCGAATGGCTGGAACACAGCCCATTGCTGACTATCCTGCTGGCGTTGCTGGCGGCCGGTTGGCTGTTCCATGAGTTCTCGACCAAGCCGGCGATCAGCGCCATCTCGGGGCTGAACACCTATAACTTCCTGTTCATCATGGTCGGCGCCCTGTTGCACTGGCGCCCGCGCAGCTTCCTCGATGCAGTGGCCCGTGCGGTGCCGACCACCACCGGTGTACTGATCCAGTTCCCGCTGTACGGCTCGATCGCGGCATTGATGACCGTGGTCAAGGGCGGCGACGGCCAGACGCTGGCACACCATATCTCGACCTTCTTCACCTCCATCGCCTCCCATGACACCTACGCGCTGCTGATGGGCGTGTACTCGGCGGTGCTGGGCTTCTTTATCCCGTCAGGCGGTGGCAAGTGGATCATCGAAGCGCCCTATGTGATGCAAGTGGCCAATGACCTGCAGTACCACTTGGGCTGGGCGGTGCAGATTTATAACGCCGCTGAAGCGTTGCCGAACCTGATCAACCCGTTCTACATGCTGCCGCTGCTGGGGGTATTGGGGTTGAAGGCGCGGGATTTGATCGGCTTTTCGTTCGTGCAGTTACTGGTGCATACGCCGCTGGTGTTGTTCCTGTTGTGGGCGTTGGGCACGACGTTGAAGTATTTGCCGCCGGTGATGCCTTAACGACAGCAGTCAGCTTGTCGATTGAAGCCTGTTTCTGATGAATCGCGTGGGGTTGTCTCACCCCACGCGATGGCAATACCTGACTCCTCCCGCCAACCTCTTTGATTAACCTGACTCGGATCCCCACTCACAAAACACCAAGGAAAATCCGATGACGCCCCTATCAAAATCGCTGGAAGCGTTGATCACTGATATTTATAAGGACGACAACGTTTCGGTCACGGAGTACCGCGCTTTGCGAGACGATGCCGACCGGCGCATGGCGACCGTTATCAAGGAGTTTGGCCTGCACAACAACGTCACAGCCTTCCAGAAGTCGATCGACGTGGCGATGCAGCTGTTGCAGACCACGGTTATCGATTCGAAAAAGGCCAAGCTGACCGACACGGGCGAGGCCATCGTCAAAGATGCGCTGACGGCACAGATGGAGTACTTGCGTGCCGGCAGCCAGTTGGCACTGCGCCTGTTGTGAGCCTCTGACTCAATAACTGTCTTCTTTCCGTCATATTGCATTGCTACCGTCCTGGCGAAATATCTTGCAACAACTCGCCAGGGATTCCCCGCTATGAGTGACGATCACGAAGACCGCTCTTCCCCCGATTCCGTAGCCCAACCGCCAGTAGACACCAGCCGCCGGCGCTTCCTGGGGGGGGCGGCGGTGTTGGGGGTTGGCGCCACCTTGAGTGCCTGCGGCAACACCAGCGAAGCGCCAGGCAAACCGGTGACGCGGCCGCTCACGCCGCAGGCGCTCGACAAAGCGCTGCGTGACCAGGTGAAAACCGTGGTGGTCATCTACGCAGAGAATCGCAGCTTCAACAATTTATTTGCCGATTTCCCCGGGGTGGAGAAACCGCTGTCGGCACTTTCTGCCGCCGACACACAACAACGCGACCGCGACGCCAGCGTACTGAGCACTCTGCCCCCGGTATGGGGCGGCGTATTGCAAGTCGGCCCGCAGACTGTGGACGGGGTGACGTACCCCAGCGAAGTGCAATTCCAGGAAAACCTGCCTAACGCGCCATTTGCCCTCAAGGGCCCCAACGCTGAAGACTTGCCCTTGAGCCTGGTCACCCGCGACTTGTGGCATGTGTTCTATCAAAACCAGATGCAGATCAACGGCGGCAAGAACGATAACTTCGTCGCCTGGGCGGACTCCGGCGGGCTGGTGATGGGCCATTACGCCCAGAGCCGTTATTCGCTGCGCCTGTGGGACGTGGCCAAGGAGTTTGTGCTCTGCGATAACTTCTTCCAGGGGGCTTTCGGTGGCTCGTTCCTCAACCACCAGTACCTGATCAGCGCCACCGCGCCGTTTTACCCGAATGCTGCTCAATCGGTAGCCAAGGCGCAGATCGCCACGCTGCAAAGTGAAGATCCCACCGACCCGCGCCTCAAGCCGCTGGACAAGTCCCCGGCCAGCGCCATGACTGGCCCCCCGCAGTTCGGCCCCAGCGCCCTGACCCCGGATGGCTACGGCGTGAACACCCTGGCACCGCCCTACTGGCCGACCTGGATTCGCGATCCGGAAAATCCGGATTACTCCAAGCCCGACCTGCCCAACGTGCTGGTGCCGCAAACCCACGAACACATCGGCGACAAGCTGTCGAAAAAGAACGTCGACTGGGCGTGGTACGCCGGCGCGTGGCAAGCGACGTTGGACCAGTTCAGGGATTCGGGCGGGATTCCGAAGATTCCGAACTTCCAGTATCACCACCAGCCGTTCAACTACTTCAAAAAACAAGGCCCCGAGAACCGCGCCGAACGTGATAAACGCCTGCGCGACGGTGGCTTGGGTGATGAGTCGAGCACCAACAAGTTCTTCGCCGACGCCCAAGCCGGCAAGCTGCCCGCCGTGACCTTCTACAAGCCTCAGGGCAACCTGAACATGCACGCGGGCTATGCCGACGTGGCCTCGGGCGACCGCCACATCGTCCGCGCCTTGAAAGTCCTGCAAGACAGCCCGCAGTGGAAAAATATGGTGGTGGTGGTGACCGTCGACGAAAACGGCGGCTGGTGGGACCACGTGGCTCCGCCCAAGGGCGACCGCTGGGGCCCTGGGACGCGGGTTCCGGCGCTCGTGGTGTCACCGTTCGCGCGCAAAGGCACGGTGGACCATACGGTGTACGACACGGCATCGATCCTGCGGTTGATCACCCGAGTGTTCCAGCTGGAGACCCTGGACGGCCTGAAGCAACGTGATGACGCGATGATCGCCCGCGGCCAACAGCCGATGGGCGACTTGAGTAACGCGTTGCAACTCAACCTGTAGGTTTTCGTATCCAATAACGACACACCTGGTGATTTAGCACGCGGTTTTCCTGGTCAGCCGCTACTGTGTGGAGGTGGGCTTTCATCCCGCGCAGACGGGCTTTCGCTGACAAGGAAACAACCATGTTTAAACAGACCAGGCTGTCCTTCACCCTGGCCGCACTGATGGCGAGTGCGGTCGTACAGGCCGACATCGAGGTGCCGCTGGGGAGCACGCAGCGTGTAACCCAACTGTTCGCCTACCCGAATAACTGCAATGTGATCTGTTTTCGGCCATGGACGCTGGAGCAGACCGCCGAGCATTATCTGAGCCAGAGCCTGCAACGGGATGGGTACAGCCGCGCGAAAGTCAGCGTCAAGACCCATGACGGGCAGGTAGCAGCGACGTTCAGTGGCGTCCCTGACAGTTATGGCCTCCCCCTGACCACCCTGCTCAATACCGCCGACCTGGCCTATCAAGGCGCCAGCAAACTCAACAGTGACGGCAAGTGGGCCTACAACTGGTACCTGTTCCTGCCGCTGGGCATGGCCCTGGAAAATCGCAAAAGCATCGAGCTGCTGCACTTCCCGCCGGATTACTCGCTGACTCAAGCCCAGGACTATCTGGAATCGGCCACCACTGACCGTTGGGCCGCCCTGCTCGTCGACAATGGCATCCCGGCCACCGAAACACCGGCTTACCAGACCATCATCGACATCGCGCCCATCGCCGCGCCTTCCAACGCCGGCAAGGACCTGGAAGCCGTCTACAGCTACTTCACCGATTACCAGGTGCGCATGGTCCAGGAACTGAGCCTGCCCGCCAAAGGGGCATTGCCGATGGTGGCGTTTGGCGCGCCCGTGCGCAGCTGGATCAAGCAGCAATACGGGCAGACCGTGGGTGTTCTGGGCCTGGCGCAGATCAGCCCGAGGGCGGGCCAGACCGTGTCGGTGCTGGGCGCCAACCATCCGAGTTACATCTGGTATGCCGCAAGCCCTGACACCTACGAGGGCAACGAACAGAAAGCCGACGAGGCCGGCTTGAAGGTGATGGGCCAGGACTTGAGCGCCGCCTGCTGGCAGGCCGGAATGGGGCAGAAACCTGCGAGTGACCCGAATGTGATGCTTAAGGCGTGCATGAACACCTGGCAGGTCACGCGTAAGGAGCAGACGTGTGAGTTGTTTTACAGGTCGGTGCGCAACCTGCCATCGGAGCAGGCAAACGCAAAATGCGCCACGCCCGCCATCAAGGCACAGTTGAAGCAGCTGAAGAACGCCGCCCCACCCCCCGCTACTGCAGCCCCGGCGCTATAAGCTGCACAAAAAACAACCGATTTCTACTGTCAACAATGCCAGTAGAAATCGGCGCCCTGTTCAGCGACCCGAACGTATGTATCGACAAGCACTACCTGGAGGTCTGGTCCTTGCGTGAAATCCGTGCGGGTGAGCTGCTGACCATCGATCACGCCGAGACTAGACTTCACCCAAAGGACGCAGACGATATTGCGGCGGCAGTTGCTCAAAGCCACTGATGGTCGTGTTCAAACTCTTCCAGCGACCATCCTTGATGCCGTAGATGCAACCATGGATCGACAGGCTCTGCCCACGGTGCCAAGCGTTTTGCACAATGCTGGTGTGACCGACGTTGGCCACTTGCTGGATCACATTCAGCTCGCACATACGGTCCACACGTTCTTCTTCGGTCGGCAACTCGGCCAGCACCTCACGGTTTTCGTAGTAGAGGTCGCGAATGGTGCGCAGCCAGCCGTCGATCAGGCCGAACTGCCGGTCCTGCATCGAAGCGCGCACGCCGCCACAGCCGTAGTGGCCAGTGACGAGGATGTGTTTGACCTTGAGCACGTCAACGGCGTACTGGATCACCGAGAGGCAATTGAGGTCGGTGTGCAGCACTACATTGGCCACGTTGCGGTGCACAAACAGATCACCGGGCAGCATGCCGACGATCTCGTTGGCCGGTACGCGTGCATCGGAGCAGCCGATCCACAGGTATTCCGGAGTTTGCTGGCGGGCGAGCTTGGCGAAGAATTCGGGATCTTCCTGTTTGATCGCGTCCGCCCAGCGTTCATTGTTATCAAGCAGGTCTTGTAGTTCGTTCATCAGGGAAAGCCTCAGGAATGATGCGCAGTTTTGTGACTGACAACCTCGCGTGCGGGTCACGCCTAGCGCAAATTAGCTTGAATCTTTGGGGCGCACAGCCTGTCCACACACTATAAGCCCCACAGTATGAGGATTGGCCATGACTGAATCACGACGTCCCTACGGCGCTACGCAGCCCGAACCGATTGATGATAACGAAGATCGCATGGGTTCGATGCGCGAGCTGGATTTTGACGAGCCCGATCAAACGGCTGAGATTGGCGATAAAATCCCATCTCGCGAGCGCGAGCACCTGATGCCTGACGATCGGGTACGTGAAGCCGGGATGACCGGAGCCTCCACCGACGATCATGAGTCAACCGATGATGACATGAGCCCGCAAACACTGATCCGCGAGGATGGTGCGCGGGATGCTCGAGAGGAAGGTGAGGATAATCCGGCGGATTACGACTTGAGTATCGTGGCCGAGGATGAGATTGGCGGCGGGAATGGGTTGGATGAGGCCGAACTGGCCGACCTTGATCCGGTTGACGGCAATCGCTGAAAAAAACGCGGTTCAACAGGTGGGAGCGGGCTTGCTCGCGAATGCGCAGTGTCAGTCGAACGATATCTTGACTTATACACCGCTTTCGCGAGCAAGCCCGCTCCACATTTGGATTTGTGGTTAATCCACCAAGGTGCAGGCCATGACAACCGCGTCTTCGCGGCCGCCGATGGCAGGGTAGTAATCCCGACGCCGGCCGATCTCGTTGAAACCATAGCGCTCATACAAGCGAAATGCGCCGGTATTACTATCCCGCACTTCCAGGAAGCACTCCCGCGCATTAGCGGCATAGGCGCGGGACATCAAGTGCTCCAACAGCGCCAAGCCCAGGCCACGGCCCTGGTTTTCCGGCTTGACGGTGATATTCAGCAAATGCGCCTCATCAAGGATGATCTGCACCACACCGTGCCCCACCTGCTGCTCACCTTCAAACATCAGCCAGATCTGATACTTGCCCAGCCCATCAAGAAAAATCCCGCGGGTCCAGGGGTGGCTGAACGCTGCGTATTCGATTTTCAGCACGGCGTCGAGGTCGGCCTCGGTCATCGGGCGGAAGGATAAAGCCTCACTCATCGGTTGTTTTCCAGCGCGCCATCAGCCGGCGCATGGCTTGCCAGACATCAGCCTTACGCTGTGGCTCTTCCATTAATAGTTCCAGGCCCGGCAGGGCCCACACCGAACCCAGGCCTTCGACCTGCAGTTCGCGGTACCAGGCTTCGGCATTGGCTTCACCGGCAAACCGCACGGCGGGCAGGCCGATCAGCCAAAGGCACACACAGGGTTCGTCTTCCAGGCGTGCCGACACAAAGCCTTGCACAAAATCCCGCGCCGCTTCCGGCCCCTGGTCCATGGTGCCGCGCACCAGCAACGGCCAGCGCACCGGGTCACCGACGATCTGCGGGCTGTCGGGCAGGCCGGCGGCGCGCAGCATGTCCTTGAGCAGCATGTAAGCCGGATCGCGGGTCTGGAAGCGCTCGCCGGTCGGCAACTCGACCAGCAGCAGGCAACGCCCGGCGCGCAGCAATTGCAGGGCGAAGCGCGGTGGCGGCACCACCGCTGCCTTGGCCACCGGCGAGGCCTCTTCGGCGACCACGGCTTTGACTGCCGGCGATGGGCGCGGCACTTCGATCTTCGCCCGCTCGACCACGGGGCGCATCTCGGGCACAGGCTTGACCACCGCAACCGGCGCGGCTGCCTCCTCGCCCGAAGACTCGAACGCCTCATAGGGCTCAAGCGCCCGCAACAGCTCGGGCCTCGAGGGCGCGGCAAACGGCAGTTCGGTGCGGGGCAGCCAATTGACCACCTGCATGGCGGTCAAGTAAGCGCGACGTCGGGACTCGATAAGCACAGCTCGGCCACTTGTGGATAACTAAAGAGCAGGGATTCTACCGCTGTTCGGTAACAATCGCCCACTGCACACTGACCGGCTGTGGATAAATCCCGCGTCCGATGCAGTACAATCGCGACTTTTAATCGCCAACCAGCCGGCCATTCCCATGATCGAACCCAAGCGCGTCCTGCGCGCCCTCGCCGAACACTGGGCCTTACTTGAGCCACTGTGCGAACACTTCGACCAAGGCACCTTGAGCCTGAGCGAACTGCGCGCGCAACTGGCCGCCCAACAACTGGACAGCACGCCCCAGGACATCACCAGCCTGCTGGACGTGTGGATTCGCCTGGATATCCTGGTGCCTGTCGCCAAGAGCCCGAACCGCTTCGAGCTCAACGCGCAGATCCACGACTTCCTGGCGTATCTTCGCAAGGAGCACCGGCTTGGCCTGTGCCTGGAAATCGAAGCCTACCTGCGCCACCTCGAGCGCCTGGCCGGGTATATCCAGGACGCCTTCGACATCCGTGATGGCCACGACCTCGCCCGCCAACTGCGCCTGCTGGATATGCGCGTGCGCGACGTGCTGAAAAAACTCGCCAACGACGAACAGGCCCTTGCCGCCGTGGCCGACCGCGCCAAGACCAGCGACCGGCAGATCCCGTTGCGCCAGCGTTACGCCGAAGTATTGGCGACCTGGGACGAATACGTCGAACCGATGATCCAACTGGTGAATGCCGACGGTGCCTTTGAACAAGGCGTGCGCAAGGTCGAGAATGTGCTGCTGCGCATGCTCACCGAGCAACAGCGCCTCGGCCACCTGGTAGACGACGACATGCTGTTGCGCACCCACGCGCGCATCCTCGAAATGCAGACCAGCGCCCAACTGACCTTGCGCCATGCCCGCGAACTGCTGCTGCCACTGCGAGAAGAAGCACGCCGGCACAATGCCGTGACCCGTGGCGCGGCGCTGGCCCTGTCAGCGATCCGCCGCAAAGGCCTGGACGCGGTACCGCAAGCAGCGATGCCGATGTTCACCCGGCCGCAAAGCACCTTCCTCGGCAGTGCCAGCCAAGTGGAAGCTTATGTGTATGCCCTGGCGAATTTCGAGCCGAAACCGGCGCGGTTTCCCAAGGCGCACAAATCCCACAAGGGCGACGCCCAGCGCGCACCGCGTACGGTCAAGGAAATGCTCGAGCGCTGCGAAGACGCGCTGCCGATGCCAGACTTGATGAACTGGCTGCTGGAGCAGGAACCCGACGGCGCGACCGACGAGTTGCTGTACTGGTTCTCGCGCCTCTCGCGTGAGAAACGTTTCAAGCGCGAGCGCCTGGAACGCCGCGATTACCACACACACGAGCACCAGGTCAGCCTGCGCTCATTCGCCCTGCTCCCGACCGGCACCGACGCCGCCGAGCATCCTGCGAGTACCGCTTATGTAAGGACTTCGCATGCAACTTGATCTATCCGAACTGTCCCAGCTGGCGCCGATCTTTCGCGAGCTGTTCAAGGGTTACCACGTCAGCCGTCGCGACCCGGAGCTGTACGCGCAACTGTCGAACTTCCAGGACCAGTACCGCACGCTGTTCAAGGCCCTGGGCTTTGAACTGGTGTGCGATACGCGAGGCTTCTACTACTTCGTGCCGGACACCGCCGTGGCTGCCGCGCAGGTAAACAAGACCGCGCAGCGCCTGGCGTTGTTCACCTTTATCATCGTCGAGCACCTGGCCGATCAGGGCCGCGACCCGATTGCCGTACTGGATGGCGGCAGCCTGGGCCGCGATGAGCTGCCGTCGTTGCTGGAGAAGTACCGCGACCTGTTTATCCAGGCCGAAGTGCAGACCCAGGAAGAGCTCGAAGAAAAAATCATGCGCCGCATGACCCAGCTGGGTTTTGCCAGCGAAGACAACGGCATTTACCGCTTCCTGCCGCCGATGCACCGTTTCCTGGATGTGTGCCTGTCGGTGCAGCAGGACCGCGACCTCGCTGCCAGCGTGCACAGCGTGTTGCCACTGCCGGCACCGGTGATCATCGACGAAGACAGCGATGAAAAACTGCTGACGACCGATGACCCGCTGGACCTGAGTGACTTTTGCGACGAAAGCGAAGAAGACGCCCTGGCCCGCGCCATTGCCGAAGAACAGGAGACCGACGCATGAGTAAGGAACGCTACGGCATCCGCCGCTTCGCCCTATTGAACACCGCCGGTTACAGCCTGGGTGTGTTCCCGCTGGAAGAACCGCTGTCGGTTTACGGCGCAAACAACCTGGGTAAATCCGCGTCGATCAACGCCTTGCAGTTCCCGATCCTGGCACGCATGTCGGACATGAGTTTCGGCAAGTACACCCTGGAACAATCGCGGCGCTTCTACTTCGCTACCGACACCAGCTACATCCTCGTGGAAGTCTCCCTGCCCCACGGCCCGCATGTAATCGGCGTGGTCGGGCGCGGCCCAGGCGGTGGTTTCGGGCACCAGTTCTTTGCCTATGCCGGCAAGCTGGACCTGGCCCACTACCAGAAGAATGACACCTGCCTGCGTCAGAAAGAGCTGTTCACCAACCTTGAACGCGAAGGCCTCAAAGCCTACGAACTGAAGCCAGATGAGCTGCGTCGTTTGTTGGTGGGTGGCCATACGTCGATCCCGCTGGACCTGACGCTGATTCCGCTGCGCTCTACCAGCGAACAGAGCCTCAAGACGTTCCGCGCGCTGTTTATCAACCTGCTGCACATGCGCGAAATCACCGCAGCCAAGCTCAAGCAATTGTTCCTGGATGCCTTCGAACACAGCCTGCGTTCCGGCAGTGTTGATTACATCGCGGCGTGCGAAGAAGCCTTCCGTGACGTGCGACGCATGGAACAGGACTACAACGCGCTGGTTGCTGCCGGGCCATTGGTTGAAGCACTGGCCAATGGCGTACGGTTGCGTGACGTATTGCGCGGCAAGTTGCATCGCCTGTCGCCATTGCTGGATTCGTTGCTGGGCACTTGGTCCGATTACGCCAGTGCACGCAAGGAAGAGCTGACGATCCAGGCCGAGCATTACCGTAACGAGCAGGATGCCCTGCAGAACGACCAGCGCGGTGGCACCCAGGAGTTGATGCGACTGGAGCGTGAGATCAGCAGTATTCAGCGTTGGCTGGGAGAGCTGTCGGTGCTCAAGCATCGCTTTGCGTTGGTCGATGACGTCAAGGTGCTGGAGCAGCAACTGCTGGCGGCCAAGGATGCTCACGATGAGTTGGCGGGTGCCTTGGCGCAATCCCGACAGTTCAGCGCCGAGGACCTGGACGAGCGTCTGCGCGACTTGGAGAAACGCTTGAAGTCGGTCAAGCAGCAGTTGGATCACGCAGACAACAACAGCTACGCCAAGCTGCGCGAAGAATTCTCACAGCCAGATGTCGAGCGTCTGATGCGACTGTTCAACAGTTCGTTGTTCAGCCTGCCGTTGGGCGCACATGGCATTACGCTGGACGAGGAAGGCCTGTGGGTTAAATCCCTGGAGCAGATCCTCGATGGTTTCAAAGGCGAGCGTTTTGAAGTGCCAGGGCTGTCCATCGACATCTCTCACATTGAACCGCCGGCATTGCAGGCCTTGGCGGATCGCGCGGCGTTGCGCGACCAGAAAGAGCGTCTGGAAAAAGAACTCAAGCAGCTGAAAACCCAGCAGGCTGTGGCGTCTGACCGCGCGGCGAGCAAAACCCAGACTGAAGCGCTGTACCAGCAGGTACTTGATGCGCAGAAAGCGCTGGAAGACTTCCGTCGCGCGCAGACCCTGAGCGCAGAAGAAGGCGAGAAACTGGAAAACCTCGCGCAGATGGAAGCGGCGCAGGATGAGTTGAAGCGTTCCAGTGATGCGTTTACCGAGCGCGTCCAGCAGTTGTCGGCCAAGCTGCAATTGGTCGGCCGTCAGATCGGCGACATGGAAGCCAAGCAGCGCACGCTGGATGACGCCTTGCGCCGTCGTCAGTTGCTGCCGGCGGACTTGCCGTTCGGTACGTCCTTCATGGACCCAGTCGACGATTCAATGGACAACCTGCTGCCGCTGCTTAATGACTATCAGGACAGCTGGCAAGGTTTGTTGCGCGCCGATGGCCAGATCGAAGCGCTGTATGCGCAGGTGCGCCTCAAGGGCGTGGCCAAGTTCGACAGCGAGGACGACGTTGAGCGTCGCCTGCAACTGCTGATCAACGCTTATGCACACCGTACCGATGAAGCCCTGACGCTGGGCAAGGCGCGCCGTGCAGCCGTCACCGATATCGCCCGGACCCTGCGCAATATCCGCAGCGACTACGACAGCCTTGAGCACCAGTTGGCGTTGTTCAACCGCGAGATCAACAAGCGCCAGGTGTCCAACCTGCAAAGCTTCCGCATCGTGCTGGCGCCGAACAAGGAAGCGCTCAAGCATATCGACCAGATCATCCACAGTGCCGGTCAGTATGAAGAAGGCGAGACGCTGTCGGTGTTCGACTTGAGCCAGAGCGCCGAGCAGGACAACAAGAACGAAGAAGCCAAGGAGTACCTCGCGCGCCTAGTGGCTGCCAACCATAACCAGTTGGGCCTCAAGGATTTGTTCGAGCTGGCGTTCGAGATCACCAAGGTAAACGGTCAGCCGGTGATTCATACCGATATCGATGGTGCGGCGTCCAACGGCACCACCATGACCATCAAGGCACTGACCAACATGTACTTGTTGCTGCACTTGATGGACCGCGACCAGGCCGGGCGTGTGCGTTTGCCGTACTACCTCGACGAGGCAGCGGACATCGATGAGAAGAACCAGGCCGCATTGCTGGAGACGAGCTTGCAGTTGGGCTTCGTGCCTATTTTGGCCAGTGTGAAGCCGCAGGTATCCGCCCAGGTGGCGATCGACCTGGAAGGCGGTAGCGGGCCGAACGGGATCTATATCGATGAGGCGGATTGGAAGTACATCCGTCGTCACGATGTGGTGAAGGCGACGTTGAACGTGCAGGCGGATGAGCCGGAGTTGGACGAGGTCTGACTTGAATAGCTGAAACGCAAAAGGCCGCGATCTTATGGATCGCGGCCTTTTTTGTGGGCTGAGGTTGTGCGTCGAATGAAAGGGCCTCGGTTACTTGCCGAGTGGAATTTTGGGCGCCCAGGTCAGCCACTCATCTTCAAACTTGTCGAACAGCGGGAAGGTTTGCTGTGGCCGCGCCGCGTTGCCCATGCGTTCGCCGTCTGGCGTGGCAAAGGCGATACCGCCAGCGATCAAGGTCTCCAGCGATTCAGTACGTACGGAGGCACCTTTGAACAGACCGAAGTCGAAGCCGAAGCCGCTGGTGTTCCAGAAACGACTGCCGCTGCGCACGAGGGCGGCGTACTTGGGCTCAATCAGGATATGGATGAGGACACGGTCGGCGGTCTGGCCCAGCTCATAGCCGGTGACTTTGCCCACGGTGACTTCGCGATAGGTGACCGGCACGCCTTCCTTCAGCGAACCACGGCGGGCGGCGCTGAGCGTCAGCCTCAGGCCTTCTTCCTTATGAGCAGCCTCAGGCGGCTGTTCTAGGGCGACGAAGCTCTTTTGTGGCCCGCCATTTCTGGCTGCCGGTTGCACTTCGATGTATTGCCCAGTGACCAGGGTTTCCAGGTTAGAGGTTTTCATCAGGCCCAACTCAGGCTTGACCACCCAGAACTGACTGCCAACCCGTGCGATGCGGTCCGCTACCTGAGTGATACGCGCGCTCAGCAACACCGACTGCATGTCGGCGCTGAGGTCAATGCTTTCAATCTTGCCCACATCCAGGCCCTTGAAACGCACCGGCGTGCCAGGCCGCATGCCGTCGGCGCGGTCAACTTTGATGGTCACCAATGTGCCGTGCTGGTTGGCGGCCTCGCGGTCGGCGAACAGGCGGAAACGCGGGATGCGCTTTTTCAACGGCACGTTCGGCTCCGGCGTTTCGAAAGCGATACCGCCGGCCATCAAGCTGGCCAAGGATTCACTTTTCACCTGAATGCCTCCCGTAAGGCCGCCCGTGAGGGTGACACCGCTGGCATTCCAGAATCGCGTCGAACCGTTAACCAGGTTTTCGTATTCCTTCTCGATATGAACGCCGATCACGAGTTGTTTTTTCTTGCGCGAAAATTGATAGCTCTGAACCGAACCGACCTTGACCTGCTTGTAAAGGATCGGACTGCCGACATCCAGCGAGCCCAGGGTATCGGTGAGCAGCACCATGTGCAGGCCGGGGGAACGCAGGTCCAGCGGCGGTGCCTTGGCACGGGCCTCATATTCACGCTGCGGCGGGGTGCCTTTGTCACCGGGCCGGATGGCGATGTAGTTACCTTTGACCAACGCCTCAAGCCCGGTGATACCGGCGAGAGAAATGGAAGGTTTGACCACCCAGAACTGGGTGTCCTGGACCAGGTAGTCTTCCGCCAGGGGGTCGAGTGTCAGCTCAGCATTGGCGCTGGACAGATCAGGGTTTATCTTCAAGGTCTTCAGACCGCCAACCTGGATGCCTTTGTACATCACAGGCGTGCGGCCGGCCTGCAGGCCTTCAAAGTCAGAGAACTTGACCTTGACCTTGATACCGGCTGCGGCGGCGTCGAAATCTTCATACAAGCGGAACGGCAGGCTCGGGTCGGTTGGCGGACTGTCCTTGCGGTTCTCTGGCGTAGCGAAGGCGATACCGCCAGCGACAATGCTCGAGAGGGATTCGCTGCGCACCTTCACGCCGGAGAGATTGGCGTCAATGCTGATGCCGCTGGCGTTCCAGAAACGCGTGTGTTTGCGCACCAGGTTGGCGTAGGTCGGCTCGATGTAGACCTTGATCTCAACGGTGCTCTGGTCCTCGGAGAGCAGGTAGCTTTTAACCTGGCCGACCTGGATCTGCTTGTAGAACACAGGGCTGCCACGGTCCAGTGAACCGAGGCGATCGGCCTTGATGGTCAGGTGCAGGCCGGGCTTGGCGTCAGACAAGGGCGGCTCTTCGGAGAGTGCCTTGAATTTGCGTGTGGGCTCACCGTCGCCAGGGCTGGCAGCAATGTAGTTACCCGAGACCAGGGTTTCGAGGCCGGTGATCCCCGCCAAAGTAACGCTTGGCTTGACCAGCCAGAAACGGGTGTTGGTCTTGAGGTATTGCTCGACGTCCTTGTTCATCTCGATGGTGGCAATCACCCCGCGATTGCTGCCTTCGTCGTCAAGGGCCAGGGTTTTGACCTTGCCCACGGGCATGCCTTTGTAGACCACTTCTGTCTTATTGGCCTGGATCCCTTCACCGCTCTCAAAGCGCACCTGAATTTCGAGGCCTTGCTGGGAATAGGCACGCCATCCCAACCAGCCACCGATGATCAGGGCAATCAAAGGCAACACCCAGATAGCCGACCAATTTGAGGCCGGGCGGGTTTTAGCTTTAGGCAAATCACTCATTGTCGTCGTCCGACTCCGTGTTATCCCAAATCAGTCGGGGATCAAAGGTTACTGCGGCGAACATCGTCAAGATCACCACACTGGCGAACGCCGCAGCGCCGAGATTGGCCTCGACACTGGCAAGTCGCCCAAAGTTTACGACCGCCACCAGAATGGCGATCACGAAGATATCCAGCATGGACCAGCGGCCAATGAACTCGATAAAGCGGTACATCACAATGCGTTGTTGGGCAGACAGCGGCTGGTGGCGCTGCACTGAGAACAGTAGCAGCCCAATGCCCACCAACTTGAATGTGGGCACCAGAATACTGGCGATGAACACGACCGCCGCGATGGGGTACATGCCGTGTTGCATCAACTGAATCACGCCCGCCATGATAGTGCTGGGCTCGCCTTGCCCTAACGAGTTGACGGTCATGATGGGCAGCAGGTTGGCGGGGATATACAGTATCGCCGCCGTGATCAGCAACGCCCAGGTGCGTGTGAGGCTGTTCGGGCGTCGAGCATGAATTAGCGCACCGCAGCGGGTACAGAGCTGCTCGTCGGAGTCAGCGTTTTGTTTATTCAGTTCATGGCATTCGGTACAAATCAGAATGCCCGCATCAATCGCCCGCATGATCGTCCTCTCCTGACAACGCTTGCCAGATCTGGTGGGGCGACATCACCACCTCAAGCAGCACCTGAACCATTAATAGGCTGACAAAGCAGACCAGACCAAGGCCGAGCGTGATGGAGGCCATGTCGGCGAGTTTTACAATCGCCACCAGCACGCCCATCAAGTAGACCTCCAACATCCCCCAATCTTTCATGTGATGGTAGATGCGGTACAACAGCAGCCCATAACTGCGGCCGATATTCCAGCGGACACTGAGCAACACAGCCAGTTGGCAGAGCAATTTGAGCAACGGAATGGCCATGCTGCAAAGAAACACAACGGCGGCGACGCCCTGCATACCGGTATCGAACAGACCGACAACGCCACTCCATACGGTGTCTTCCGAGGACTGCCCGAGTAGATTGAGCTGCATGATGGGCAAAAAGTTCGCAGGGATATACAGCAGCAGCGCGGCCAGTACCAGGGCGAGACTTCGTTCAACGACGTTGTGGCGATGAGCATAAAGCTCATAACCGCACCGTGGGCATTGGGCTTTTTCACCGACGGCAAGCACTGGCTTGCGCATCAGCAAGTCGCACTCATGGCATGCCACCAAGTCGTCCAGTGGTAAATCCGATACCTCAAGGGCATCAACCGGCTCGGGCATAAGTAGGGCTCGGACTCTAAAAAAGGTTAGGTGCCTATTCTAGTGGTCTGGTTCAGAAATAACTGTGCATATTTGTCTGGGGGCTCAGGGTGGCCCGGGCGACAGAGACGGGGCTGTTTGCAAGCCAGCGCATTGTCATGAGAGCCCCCAAGCGCGCACCCTGTGTTCTTTCCAACCGCCCAAAACAAAACCCCTGTTTGCGTTAGCAAACAGGGGTTTCGGAATTTAATCTTGACGATGACCTACTCTCACATGGGGAAACCCCACACTACCATCGGCGATGCATCGTTTCAC
>NZ_CAXAQM010000029.1:0-59515 GCF_963970525.1 Pseudomonas sp. EA_65y_Pfl1_P113
CACTCGGGTGCTGACACACCAGTGCTGGCTACGGCCTTTGCCCCGCACGCGTTCTATAACCTTACGATGAACCAGTTTGATGCGCGACAGCGCTACGTCGAAGATGTAGTGGGGCCTCCCACATTTAGAATCCCAGGTGAGCCTGGGAAATTACAGTTTGATCGAAGAGCGCCCTGGCTTCTTGGTCTGCAACAAATGCGAAAACACCGCATGCAAATCATCCGACGCGCTTTCCTCATCGAGGTTGAGCTTGCTGTCGATATGGTCCATGTGGTGCATCATCAAATTCACCGCCAACGCCGCATCCCGCGCTTCGATCGCATCGATCAACTGAGTGTGTTCATCGTAGGAACAGTGCGAGCGGTTGCCGCTTTCGTACTGGGCGATGATCAATGAGGTCTGCGACACCAGGCTGCGCTGGAAGCTGATCAGCGGCGCGTTCTTCGCCGCTTCGGCCAGCTTGAGGTGGAACTCGCCGGAGAGGCGGATACCCGCACCGCGGTCGCCACGAGAGAAGCTGTCGCGCTCGTCGTTGACCATCTGGCGCAGCTCGGCCAGTTGTTCGGCGGTGGCATGTTGCACCGCCAATTCAGTGATCGCCCGCTCTACCAGACGTCGCGCGAGGAACACCTGGCGCGCTTCCTCGACGCTCGGGCTGGCCACCACAGCACCGCGATTGGGCCGCAGCAGCACCACGCCTTCATGGGCCAGCCGCGACAGGGCGCGGCGAATGATGGTGCGGCTGACGCCGAAGATTTCGCCCAGTGCCTCTTCACTCAATTTAGTACCGGGTGCCAGGCGTTGTTCGAGGATCGCCTCGAAGATATGCGCGTAGACGATATCGTCCTGGGTTCCGCTGCGACCGACCTTGCCGGCTCGCGGTGTTTTCTTGAGAGGTTGCAACTGTTCGTTCATGGGCACTCGGGTTTGGAGAACGGCGGCGAATTAACGGTAATACGTCAACAGCGGGTCGCTGGCAAGTATCACCTAAAAACAGGGCACATTGTACACAACCGGATGCGCCAACACACTGTACGGCTGTTTGCGGCGTCGGCTGTATTGCAATGAGTCGTTACGTTTGAGTTTAGGCTTGAGTCCGTACCGCCAACGGTAAAAAAACAGGTAAAAGGAACACCTCTTCATGAACGACGCCACCCAAGCGCCTTTGCGCCCGCTGGCCGACACGTCTGCGTCGGCCGTCGTCGCCGGCTTCATCGCAATGATGACCGGCTACACCAGTTCCCTGGTGCTGATGTTCCAGGCCGGGCAGGCCGCCGGCTTGACCACGGCGCAGATTTCTTCATGGATCTGGGCGATTTCCATCGGTATGGCGGTGTGCAGCATCGGCCTATCCTTGCGTTATCGCACGCCCATCACCATTGCCTGGTCGACGCCGGGCGCGGCGCTGCTGATCACCAGCCTTGGCGGTGTCAGTTATGGCGAGGCCATCGGCGCCTACATCACCTGCGCCGTGCTGGTGACGATTTGCGGGCTGACCGGCAGCTTTGAAAAACTGGTCAGGCGTATTCCGGCGTCACTCGCGGCCGCCCTGCTGGCGGGGATTCTGTTCAAGATCGGCAGCGAGATCTTCGTTGCCGCGCAGCATCGTACCGGGCTGGTGCTGGGAATGTTCTTCACTTACTTGATCATCAAACGCCTGTCGCCGCGTTACGCGGTGCTGGCCGCGTTGGTGATCGGCACCATATTGTCCGGGTTGATGGGGCTGTTGGACTTCAGCGCTTTTCACCTGGAAGTGGCGACGCCGGTGTGGACCACGCCGCACTTCTCGCTGGCGGCGACCATCAGCATCGGCATTCCACTGTTCGTGGTCGCGATGACCTCGCAGAACATGCCCGGCGTCGCGGTACTCAGGGCCGACGGTTACAACGTGCCTGCCTCGCCCCTGATCACCGCCACCGGCCTGGCCTCCCTGGTGCTGGCGCCGTTCGGCTCCCACGGCATCAATCTGGCAGCGATCAGCGCGGCCATCTGCACCGGGCCGCATGCCCATGAGGATCGTAACAAGCGCTACACGGCAGCGGTGTGGTGTGGGGTGTTCTACGGGATCGCCGGGGTGTTCGGCGCGACCCTCGCGGCCTTGTTCGCGGCCTTGCCCAAGGAACTGGTGCTGTCGATTGCAGCCCTGGCGTTGTTTGGCTCGATCATCAATGGCTTGAGTATCGCCATGAATGAGCCGAAGGAACGGGAAGCGGCGCTGATCACTTTTATGGTCACCGCGTCTGGCTTGACGCTGTTTTCCATCGGTTCGGCGTTCTGGGGAATTGTGGCGGGGGTGTTGACGCTGCTGATTCTGAATTGGAGAAGGGATTAGCTTCAAGCTTCAAGCTTCAAGCCACATGAGCTTGCGGCTTGAAGCTTGGAACTTACCGCTTCAATTCTTGGAATTGATCGGCTTTTCCGGATACCACACGTCCAGCAGTGGGCTGACTTCAGCGCTTTTCAGTTCGCTGCGGCCTTTGAGCCAGCTTTCAACAGCTACGCGCTGTTCTTCGTTGACCGAGCCACGCTTCTGCAGGCAAACCAGACCGAAGTCATCGCCGCCGACATAGCCCAGACCATTGGCTTCCATGGCTTCTTTGATGAATGCTTCGAGGAAAGCGTCGGTAGCTTCTTCACTCAGGTCTTCTTTGAAGTCCAGGTTCAGTTCGAAACCCAGCTCTTGAAATTCATCAACGCACAGTTTTTTGCGCAGACGCTGGGAACGGTTAGTCGCCATTGGAACAATCCTCATAAGTAATAACGGGCGGCACTTTAGCAGTTTAAGGCGACGATTGCCCGACTCTCTGGGACAGGCGGCACAATGCCGACAAAAAAAACGCTGAATACCCGCTATCGTTCAGCTACAAGTGAGCCTACGTTGGGGCATAATGCCGACACTTTCATGACCATTGAGGGATTTTTCTTGTTTACCCCTCGCCTTTTTCACCCTCCTCAGCAGTAGGGTTTTACTTCTTATGATCAAATCTTTGCGTTCAGTGTTTTTCGCCGGTCTTATTCTGCCACTGGCCTTTTCCGCCACCGCTGCCCCCGTCAACAACACCCTGCCACCGAATGTTCAGCAGGCCCTTTCAAAAGCCAAACTGCAGAACAATGCGTTGTCCCTGGTAATGATCCCTCTGAACGGCCCGGGTACGCCTACCGTGTTCAATGCCGACGTCTCGGTGAACCCAGCGTCCACCATGAAACTGGTCACCACTTACGCGGCCTTGGAAATGCTCGGTCCCAACCACCAGTGGAAAACCGAGTTCTACACCGACGGCACCCTCAGCGGTGGTGTGTTGCACGGCAACCTGTACCTCAAGGGCGGCGGCGACCCCAAGCTGAACATGGAAAAACTCTGGCTGCTGATGCGCGACCTGCGCGCCAACGGCGTGCAGCAAGTCACCGGTGACCTGGTGCTGGACCGTGGCTTCTTTATCCAACCACAATTGCCCGAGTTCAATGACGATGGCAACGACGAGAACAAACCGTTCCTGGTCAAGCCAGACGCGCTGCTGGTCAACCTGAAGGCGCTACGTTTTGTGACTCGCAATGATTCCGGCCGGGTGCTGGTGTCGGTCGAGCCACCGATTGCCAGTATCCGCATCGACAACCAGGTCAAGGCCTCCAACGCCAAGCAATGCACCGGCGATGTGCGCTACAACCCAGTCACCGCCGCCGATGGCAGCGTGACAGTAACGGTCAGCGGCCAATTGGCCGATGGCTGCAGTTCGCAGACCTATCTGTCGCTGCTGGACCACGCCACCTACGCCGCCGGCGCCGTGCGGGCGATCTGGAAGGAATTGGGCGGCACTATCCAGGGCCGGAATGTCCAGGCGCCTGTGCCCAAGGATGCCAAAGTGCTGGCCCGGGCGTTCTCGCCGGACCTGGCGGAAATCATCCGCGACATCAACAAATACAGTAACAACACCATGGCCCAGCAGTTGTTCCTGAGCCTGGGTGCACAGTTTCGCAACGATGCCGATGGCGACGATGCCAAGGCGGCGCAACGCGTCGTGCGCCAGTGGCTGGCGAAGAAAGGCATCACCGCGCCGCACTTGGTGATGGAGAACGGCTCCGGTCTGTCCCGTGCTGAACGCGTCAGCGCCCGCGAGATGGCGGCGATGCTGCAAGCGGCGTGGAAAAGCCCTTACGCGGCGGAGTACATCAGCTCGATGCCGATTGCGGGCACCGACGGCACCATGCGCAAACGTCTGAAGACCACTGCCATGCGCGGCGAAGCCCACATCAAGACCGGCACCTTGAACACCGTGCGCGCCATCGCCGGGTTCAGCCGCGACAACAACGGCAATACCTGGGCAGTGGTGGCGATTCTCAACGATCCGAAGCCATGGGGCGCGTCGTCGGTGCTGGACCAGGTGCTGCTGGACCTGTATCGCCAGCCTAAATTGGCGGCTGCACCGATACTCTAAAAGGTACTGTAATACCCCTGTGGGAGCGGGCTCGCTCGCGAATGCGTTGGGTCAGTCTAAAAATTCGGCGCTGACACTCAGCATTCGAGAGCAAGCCCACATTGGGCCCTGCGGCGGCCTTCAGGTACGCAAGCGCTCCGCCTCGACCCGGTCCCTGCCCGCCTGCTTGGCCACGTACACCGCTGAGTCGGCGCGCAGCAGCAAGCCATCGACACCTTCATCCACCCGCCAACTGGCCACGCCAAAGCTGGCGGTGACAGTGCCGACCGGCTCCATCGGTGCACTGCGCAGTGACTCCCACAACTCTATGGCCAGGCGGTAGGCCTGCTCGCCATCGGTATGGGGGCACAGCACCATGAATTCCTCGCCTCCCAGGCGGCAGAACACATCAGTGCGGCGCAGGCGCTGGCTGATGCGTTTGCACAACGCCTGCAATACCCCATCGCCAACGGCATGCCCATGCCTGTCGTTGATGCGCTTGAAGTGATCGATATCCAGCATGATCACCGACAGTGCCCCCGAGGTGCGGTTAAGCCTCACCATCTCGGCCCTCAGGCGATCTTGAAAATAGCGGCGGTTGTGAATCCCGGTCAGGGAGTCGGTGATAGAAAGCGCGCGCAGTTCCTCTTCCACCCGCTTCAAGTCGGAAATATCCGACACATAGCCATGCCACAACGTGCCGCCTCCCGGTAACTCTTCAGGGGTGGCCTCCCCACGAATCCAACGCAGGCCGCGTTGCGGCAACTGCACCCGGTACTCTTCGCGCCAATGGCTCAACTGCAACGCGGACAAGCGGATTGATGCACGCACCCGTTCCACATCCAGCGGATGGATACGCTCAAAAACCTTCTTGGCGTCTTGCTGCAATACGCCGGGCTCGATTTCATAGAGGTCGTGCATGCCATCACTGGCGTAGATGAATGTCCAGTTGTTCTGGGGCTCCAGGGTGAACTGGAAGATTCCGCCGGGGACATGGGCGCTGAGTTTCTTGAGCAGGCGGTCCCGCGCCGCCAATGCCTCGTAGGCACGCTTTTGTTCGGTAACGTCCAGGTAAATCGCCAGGTGGCCGATCCACAAACCATGGTCGTCCAGCAGCACAGTGGCCAGCATGTTCACGGTCAGCTGGCTGCCGTCTTCGCGGACCAAGGTCCATTCGCGGGCTTCGTGCAGGCTGTCCGGGCCTTCCACCAACATCGCCTGGCTCGCGGGAATACGCTTGCCCAAGGCCACACTCAAACTGGCGGAGCGCGCCTCCAGTTCCACCGCCAGATGCAGGCTTTCCAGGGTGTGTGTGCCCACCACTTGCTCGGCCACGAACCCCAGCATCTGCTCCGCACCGGCGTTGAAGGTGTTGATGACGCCGCGCAGGTCGGTGGCAATGATTGCGACCTGCGTGGCCGCATTGAGCACGCTGCGCAACTGGCCATGGGCCGAGCGCAACTCCTGCTCACGCATACGCAGCTGCACGGTACGTTGCTCCACCAGTTTCAACGCGCGCTGGCGTTGGCTCACCAGTATATAGAGCAAGGCGCTGAGCAACAGGCTGAGCAGGCTCCCCATGGTCAGGATCGCGAACAACGAAGAGTGGTTGGCCTGTTCGAACACCTGACTCGGACGCAGGTTCAGGGCGTAGATGTGGTCGCCCAGCGTCAGGCGGCGCGTGCCGACAGGGTCGCTGATGGCCCCGAACGTGCCGGACTCGAAAAGCACGCGCTTGTGCAAGCCGGAGATGTCGACTACTTGCATCATCAGGTTATCCCGGTCAGGCTTGGGCAAACCGTCGGCCACCAACTGGCGAATGCTGATCACCGCCATCACATAGCCGTAGGGCTCGTTCTGGGATTGTCCGGAGATGGACAAGTGGCTCACCGGCGCGACCAGTAACACGCCGGTGGCATAGGCCGGTTCTACGCCCACCAATTGCATGGGCTGGGACACCGCCAGCTTGCCGGTCTTTTGCGCACGCTCAAGGGCCGAACGCCGCAGGGGCTGGGCCAGCAGATCAAAGCCGAGTGGTGCGCCCCGTAGGCTTTGGCTCTGGCTATACACCACCGGCACGTATTCATCGCGCTCGGTCGCAGGGGCCAGCTCACCCGCCGAATTCAACTCACGGATAACAAAGGGCGCGCCTCCCCGGCCGGACACGTCTTGCTCAAACTGGCTGCGCTGCTCGCGATACACCCGGGGCGCCCAGGAGTATGCGAGGGTGCGCAACAACAAGGGCTGGGCAAAACCGTCGAATTCTTCGCGGGACACATCATCGGAATTGACAAAGAAACGCCGCAGGCTGTCCAGGCGCTGCTCCTGGTCTTCGAAGCGCTCCTGCAGGTGGGTATAGCGTTCATTGACCAGCAATTGAAAGCGCTGGCGCAGTTGCTGCTGATAGAGGTCGGAGGCGGCCCAGGCGACAATCGCCGTCAAGGCAAATCCCGCCAGTAACACCACCAATGCCACCCGCCAAGCCGACGCCTGCTCACTGATAAGGCCTAGGATTTTCGGGCGAACAGCTTGCAACGGCATAAGCAACACTCACAGCGCCAGTGTGCGGGGTGTCACTTTGGCGGGACCTTAAGTTATAGCCATCGACCTTGAGTTTGACCAGCGTAAAAAAGCCGCAAGCCCGGAATAATCCAGGCTTGCGGCTTTTTAGTAGCGGCGATCAGCGAGCAGTGATTTTCCACGCCCGGTGGATCTTCGCATTACGTGCGAAATCCGGGTCGATGGTTTTGTCGCTGATCTCCTCGACCGCGTAGCGTTCGCTGAGGTTGTCCTCCAACGCGAACTTGCGGAAGTTGTTCGAGAAGTACAGCACGCCGCCCGGTGCCAGGCGTGCCATGGCTAGGTCGAGCAACTGCACGTGGTCACGCTGTACGTCGAAGATACCTTCCATGCGTTTGGAGTTGGAGAAGGTCGGCGGGTCGATGAAGATCATGTCGAACTCATCGCGGCTGGCTTCCAGCCACGCCATCACATCACCCTGCTCCAGGCGGTTCTTGTCGGAGAAACCGTTGAGCGAGAAGTTGCGACGCGCCCAGTCCAGATAGGTCTTGGACAGGTCGACACTGGTGGTGCTGCGCGCGCCGCCCTTGGCCGCGTGCACACTGGCGGTAGCGGTGTAGCAATACAAATTGAGGAAGCGCTTGCCGGCGGCCTCTTTCTGGATGCGCATGCGCATCGGACGGTGGTCGAGAAACAGGCCGGTGTCCAGGTAATCGGTGAGGTTGACCAGCAACTTCACGCCGCCTTCGCTGACTTCGGTGAACTTGCCTTGGGCGCTCTGACGCTCGTACTGCTTGGTGCCGCTCTGACGCTCGCGGCGCTTGACCACCACGCGGCTCTTGTCGATATTCAGGGCCTGGGGAATCGCGGCCAGGGCATCGAACATGCGTGCGGAGGCTTTTTCCGGGTCGATGGACTTCGGCGCGACATATTCCTGCACGTGGACCCAATCGTGATACAGGTCGATGGCCATGGAGTATTCCGGCATGTCGGCGTCGTACACCCGGTAGCAGTCCACGCCTTCGCGCTTGGCCCACTTGCCCAGCAGCTTGAGGTTCTTCTGCAGGCGGTTGGCGAACATCTGCCCGCCTTCGCTCAGGCGCGGCTGCTCAACCACTGGCGCCGGAGCGGGTTTGATCGGGTTGCCGTTCTTGTTGTACTGACGCTCTTGCGGCTCAGCCGGGGCTTGATCGTAAGCGGCTTGCTCACGTTCGGCCTGACGCTGTTCTGGGGTGCGACGCTCACCGGTGACGAACTGGTCCGGGTTGACCTTGATAAGCAACAATTTGCACGGCAGGGCGCCGTTCCAGAACGAGTACTGCTTGTGGCTACGGATACCCATGCGCTTGCCCAGGTCCGGCGCGCCAGTGAATACCGCCGCTTCCCAGCCCATGCACGCTTGGCGCAGACGCTCGCCAAGGTTCTGGTAGAGGTACAACAAGCTGGCTTCGTCACCCAAACGCTCGCCGTACGGCGGGTTGCAGATGACCAGGCCTTTCTGGTTCTGGTCCGGGCGTGGCTCAAAAGTGCCGACTTCGCCCTGGTACACCTTGATCCAGTGGCTGAGGCCGGCACGCTCGATGTTGTTGCGCGCGGGCTGGATCAGGCGCGGATCGGCTTCGTAGCCACGAATCCACAGCGGTGGCTTGTTCATGCCGATGGCCGCACGTTCGGTGGCCTCGGTGTGCAGTTTTTTCCACAGCGCCGGGACGTGACCCAGCCAGGTGGTGAAACCCCACAGCTCGCGGTTCAGGTTGGGCGCCATATCGGCAGCGATCATCGCGCCCTCCACCAGGAAGGTACCCACGCCGCACATTGGGTCGCTCAGCGCGCCGCCTTCAGCAGCAATGCGCGGCCAGCCGGCACGAATCAGGATCGCGGCCGCCAGGTTTTCTTTCAGGGGTGCCGCGCCCTGCTGCAGACGGTAGCCACGCTGGTGCAGGCTGTGGCCGGAAAGGTCGAGGGACAGGATCGCTTCGCCGCGGTCCAGGCGCAGGTGGATGCGCAAGTCCGGGTTGATCTTGTCGATAGACGGGCGTTCGCCGGTCGGGGTGCGCAGCTTGTCGACAATCGCATCCTTGACCTTCAGCGCGCCGAAGTGGGTGTTATCGATGCCCGAGCCGTGGCCACTGAATTCGACCGCCAGGGAGCCATCGGAGACCATGTGCTCGGCCCACTCGATATCCAGCACACCGTGGTAGAGGTCTTCGGCGTCCTTCATCGGGAAGCGCTTAAGCACCAGCAGTACGCGGTTGGCCAAGCGTGACCAGAGACACAGACGGTAGGCGGTTTCCATGTCGGCCATGCCGCGCACGGCCGAGGTGTGCTCGCGGGCTTCCTCAAGGCCAAGCCCGACGGCTTCCTCGATCAGCAGGCCTTCGAGGCCTTTGGGGCAGGTGAGGAAGAGTTCAAAACGGTCCGACATGGGGCATTCCAGGCTTTTCAGCAATAAATGAACGGGCGACGCATCGCCAGCTCGGTTTTCAATCAAGCACTTTTCTTGAAGAGTGCCCGCGTGGCACGAATGTGCCGTCCCACCCCGTCTGTCTGGCCCTTGGGCCCTGATTGACGAGGCAGAGAGAACTGTTTAACAACAAAACGCGTAATAGAAAGAAATATTCCGCCCTTTCGTCGAATAATAACCGACCGCAACGGACGGGCATTCTCACTAAAGGATTAAACCCATCCTCTTTGCAGGGCACATCATAGCTGGGTTTGCCGGATAAATGGGGCAAAAAGCCAGCCCAGCTTATGGCTATAGCATCGTTATCGTTACGTGCTTATGACAAAACGATCATTGAATCCATGTGACCTATTGGTTAGAACTCACCACAGGTTGGTGCCGTAACGACGCCGACAAATAGGCTCGCCACGCCGGCAGCGAGCCGACCGACGGCAGAAAAACTCTGCCTGGCCCCAGACGAGGCCAAAGGATATCAAGACAGTCAACAAGTGAGGGAAACACCCTATGAGAAGACTTAAGCGTGATCCGTTGGAAAGAGCATTTTTACGCGGATATCAATATGGCGTTCATGGCAAATCCCGTGAGCTTTGCCCATTTACTCTACCGTCGGTACGCCAAGCCTGGATCAACGGCTGGCGAGAAGGACGCGGCGACAACTGGGACGGTATGACTGGCACTGCGGGAATCCACAGACTCAACGAACTTCACGCCGTCGGCTAATCAAGGGCAATTATTTCCGACATCATCACCTTTGAATGTGTAACGATTTAACCACGCACGTCCTATCCGGGCGGCGGGCTTCGGCCCAGGGGGCTCCTTGATGGAGCCCTTTTTAATGGCTGGTGAATAAACCTTGTGGGCGCATCAGCGCAGTGCGGCGATTGCATCCACCGACTGGCGGATCAGCGCCGGGCCTTTATAGATGAAGCCGGAGTAGAGCTGCACCAGGCTGGCACCCGCGGCGATCTTCTCGGCTGCGTGCTTGCCTTCGGTGATGCCACCTGCCGCGATAATCGGCAAACGCCCCGCCAACTCGGCAGCCAACACCTTGACGATATGCGTGCTCTGCTCGCGCACCGGGCCACCCGACAGGCCACCCGCTTCATCGCCATGGGCCAGGCCTTCGACGCCTACGCGGCTGAGGGTGGTGTTGGTCGCGATCACCGCGTCCATCCCTGAGTCCACCAGGGCCTGGGCGACCAGCACGGTTTCTTCGTCGCTCATGTCCGGGGCAATCTTGATCGCTAACGGCACGCGCTTGCCATGGCGCCCAGCCAGGTCTTCCTGGCGCTGGCGCAAGGCTTCGAGCAGTTGCTTGAGGGAGTCGCCGAACTGCAGGCTACGCAGGCCCGGGGTGTTGGGCGAGCTGACGTTGACCGTGACGTAGCT
The DNA here is from genome assembly GCF_963970525.1 of Pseudomonas sp. EA_65y_Pfl1_P113. Classification (NCBI taxonomy): domain Bacteria; kingdom Pseudomonadati; phylum Pseudomonadota; class Gammaproteobacteria; order Pseudomonadales; family Pseudomonadaceae; genus Pseudomonas; species Pseudomonas sp. EA_65y_Pfl1_P113. The sequence goes on from NZ_CAXAQM010000029.1 coordinate 10,786, forward strand.
GGCGTGGGCGTAGACCTTGTCCAGGCAGATCAGGTAGTCATCCACGGCACGTTCAACCGGGGTATCGAAGTTCTTGCCGATATTGATGCCTAGGATGCCGTTGTACTTCGCCGCTTGAACCCGCGACAACAGATGATCAACCCCCAGGTTGTTGAAGCCCATGCGGTTGATGATCGCCTCGGCTTCCGGCAGGCGGAAGATACGCGGCTTGGGGTTACCCGGTTGTGGCCTTGGGGTCACCGTGCCGATTTCGACAAAACCGAAACCCAGCTGAGCAAAACCATCAATGGCCGCACCGTTTTTATCCAGGCCAGCCGCCAGCCCGACCGGATTGGGGAAATCGAGCCCCATCACCGATACCGGCATTTTTGCCGGCGCCTTGCATACCAGGCCATTGAGCCCCAGGCGGCCACCGGCACCGATCAGGTCCAGGGACAGATCGTGGGAGGTTTCCGGGGAGAGTTTGAACAACAGCTGGCGGGCCAGGGTATACATGGGCGGGCTAGACTCGGATGGCGGCGAAAGGTGACGGCGATTATAGCTGGGGAGACAGGGAGCGCGCGAGGCGTGAACCTCAATCGTCATTAGCGATGCGCGACCAACTGCTCGTAATACGCCCAGATTTTCTGCGCATACCGCATGCGCAACGCCTCACGCTCGGGCCCGGAGCCCGTCCCAACGTTGTAGGAACCTACCGCTGTCCAGTTGTAGCCAAAGCGCTGGATGAACTCGGCGAGAATCGAAGCGCCCACCTCAACCGACAGACAGGGCTCGTTGATCAGACGCTCCTCGGTAATACCCTGCTTGAGCAAGCGAGGCAGATGGATGCTGTTGATCTGCATCAGGCCGATGTCACGAGTGCCATTACGGTTGGCAAGATTCATCGCTTGCGCCCGATTACCTGACTCCACGACGGCGATCGCTTGCAGCAACTCTGGTTCGATATCGTAGTGCCTGGCGGCCTCCTGCCAACAATAGGCCACCGCTTGATGGCTGGTCATCACCATGCTCAACACCAAGCCTGTGCTCCAGAACCTAGCCACGGTTTATCGAACCATGGCTGACCTGGCCGCAGGCCGAGCACACATGTCTCATGCAGCCCGGCGCATGGCCCTCTGCAGTGACCGGGCATGTGAAGCGGTACCCTTGACCGTAGATCGTCTTGATAAACCCCTTGTCGACGCCAAGGTACTTGCGCAGTGAGTAAATGCAGCGCGTCAACGACTCCTCAGCCACCTCCCCCTGCGGCCAGGCCAGCTCCAGCAAGCGATCCTTGGTCATCAACGCGCCACCGGATGCCAGCAGCAGTCGCAACACCTGCCATTCCTTGGGCGGTAACTGAACATCCGAACCCTCGCCGGTCAGGCGACCGTCGTCATGCAGGGTCCAGCGCGAAAAAACCAGGGAAGTCGTCGTCCCTGCATCATCCATGACGGCCATCATTACCTCGGCATCCGGCTACTGACATTGAAGTCCTCACTTGCATCACTGACTCATGTACCTAGGTCACGACTATAAAAAACCTGCCTCCCGACTCACGCTAGGAAAAAGCCCAATCATCCAGCGGTTTTCGATACTGCTCTGTAAGACCTTTCGCTATCCGCCACCTCCAGGCAGCCACGCCTGATACACCTCATGCAACTCAACCCCTAGCCGGTCCTCCAACTGCACCAGTTCACCCAAGGCGAGTAATTGCCCATTCACCCGAACTTCTACGCAGTGGGTTATCTGCCGCGTCAATGGCAATATCTTTCCCGGCGCGAAGGCTACCAGGCGCCTGCGGCTGATCAGCTGTTCCTGTAGAAGAATTTCCAGATGCATGGCTTACCACCTTGGTTACGGTGAGACATCGCGCCCCGGCCGCACAAAAGCACGTTGAACACGCTCATATTGCACGGCTGTCAAGGGTGGTGGCCCTACGCCCTCGTCCGGCCCCTTCAACGCGCCGCCCACCGCTCTGGCCTGGATCACAAACAGGCGCACTAGAGCCGGGCGACCAGCTCCCCGTCCTTCTGACTCCCTTTGAAAAGCGCCCAGCCATAGGCGTCTGCCTTGGGGCAAACGCACCACACTGTTGACGCCCACTCGTCCCACCGCCGCGTTTTTTTCACGCCGTTTCGGCTCGGTCATCTGGCGACCCTCTTCGACCTCAAGGCGCATCTCGATCTGGTTGGCCTCGGCAAAACGCGGCAAGACACTGACTTGGGTGCCGTAACGCACCGGTTTCCAGTCGGTTTTGTCGTTTTCGGCAGGTGGCAGATAGAACGTGTGGTTGTCCTGAAAAACCGCCGGCACGTTCTCCTGGGTGAGAATCGCCGGCAGTGTTGTCACCTTCGCGCGCCGACGACGCTCCAATGCGCTGATCTGCGCAAGCAGGTGGCTATCATCCAACGGCGCTAAAACGCGCGATGTCGAAGCCTTGCTTTGCGTATCCCAGCCCAAGCCCAGCTTCTTCAGTTCGTCGCGCTCCACATCCACCCACCACAGCGAGACCTCAATCGCGCGCTTAGGTATGTCGAGTTCCGCTACCAGTTTCTGGATGAAACTCACCTGCGCTGGCTTACCCTTGATAAGCAGGCTGTTGCTATCCGGGTAGGCGATCACGCCAAGGCTCTTGTCGGACAGCAACCCCTTGTGCTCGCTGGCCAGCAGGGTTTCGATCATCGAAGCCATCCCCGGAACGGTGACCGGTCTGTCGCTTGTGCCGTACTGACGGTCCGCCACATCGGTGTTGAGTACCTGGACAATGCCAAAGGCCTGCGCCCCCACCCGTAACTCAGCTTTTTGCCGGTCCATCAACTGGGCCAGGCGCAGCACCTGATCGACATAATTCGGTGGGCCGGAAACATAGAACGTTCGCCCTGCACTTTCACGCAAAGGATAGCGCGACTCATCGAGGCCCGACCGGCGCATGAGGCTACGCAGCCTGTCGACGGAAATATGCCGCAAGGTCACCGCAGAGCTTTTAGCCTCGCCCGCGTCATAGACATACAGCGCTTGCCCGTCGCTGTACCAGATCAATCCTTGTTGCAACGCAAGTGTCTCCAGGGCCTGTTGCGGTGCATCGAAATCCAGCGCTGTACTGAGGCGTTTGCGTGCCACCTCACGGCTGACAACAATGGGCAAGCCCAATGGCTCCGACAGTGCGGTGAACACGGTATACAGGCTTTGATCCTGTGCCTGGTAAAGTCCGGCCCAGGCAACAGCACTTTCGGACACCAGCACGGCGAGCAGCGCAGCAAAAAACAGCCGACGGCAAAGCCAGGGGCGGGGCATCGTTGCAAGGAAGTCGGCGTACACCGTGGGGTTTCCTGGGCGGTCTGACATTAAGAATGCGGCCATACTGAAAGGCCGCCAGGTTTCAATCTTGATGGAAAGTTGACGGCTGCCTGGGCCCCACTCCCCGTGGCATGTGCCTTGCTACACACTCTGCATCAGAGCACGCGCCAACGACGGAGCGAGCTTACGAACAAAGGCGTCGTTACCCGCACTGGCTTACATCGCCATCTGAGGGAACGACGCTTTTTTTTGAGAGAAAAGGTAGGTATTGATGAACGATTCGGTTGGCAACAGCCCGGTGAACGACCCGCTGGCTTGGGTCAACGGCAGTGATGCCCCGGAAAAGAGCAGCCTCGACCTGGGCTTCATGGCCTTGAGCGACTGCGCATCAATGATAGTGGCGGCCACCCAGGGCTTCGCTCAACCCTATGGCGTGACACTGAACCTAAAGCGCCAATCGTCCTGGGCCAACCTGCGCGACAAACTGGTCAGCGGCGAACTGGACGCCGCCCACAGCCTGTACGGGCTGATTTATGCCGTGCACCTGGGCATCGGCGGCGTAGCGCCCACCGACATGTCGGTACTGATGGGGCTTAACCAGAACGGGCAAAGCATCAACCTGTCCCACGGGTTGCAGCAACAAGGGGTGATCACTCCTGAGGCACTGGAGCGCCATGCGCACCAAAGCCGAACAAAACTGACCTTTGCCCAGACGTTTCCCACAGGCACCCACGCTATGTGGTTGTATTACTGGCTGGCGAGCCAAGGCATTCATCCCTTGCAGGATGTGGACAGCGTGGTGGTCCCGCCACCGCAAATGGTTGCGCACCTGCAAGCCGGACGCATCGATGGTTTTTGCGTCGGCGAACCCTGGTGCGCCAGCGCGGTCAAGCAAAACCAAGGGTTTACCCTGGCAACAACCCAGGCAATCTGGCCGGATCATCCAGAAAAGGTGCTCGGCTGTACCCAGGCGTTTGTCGACCAGTACCCCAACACCGCGCGTGTACTGATAATGGCGATCCTGGAGGCCAGTCGATTTATCGAAGAAAGCACCGAAAACCGCCGTTCCACCGCGCAATTGCTCAGTGGCCGCGAGTACCTCGACGCCCCGCTCGACTGCATCGAACCACGCCTGCTCGGCGCCTATGACGATGGCCTGGGCAACCAATGGCAGGATCCCCACGCCTTGCGCTTTTTTGCTGATGGCGAGGTGAACCTGCCCTACCTCTCTGACGGCATGTGGTTCATGACCCAGTTTCGGCGCTGGGGCCTTCTGCGTGAAGACCCGGACTATCTCGGCGTTGCGCGCCAAGTGCAGCAGCTGCCGCTGTTTCGCCAGGCGGCTGACGCGCTGGGTATCAAGGTGAAAGACCAGGACATGCGCAGCAGCCAACTGATCGACGGCAAAATCTGGGACGGTTCCGACCCCGCCGGCTATGCCCGCAGCTTCCGCCTGCATGCGCTGGCCAACACCACCCACCGCCAAGCCTTGCGCTGACAGGAGGACTTCCATGCTGCGAATCCTGTTGATCAACGACACCCCGCGCAAAGTCGGCCGCCTGAGGACGGCGCTGATCGAGGCCGGCTTTGAAGTCATTGACGAGTCCGGCCTGACCATCGACCTGCCCGCACGCGTCGAAACAGTGCGCCCGGACGTGATCCTGATCGATACCGAGTCACCGGGCCGTGATGTGATGGAGCAAGTGGTATTGGTCAGCCGCGACCAACCCCGGCCGATAGTGATGTTCACCGACGAACACGACCCGAGCGTGATGCGCCAGGCAATCAAATCCGGTGTCAGCGCTTATATCGTCGAAGGCATCCAGGCCGAGCGCCTGCAGCCGATCCTCGATGTGGCCATGGCGCGCTTCGAGAGCGACCAGGCCCTGCGCGCTCAGCTTCACGCTCGGGACCAGCAACTGGCGGAACGCAAGCGCATCGAGCTGGCCAAGGGCATGCTGATGAAAATGAAGGACTGCAATGAGGAAGATGCCTACACCCTCATGCGCCGGCAGGCCATGAGCCGCCAGCAGAAACTGATCCAGGTGGCGGAGCAGATTATCGCCATGAGTGAGTTGCTCGGCTGATTTGGCGCAGCTCTTGCTAAGTAAACATCACAGGTAGCCAACGGCGGTTGCCCCTCCACGACAAAGACGTCGCTCACCCGGTTTGCCCTCGCGAACCCGGTGGCGGCGTTTTTTTGTTTTAGCCCCCGCTAAAGGGGCCGGTGGGGCGGCCTTAACCGGCTGTTCCATCACCAGGCCTTCTTACAAGACTCCCAACCGTTGAGGTGCGTGATGAAATCAAGCTTCTGGAAATCCGGGCACACCCCGACCCTGTTTGCCGCGTTCCTGTATTTCGACCTGAGCTTCATGGTCTGGTACCTGCTGGGCCCACTGGCGATACAAATTGCCGCCGACTTGCACTTGACCACTCAACAACGCGGCCTGATGGTCGCAACGCCCATCCTCGCCGGTGCGATTTTGCGCTTTCTGATGGGGATGCTGGCTGACAAGCTGTCGCCGAAGACCGCGGGGCTAATTGGCCAGGTGATTGTGATCTGCGCCCTGTTCGGCGCCTGGAAGCTGGGAATCCACAGCTATGAGCAAGCCTTGCTGCTGGGCGTGTTTCTGGGCATGGCCGGCGCATCGTTTGCCGTCGCGCTGCCACTGGCCTCCCAATGGTACCCGGCAGAACACCAGGGCAAGGCCATGGGCATCGCTGGCGCGGGCAACTCCGGCACTGTATTCGCCGCATTGCTGGCGCCTGTGTTGGCGGCCGCTTTTGGCTGGAACAACGTCTTCGGCTTTGCCGTGATTCCACTGGTGATGACCCTGATCGTCTTTGCCTGGCTGGCGCGCAACGCCCCTGAACGGCCGAAAGCCAAGTCCATGGCTGACTACTTCAAGGCCCTGGGCGACCGTGACAGCTGGTGGTTCATGTTTTTCTACAGCGTGACCTTCGGCGGGTTTATCGGCCTGGCCAGCGCCCTGCCCGGCTACTTCAACGACCAATACGGCCTGAGCCCAGTGACCGCCGGTTACTACACCGCCGCCTGCGTGTTCGGCGGCAGCCTGATGCGCCCCCTAGGTGGCGCCTTGGCGGACCGTTTCGGCGGGATTCGTACCCTATTGGGCATGTACAGCGTGGCGGCGATTTGTATCGCGGCGGTGGGTTTCAACCTACCGAGTTCCTACGCGGCACTGGCACTTTTCGTCTGCACTATGCTCGGCCTGGGTGCCGGGAATGGCGCGGTGTTCCAACTGGTACCACAGCGTTTCCGTCGCGAGATCGGCGTGATGACCGGCCTGATCGGCATGGCCGGCGGTATCGGCGGTTTTGCTTTGGCGGCGGGCATGGGCGCGATCAAACAAAGTACCGGCAGCTATCAACTGGCCCTGTGGCTGTTCGCCAGCCTGGCCGTGTTGGCCTGGTTTGGCCTGCACGGCGTGAAGCGTCGCTGGAGGACCACCTGGGGCTCGGCTGCCGTGACGGCTGCGCGGGTCTGATGAGTCTGCAACTGAGCGTCGCCCAAGCCAGTGCCATCGGCCCACGGGCGGAAAACCAGGACGCGCTACGGGTGGTGACTCCTATGGCCGAACTGGCGGCGAGCAAAGGTTACCTGTGTGCCATCGCCGACGGCGTAAGCCAGTGCGCCGACGGTGGCTTGGCCGCGCGCTCGACCCTGCAGGCGCTGGCGATGGATTACTACGCCACGCCGCAAACCTGGGGCGTGGCCCAGGCCCTGGAACGTTTGCTGCTGGCACAGAATCGCTGGCTGCAGGCGAATGGCGGTGGTCAGCCCTTGTTGACCACCCTCAGCGCCCTGGTGTTTCGCGGCCAGCGCTTTACCCTGGCGCACGTCGGCGATTGCCGGGCCTATCGTTGGCTGGATGGCGAATTGCAGCGCATCAGCGAGGATCACGTGTGGGAACAACCGGGCATGCAGCATGTGCTCAAGCGCGCGCTCGGCCTGGATCAACACCTGGTGTTGGACTTTCTCGACGGCCAACTGCGCGAAGGCGAGTGTTTCCTGCTGCTCAGTGATGGCGTGTGGGCAACCCTGGGTGATCAGAGCATCCGCGCGATTTTGCGCGAGCAAACGGACCTGGATCTGGCAGTCAATACGCTGGTGAGCGCCGCACACCTAGCCGGTAGCCAGGACAATGCCAGCGCCCTGCTGGTGCGCATCGACAGCCTCGGCGCAGCCACGCTCGGCGATGCCTTGGTACAGTTGCAGCAATGGCCCCTGCCACCACCGCTGAAAGACGGGCAACACTTCGAAGGCTGGCAGGTGGAAACCGTACTGGCGCAAAGCCGCCAGTCGTTGTTATACCGGGTAAGGGACGCCCAGCAGCAACCCTGGCTGCTGAAAACACTGCCGTTGAGCCATGACGATAATCGCGACGCCGGCCAGGCGTTGCTGTCGGAGGAATGGTTTTTAAGGCGGGTTGCAGGGCGGGCGTTTCCTGAAGTCCACGTCGCCAGCGGGCGCCAGCATCTGTACTACGTGATGCGTGAATATTCCGGCGAAACCCTGGCTGAACGGTTCCAGCGCCAAGGTCCATTGCCCCTGGCGCAATGGCAATCGATGGCCGAACGCTTGCTGCGTGCGGTGGGCATGCTGCATCGGCGTCAGATTCTGCACCGTGATATAAAGCCGGAAAACCTCCTGCTGGGGGACGACGGCGAACTGCGGGTGCTGGATTTCGGCCTGGCGTACTGCCCAGGCCTGTCGGAAGACCATGCCCATGTGCTGCCGGGCACGCCAAGCTTCATCGCACCGGAGGCATTTAATGGCGACCGTCCTACAGCCCAACAGGATTTATACAGCGTCGGTGTCACCCTGTATTACTTGCTGACTGGGCATTACCCCTACGGTGAAATCGAAGCTTTCCAACGGCCAAGGTTCACCCACCCTGTCAGCGCCAGCCGCTATCGCCCCGATCTGCCGGATTGGTTGCCCCTCAGCCTGGAACGGGCCGTGGCTGCGAATCCGTCACACCGCTATGAAACCGCCGAAGAGTGGTTGCGGGTGCTGGACCAGGCTGACCGGCAGGAACTGAGCATCCGCCCCAGGCCGTTGCTGGAGCGTGAACCCTTGAAGGTCTGGCGCGCGCTGGGGTTGATCTCAATGCTGATCAACCTGGTGCTGTTGTACTCACTCTTTCACAGCTGACGTCATCCCTGGACGAGGAAAAACCTATGAACGCAAAAGTCTGGCTGGTAGGCGCAGGTCCCGGTGACCCGGAGCTGTTGACACTCAAGGCCGTTCGGGCCATGCGCGAAGCCGATGTGGTACTGGTCGATGATCTGGTAAACCCGGCGGTGCTGGAACACTGTGCCGAAGCGCGGGTGATTATCGTGGGGAAACGCGGTGGCTGCCGCTCGACTCCGCAGGCTTTTATCCACCGCCTGATGCTGCGTTATGCGCGCCAGGGCAAATGCGTAGTGCGGCTCAAGGGTGGCGACCCGTGCATTTTCGGGCGCGGCGGTGAAGAAGCGGTGTGGTTGCGTGAGCGAGGCATCGAGGTGGAATTGGTCAACGGGATTACCGCGGGCCTGGCCGGCGCTACGAATTGCGCGGTTCCGTTGACGTTGCGCGGGGTAAGCCGTGGCGTGACCCTGGTCACGGCACATACTCAGGACGACAGCAGCCTGAATTGGCGTGCCCTGGCAGAGGGCGGGACAACCTTGGTGGTGTATATGGGCGTGGCGAAACTGGAGGAGATTCGCCAGCAATTACTGGATGGCGGGATGATGCCGGATATGCCGGTGGCGATGATCGAAAATGCATCGTTGCCGCAACAAAGGGAGTGCCGCAGCGATCTGTCCCATATGCATGAGGACGCCCGTGCGTTTGCCCTGAAGAGCCCGGCAATCTTGGTGATCGGCCGCGTTGCCGCCACCGAACAGGCTGTTTGCCTGGCAGATACAGCCAGCGCCTGAGGCAAATCACAGGCGAAAAAAAGCCCGGCCTAAGCCGGGCTTTTTTCTACAACTCAGTAATTACTGAGCGGTAGCTTCAACCGACGCTTCTACGCGACGGTTAACAGCGCGACCAGCTTCAGTTGCGTTGTCAGCAACTGGGCGGGATTCGCCGTAACCTACTGCGGTTACACGGCTTGGAGCAACGCCGTCTTTAACCAGGACTTGCTTAACAGCGTCAGCACGACGCTGGGACAGCTTCTGGTTGTAAGCGTCTGGACCTACGGAGTCAGTGTGACCAGCAACTTCTACGTTGGTAGCTGGGTACTGAGCCATGAAGTCGGCCAGGTTTTTAACGTCGCTGTAGCTGTTAGGCTTAACAACGGCCTTGTCGAAGTCGAACTTAACGTCCAGCTCAACACGAACAACCTGAGCAACTGGAGCTTCTGGCTCTGGAGTTGGCTCTGGAGCTGGTGCTGGGGTAGGGGCTGGAGCTGCTGCACCAGCGTTACCGCCGAAGTTCACGCCCAGGCCGACCAGTGCGGAGTAGTCCCACTTGCCGTTGTCCAGACCGTAGTCAGCTTCAACACCGGCACGAGCGTACAGGTTGTTGGTGAAGTAGTACTTCACGCCAGTACCAACGGTAGCGAAAGTAGTGTGGTCGCGACCGCTGTGGCCGTCAGCCAGAACGTTGGTACGGCTCTGGTGGCCGAAACCGCCTTCTACGTACGGACGCAGGCTGTCTACGCCAGCTTGACCGAAGTGATACTGGGCAACCAAGCTGCCGGTATCGCCTTTGATCTTCTGGTTACCAGTACCGTCGTTCGAACGGGTGTGGTTGGTCTTGTCGTACGACAGGTTCAAGGACAGGTCGTCGGTCAGGAAATAACCGATGCGAGCGCCAGGATTGAAGCCGTCTTCGATGTGCTTGACGCTATCGTTGTACTGCTTCTTGTAGAACAGCTCGCCTTCAACTGCGCCTTGGCCTTGTGCCAGAACGCCGAAAGAAGTAGCGGCAATAAGAGAACCAATGGCCAAGCCCAAGGTGTTTTTCAGTTTCATCCGTTAAATCCCCATCTGGTGATTGTAAAGCAGTCCCACAAACCGGGGGACAACTCGGCGACAAGTCTAACAGAACTTGCCTACACGTAAGAGATATTTGCCACGCACTAAGTTTCAGTCTCGCCCGCAAATTTCTCACGTAATTTATCAAGAGCACGTTTGTAACGCATTTTTGTAGCACTCAAACCCATGTGCATGATGTCAGCGATTTCCTGAAATTCCAGCTCTGCGACAAATCGTAGCACCAGAATTTCGCGGTCAATCGGGTTCACATACACCAACCAGCGATCAAGTCCGCCCTTCTCCTCGGGTGCCGGCGCCTTTTCTTCAGACGCCTCCTCAAGGGGGTCAAGACTCAAGGCGTCCATCAAGCGACGCTTTCGCCGTTCCTTCCGATACTGCGTGATGCACTCGTTGTAGGTGATGCTGTACAGCCACGTTTTGAACTTCGATTTGCCCTCGAAGTTCTTCAGGCCGTACAGCACCTTGAGCATCACTTCCTGACAGACATCATCCGCATCTCTATCGTTCCCTAAATACCTTGAACAAACGTTGAACAGAGTGCGTTGATATCTGCGCATCAATTCTTCATACGCACGAGTTATGTGAAACAGCTCCGTGTGCGCGCGCGCGACCAGTTCCTCATCAGAGAGCTCACGGGGGTCATAGCGCGTGGACAGCGTTTGGGCTTTATTCAAAACAAGTCGTGCCGACAGTCAGGTCAATGTCCGCCACTGCCCGGTCAGCCGGGCTCGCGGCGGCGTACATTAGCAGGGTTTTCCGGATTAGCGGCTACTGACCTGCTGCTCGAGGAGAATCCGATTGGACAACGACACCAGGTCGCCGTCATCGGTGAGTACTGTCGTCTTGACTGTGCCGATCTCTTCGATTTGCCCTTCGACCTCGCCCACACGCACCTGTTGCCCTACCTGATACAGCTCACGCACATAGATTCCCGCAAGAATCTGACTGGCAATTTCCCGGCTTCCCAAGCCCATGGCCAGCGCAACGGCCAGACCAACGGTAATCAAAACGATCACAATCACGTGGTTGAGCAGGTCAGTCTTGACCTCCAACTGGCTGATCGCGACCGAAATACTGATGATGATTACCAGTCCCTGAGCGATTCGCCCAAGACCGGCGGCATAGTCCAGCCCCACACCTTCAGCGGCGCCACGCACCAGCCCATTGGCCAATTGCGCCAGCAAAACGCCTACCAGCAATACCAGCGCGCCGCCGAAAACTTTCGGCAAATACAGCGCCAGCATGTCGAGCGTAGCTGATACTCGCTCAAGCCCAAGGGATTGAGCCGCAGAAACCAGGAAAATCAACAAAACAAACCAATAAACGATTTTGCCGATCAATGTGGAGATCGGCACCTGCAGCCCCGCGCGGCCCAGCAGCTTAGTCAGGCCAGTGCCTGCCATCAAGCGGTCGAGGCCCAGTTTTGCAAGCAATTTGGACAGCAGAGTGTCGAGCAACTTGGCCACGACAAAGCCCAGCAGTACCAGTACCAGTGCACCAAACAGGTTGGGAATGAAGTTCGCCACCTTAGTCCACAATGCGGTCATCGCGGTGACCAGGCTCTGGGTCCAGAGATCAAGTTCCATATTCAATCAGCCTTATCAGCAGTGCGAGCAAGAGGTTTACGACGGGAAACCGGCGATACGTGGGCCGAACCGTTGTTCAGGGCCATCATCAATGCCGGAACCCAGCGACCGAGCAGACCGAACAGGTCACCCGCACCCACCTGACGGTTGGCGGTTTTCAACACGCGGCCCAGGCAAGCATCGTCGTCGCGGTTGGACGGCGAGGCATTGAGCATGTCACGCAAAGACTGTTCGAACGGATCGTGCATAAAGACCTCTCGCAAGTGTTTTAAAAGACGAGGGTAAAATTCTCGGGGTCACATACGACCTTTCCTACGTTCAGCTCATATTCAGCTCAAACCCAGCGCAACCGTCGAAAAAGCCACCACTGGCCGAGCGCAACCGAGGCCATCAACAGGCACGCAATCATGAATCCATAGGGGCTGGCGGAGAACGGAATACCCCCCACATTTATACCCAGCAGACCGGTGAGAAAACTCATCGGCAGGAAGATCCCGGTAATGATCCCGAAGCGGTACATGGTGCGGTTCATACGCACGCTCAAGCGCCGATCTTCGGCCTCAAGCACAAGCCCCACGCGCTCTCGGGTCAATTCGAGCTCTTCCAAGTAACGGGTCAGGCTGTTGTTCAATTCGTTCCAGTAGTCGGCATCGTCATCGCAGAACCAGGGTAATTTGATGCGTGTGAGCTGGGCAAAAATATCCCGCTGCGGCGCGAGGAATCGCTTCAGCCCGGCCGCTCGCCGACGGATCTGTAAAACGCTGCCATGTTCCGGGGTATACCGTTCGTCGGTATCGAGTTTTTCTTCCTCAGCGTCGACGACTTCCGACAGGTCGGCGACCAAATCCTGCACTTTATGGGTCAAGTACTGCGCCATATAAAGGATGAGTTCCGACGCGGTTCTAGGCCCCTTACCGTCCGCCAATTGCACTAGCAACTCATCAGTGGCGCGCAACGGGCGCAATCGCAGGGAAATCACACGACTGGCCGCCGCGAAAATACGCACCGAAACCATATCTTCCGGTTCTGCGCCCGGGTTGAGGTTGACCCCACGCAGGAACAACAGCAATTCCGAGTCCGGCAGCGGCAACAGGCGCGGCCGGGTATTTTCCTCCAGCAACAGGTCACAGGCGAATTCACTCAACCCACTGGATTTACGTAGCCAGGTCTGGGTTTGCGGGTGGCTGCGATCCCAATGCAGCCAGAGGCTTTCCTGGGGCTGCAGTTGCAAATCATCGAGTTCAGTCCGGGCAATCGAACGCGCACCGCCTTTACCGTCCAGCACCAGGGCATGCACCAGCCCCCATTGCGCGTTTTCTTCCTCGAACATCCTCACTCCTGTCTTATTCAGGCATTTTCAGCGGACTGGGTGAAACGATCACGCCGTTGTTATCGGCGTATACGTATTCACCCGGGCGAAACGTCACGCCTGCAAACGTGACCACTACGTTCAGGTCACCGATACCGCGTTTGTCGGTCTTCATCGGATGGCTGGCCAGAGCCTGAACACCCAGGTCAGTCTGGGCGATCACATCGACGTCACGGATGCAGCCGTAGATCACCAGGCCTTCCCAGCCGTTTTTCGCGGCTTTCTCGGCAATCATGTCGCCCAGCAGCGCGCGGCGCAGCGAACCACCCCCGTCGACCACCAGCACCTTGCCAGCGCCAGGCTGGTCGGCTTGTTCCTTGACCAGGGAGTTATCTTCGAAGCATTTGATGGTGACAATCTCGCCGCCAAACGAATCTCGTCCGCCGAAATTGCTGAACATCGGCTCAAGCACTTGCACCCGATCCGGGTAGGCGTCGCACAGGTCGGGAGTCACGTAATGGTTCATTGAAAAATTCCTTTAAGTCAAAGAGGTGTCTTTCGAAAGAAGCGCCAGGCCAAGCAGGTGCGAAACATCCCATCCGCTTCGCCGCAACGCAACAGCCACTGCGCGACTGAATATGACCAGAAGCGTTTGACGCGTCATATCTTAGCCGCAACCACACACGAGTGAAACGCCCTTGGCAGAGCGCTCCTTCAAGCCTCGGCCAATACCTCGGCTTGCGCGCCAGACAAGGGTGTGAGCGGATCTTTCAGCCACTGCGCCACCAATGGCCACACTTCGACCTGCGCGGCTTTGCTGACGAGCATTTCCACATGCCCGAAATCCCCGCTAAACCCCCGCTGGCGGCCCAGGCACAAGTATTGGCGGTGCTCGGAGCCGACTTGCTCAAACAACTTGCGGCAGGCCCAGTCGGGGTCTTGATGATCCCCGGCAGCACTGACAGCCAGCAGCGGCACATCGACGCTTGCCAAGCCTTTCCACCAGTCGTGTTTACCTTCACCAAACCGCCCGAACAGGCCATTCCAGCGCATAGCTTCGATCAACACGCCCGCAGGCTCGTCCTCCGGGCCGCGCTTGAAGCGCGAGCCAGACAGCTCGCCGAAGCGCTTCAAGAGCAAGCGGCCCGTCCATTCCACCGGGGGGAGTTTCAACGGCCAGTGGGTGCGACTGACCTGACAGCCAAACAGTGCCACTGAAGCCACTGCCGGCGCGCCAAGGTGCTGCCCGCCCAAGGCCGCCGCCAAGCTTGTCCCGCCCAGGGAGTGGCCGATCCAGTGTGGAACCTGTCGGCTTTGCTCACGCACAAATGCGCCAATGGCCGGTAAGTCATAGCGTGCGTAGTCCGCGACGCGGTTGCGAGCGTAGTGATGATTGCGCTTGGACAAGCCGTGGCCACGCATTTCCGGGATCCACACATCAAAGCCCTGGCGCGCCAGATAAGCGCCCAGGCCGATCCCCTTGGGCGAATACCAGAAGCGCCGATTGGAAAAACTGCCATGCAACAAAATTACCGGAATACCGCGGTTTTCCGAGGCATCGGCCAAGCCCAAACGGGTAACCGCCAACTCCACGGTGCCGTCGGGGCTGTTGCCAGGTTTAAGGCGGTATACATCTTCACTCAGGTCGCCACGACGTTCAGCGCTGATCAGGGCGACGGGAAACAGGTTGCTGCTGCTTTGCATAATGCTCTTGCACAAAAAAGGGCGGCGTCCGGAAGGATTTCCGCCCTGCACAGATAAGAATGCCGGTCACCCTCAGCGGGTGACCGGCACTTTTGACGTGACGACCTTAGGCCGACGCTTGGCCTTCCGCCAGGAAGAACCAGGTTTCCAGCACGGAATCAGGGTTCAGCGAGACACTTTCGATGCCCTGCTCCATCAGCCATTTGGCCAGGTCCGGGTGATCGGAAGGGCCTTGGCCGCAGATACCGATGTACTTGCCGGCCTTGTTACAAGCCTGGATAGCATTGGCCAACAGCTTCTTGACGGCAGGGTTACGCTCGTCGAACAGGTGAGCGATGATCCCGGAGTCGCGATCCAGGCCCAGGGTCAGCTGGGTCAGGTCGTTGGAGCCGATGGAGAAACCGTCGAAGAATTCCAGGAACTCTTCAGCCAGGATGGCGTTGGACGGCAGTTCGCACATCATGATGATGCGCAGGCCGTTTTCGCCACGGGACAGGCCGTTTTCCGCCAGCAGGTCAACCACTTGGCTCGCTTCGCCCAGGGTGCGCACAAACGGCACCATGATCTCGACGTTGGTCAGGCCCATCTCGTTGCGCACGCGCTTGAGGGCGCGGCATTCGAGTTCGAAGCAGTCACGGAACGCTTCGCTGATGTAACGCGAGGCGCCACGGAAACCCAGCATCGGGTTTTCTTCTTCCGGCTCGTAGAGTTTTCCGCCGATCAGGTTGGCGTACTCGTTGGACTTGAAGTCCGACAGGCGCACGATGACCTTTTTCGGGTAGAACGCCGCCGCCAGGGTGCTGATGCCTTCCACCAGCTTCTCGACGTAGAAGCCCACCGGATCGTTATAGCCAGCGATGCGCTTGTCGACGCTTTCTTTAATATCCAGCGGCAGGCCGTCATAGTTCAACAGGGCCTTGGGGTGCACGCCGATCATGCGGTTGATGATGAACTCCAGGCGGGCCAGGCCAACACCGGCGTTCGGCAACTGCGCGAAGTCAAAGGCACGGTCCGGGTTGCCGACGTTCATCATGATCTTGAACGGCAGGTCGGGCATGGCGTCGATGGAGTTCTGCTTGATATCGAAGCCCAGTTCGCCTTCAAAGATAAAGCCGGTGTCACCTTCGGCGCAGGAAACCGTCACGCCCTGGCCGTCCTTGAGCAGTTGGGTGGCGTTACCGCAACCCACTACCGCAGGAATGCCCAGCTCACGGGCGATGATCGCCGCGTGGCAGGTACGCCCGCCCCGGTTGGTGACGATGGCGCTGGCGCGTTTCATCACCGGTTCCCAGTCCGGGTCGGTCATGTCGGAAACCAGTACGTCACCTGGCTGGACTTTGTCCATTTCGGACACGTCCTTGATGATCCGCACCTTGCCGGCGCCGATGCGCTGGCCGATGGCACGGCCTTCCACCAGTACAGTACCGGTTTCTTTCAGCAGGTAGCGTTCCATGACATTGGCCGAAGTGCGGCTCTTCACGGTTTCCGGACGGGCCTGCACGATGTAAAGCTTGCCGTCGTCACCGTCTTTGGCCCACTCGATGTCCATCGGGCACTTGTAGTGCTTTTCGATGATCATCGCTTGTTTAGCCAATTCGCTGACTTCAGCGTCGGTCAGGCAGAAACGCGCGCGCTCGGCCTTGTCGACATCAACGGTTTTAACCGAGCGACCGGCCTTGGCCTCGTCGCCGTAGATCATCTTGATGGCCTTGCTGCCCAGGTTGCGGCGCAAGATGGCCGGACGGCCGGCTTCAAGGGTGTGCTTGTGTACGTAGAATTCGTCTGGGTTGACCGCGCCCTGTACAACGGTTTCGCCCAGGCCGTAGGCGCCGGTGATGAACACCACGTCACGGAAGCCCGATTCGGTATCGAGGGTGAACATCACGCCGGCGGTGCCGGTTTCCGAACGCACCATACGCTGTACACCGGCGGACAAGGCCACCAGCTTGTGGTCGAAACCTTGGTGCACACGGTAGGAAATCGCGCGATCATTGAACAGCGAGGCGAACACTTCCTTGGCCGCGCGGATCACGTTTTCCATGCCGCGGATGTTCAGGAAGGTCTCTTGCTGGCCGGCAAAGGAGGCGTCTGGCAGGTCTTCGGCGGTGGCCGACGAGCGCACGGCGACGGCCATGTCCGGGTTGCCAGCCGACAGGGCAGCGAAGGCGACGCGGATTTCTTCGTTGAGCTTCTCAGGGAACTCGGCGTCCATGATCCACTGGCGGATCTGGGCGCCGGTCTTGGACAGGGCGTTGACGTCATCGACGTCCAGAGCGTCCAGCGCGGCGTGGATCTGAGCGTTGAGGCCGCTCAGTTCGAGGAAATCCCGGTAAGCCTGGGCCGTGGTGGCGAAACCACCAGGCACCGACACACCAGCGCCTGCAAGATTACTGATCATCTCGCCGAGGGATGCGTTCTTGCCCCCCACGTGCTCTACATCATGGACGCCGAGCTTATCGAGGGAAACTACGTACTCTACCAAGGTGATCTCTCCACTAACTGTGTTGGAAAAGCTCAGGACGCCGGCAGCTCAGTAGGAGCATTCGCCAGCGCTTGTGGCCTGGACCTGGAAAATAAGTGAGAATGCGGCCCACTGCGGGACGGCAAAATCGCGCCTATCATATCCAAGATTCGCCATCAGCTTAAGGCCCAGGGCTCAAATGAAACGATCTGCTTTCTTTATCTCCGACGGCACCGGCATCACAGCCGAAACATTGGGTCAAAGCCTGCTCGCGCAGTTCGAAAACAATACCTTCGCCAAATTCACGCGGCCCTATATCGACAGCGTGGATAAAGCGCGGGCCATGGTACAACAAATCAATCTGGCAGCTGAAAAAGACGGCTTTCGGCCGATCATTTTTGACACCATCGTCAATCAAGACATCCGTGAGATACTCGCAACCTCCAATGGTTTCATGATCGACATCTTCTCGACGTTCCTGGCGCCACTGGAGCAGGAGTTGAGTGAACACTCCTCCTATTCAGTAGGAAAGTCCCATTCCATTGGTCATAACTCCAACTATATGGAGCGTATCGAGGCCGTCAACTTCGCCCTCGACAACGATGACGGCGCCCGCACTCACTATTACGATAAAGCCGACCTGATCCTGGTGGGCGTGTCGCGCTGCGGCAAGACCCCGACCTGTCTGTACATGGCTATGCAATTCGGCATTCGTGCGGCCAACTACCCGCTGACCGAAGATGACATGGAGCACCTGACGCTGCCGGCCGCCCTGCGGGCGCATTCGCATAAGCTGTTTGGCCTGACAATCGATCCGGACCGCCTGACTGCGATCCGCAATGAGCGCAAGCCTAATAGCCGCTACTCTAGCTATGCCCAGTGCGAGTTCGAGGTGCGCGAGGTAGAAAATCTGTTCCGGCGCGAAAATATTGCGCATATCAATTCCACGCATTTTTCGGTGGAAGAGATTTCGGCGAAGATTCTGGTGGAGAAAGGTGTGGAGCGCAGGTTCAAGTGAAGCAGTTGCAAGCTACAAGCTACAAGAAAGAACCAATCGGCTCTTCTAGTCTTGCAGCTTGCAGCTTGTGGCTTGTGGCTTGTGGCTTGGCGCTTATAGCTTATAGCTTATAGCTGAAACCTTCCTCCCCCCTGCCCCAGCGCGGTGGCCAACGCATCAAACCCCGCCCGCAACAACTGATCATCCCCCGACGTATTACAGATACTCGCCCGAATAAACTGCGGCACCGCCGTCTGCCCCACGGCAAACGCCTCGGCCGTAGCAATCAAGTAGTTGTTCTGCCTGAGCTCCGCCTCGATTTCCGACGCCCGCCACGGCTCCGGTACTTCAATCCAGAAATGCGGGCTGTTGAGGTGGGTGCGGTATTCCAGGCCCGCCAGAAGATCACGTACCAGCGCCTTACGGCGGCTGATCTCATTGATCTGCTGGCGCAACAGGTATTGCGCCGTGCCGTTTTCGATCCACTGGGTGGCCAACTCAAGGGTGACAGGCGTGGCCATCCAGCAGGTCGAACGCAGCGCCGCCGAAATACGGCTGACCAACGCCGGCGGCGCATGCACATAGCCCACACGTAGCCCGGCCGACACCGCCTTGCTCAGACTACTGATCAAAATCGTACGCTCGGGGGCGAAATAGCTGAGGGGCGGTGGTCGGTCTTCGACCAGCACACCGTGGGCTTCATCCTCAAGAATCAGCAGGTTGTGTTCCCGACACACCCTGACCAAGGCTTCGCGACGCGCCACCGAGAGCACCGCGGTGGTCGGGTTCTGGATGGTCGGCGTGCAATACAGCGCTGAGACCCGGTGATTACGACAGACTTCATCCAGCGCGCTCGGCAGCACACCTTCTTCATCCATTTCCAGGCCGATCAACCGGATACCCAGCATGCGCGCGGCGGTGATCAAACCGGGGTAAGTCAGCTGTTCGGTGACCACCGTATCGCCGGCCCGCAACAGCGCCATCAGCGAGCACAGCAAGCCATGCTGGCCGCCGTTGACGCAGATGACTTGCTCGGGGATCGGATGAAAATCACGCTGCACCAGCCACTGCGCACCGGCTTCGCGGTAGCGCGGCAGGCCGGCGTCCGGGGTGTAGGCACTGATATCTTGGAGAAACTTGGCATTGGTCGACAGGGTTTGGAAGCTCTGGGCCAGAAACAGCGTTTCCTGCCCTGGGATGTGCATGTTGCGGCTCATGTCGAAAAACTGGCGCGGCTCTTCGCTGAAGTTGCGAAAACCTTCATCGCGCTGGCGCTCCATCCCACGCTTGCGCACGAACGTGCCGTCACCGACCCGCGCGACAACCAACCCCAGACGTTCCAGCTCGCCGTAAGCGCGGCTGATAGTGCCGATGGTGACGCCAAGATTGTCGGAAAGCACCCGATGGGGCGGCAGTTTTCGTCCCGGCTCAATCAAGCCTTCGAGGATGCCCCGCTCCATGACATCGGACAGGCGCTTGTACTTCACGCCCTGCCCGCTGGACAACCCCTCACGCATAATTGACACCATGTCAATATTTGTTTTGACAGCCATCTTTCGCCCTAATAGTGTGCTTTTACGGGTTCAATCGCCGAATTTTACAACTCATTACACGCTCAATATAGAGTTCAATTCCGGCTCAGGGAAGCAATAAACGATGCCAATGTCCGCCGTTCTCGAAAACACTGCCAAGACAAAACCCCAAAAACAGTGGTTGGCCGGCTTGGTCACCAGCGTGATGTTCCTGATCGTGTGCCTGAGCTGGGGCACAACCTGGCTGGGGATCAAGATTGCCGTGGAGAGCGTTCCGCCACTGACCTCCGCCGGTTTGCGCTTCCTCATCGCCTTCCCGCTGTTCCTGTGTTTTGCCATGGTGCGTCGCGAGCCGATCCTGTTTCCCCGTGAGAGCCGCTGGTTCTTCGTGTTCGTGACCTTGTCCTACTTCAGCGTGCCCTACTACCTGCTCAACTACGGCGAGATGCATGTCTCGTCCGGCCTCACCGCTTTGTTATTCAGCTGCATGCCGGTATTCATCCTGATTTTCTCCGCGCTGTTCCTGCGCGAACGTATCTACTTTTCCCAGGTGGTCGGCATCGGTATCGGCTTCGGCAGCCTCTACATGATCATCAAGAGCCAGGGCCTGCACCTGGACCACGCGGAGTTCTTTGGCGTTCTGGCGATCCTGACCGCCGCAATCATGCATGCCTTGTGCTACGTGATTACCAAGCAAAAAGGCAGCGCCATCAGCGTTATCACCTACAACACTCTGCCCATCGGCATTGCCGGGATGATGCTGTTCGTCGCCGGGCTGTGGTTTGAAACACCGACATTCGAAGACATCACCCTGCGCTCCTGGAGTGCCCTGTTCTACCTGGGGCTGGTGGCTTCAGTGGGTGGGTTCATCGTGTACTTCATGCTGCTCAAGCGCTTGAGCCCGATCATCCTGTCGTTCGTGTTCATCATCTTTCCGGTGTTCGCGGTGATCATCGGCGCCTGGTACGAAGGCTTGGCGATTTCCCGCGACCTGATGCTGTATTCGGCCATTCTGCTGGCCGGCTTTGCGATTACCAAATTGCCCATCGAGAAACTCATGGCCAAGAAAAATTGACCCTCCTTTCCCATCAACATGAGCAACGCGAGAGAAACATGGACGTACTCCGCCCAAAAGCCCTGGAACAGATTTACGCCCACGCCAGCCGCAGCTACCCCGAGGAATGCTGTGGTTTTGTCTTCGCCGACGGCAGCGTGTACCTGGGCAGCAATATCCAAAATGAGCTGCACCGCAAGAACCCCGAGATGTACCCGCGCAGCGCCGCCAATGGCTACACGTTTTCGGTGGCCGACACCCTGCTGATGAACAAGGCGTTTCGCAGCGACAACCCGGTGGTGGTGATCTACCACTCCCATCCGGATGTGGGTGCCTATTTCAGCGACGAAGACCAGGACAAGGCGCTGTTCATGGGCGAGCCGATCTACCCCGTCAGCTACCTGGTGGTAGACGTTCGCCAGGGCCAGGCCCTGGGCTCCAAGCTGTTTGCCTGGGATGGCAAGCATTTCGCCCTTAAACCTTTCAACGACCTGCACACGGAGTTGTCCATGAACGCTGTCTCTTTCCCTGACATTCTGGTTCGCGTGGCCAAGCTGCCGGAATCGACCCTCAAGGGCACCGGATCGACATTGCGCGAAGTCATTGAAAACCTCTGCGGCAGCCACCCGCTATTGCGTCCGCACCTGTTTCACGAGAAGAACAACCAGCTCAAGGAACACTTCCTGTTTACCGCTGAGGAGGAGCTGATTGGTGCCGATGAACGGCTGCCTGAAAAAGCCAGAATCGAAGTACTGCTCGCCACGTCGGGCGGCATCGACGTTGACGCTTTGAGCAACGAGGAAGTACAGCGCTATGTGCGCCACATCACCCTACCGGGTGTCGGTCGCGGAGGTCAGTTGAACCTCAAGAAAGCCAAGGTGCTGATCATCGGCACCGGTGGCCTGGGTTCGCCGATCAGTCTGTACCTGGCAGCCGCCGGCATCGGCACCCTGGGGCTGGTGGACTTCGATGTGGTGGAAAGCAGCAACCTGCAACGCCAGATCGTCCACGGCAACAGCACATTGGGTATGCCAAAGGTCGAATCCGCCAAGCAGCGCCTGCAAGACCTCAACAGTCATATCCAGATCAATGCCCACGACACCGCCCTGAATGCCGACAACGCCCTGGAACTGGTGGGCGCCTACGACCTGGTGATCGACGGCACCGACAATTTCGACACCCGCTATTTGGTCAACGACGCCTGCGTGCAACTCGGCAAGCCCTTGGTGTACGGCGCCATCTACCGCTTCGACGGGCAGATCAGCGTGCTCAACTACAAAGGCGGCCCGTGCTACCGCTGCCTGTTTCCCAGCGCGCCGCCGGCCGAACTGGCCCCCAATTGCAGCGCCGGGGGCGTGATCGGCGTACTGCCCGGCGTGGTTGGGATGATCCAGGCGACCGAGGCCATCAAGCTATTGATCGGCATTGGCGAGCCTTTGTCCGGGCGCTTGATGCGTTTTGATGCGCTGGCGATGAAGTTCAGCGAGATCCGCTTCAAGCGCCGCGCTGATTGCCCGTGCTGCTCGGAACTGCGCCACAGCCAGGCCCACACTCCAACGGTCTGCGCCGACGCAGTGCCGAACAAGCCTTCACTGGCCGAAGAGCGCTATATCAAGCCCCGCGTGCTCAAGCAACTGCTCGACCACCCGCGCAGCGCCGACGTACTGGTGGACGTGCGTGACGCCAGCGAACTGGAAGTGTGCAAATTGCCGGGCGTGGTGCATATCCCCCTCGCCGAACTGGACGGGCACCTCGACAGCCTCAGTCGGGACAACACCCACTATTTGATCTGCTACGCCGGAACCCGGGCCGAACAAGCCGCCAGTACCTTGCTGGCAGCCGGCTTCGCTAACACCAAAGTCCTGCAAGGCGGCATGAAACACTGGGTTCGCGACGTCGAACCCGACATGCCTTTGTACTGAGCCGGGGGCTGACTGATGTTGCATAACTCCATTCTCGACGTGATCGGCCATACGCCAATCGTGCGCCTGGCGCAGTTTTCCGAAGACCTCGGCGTCGAGGTCTACGCCAAGCTGGAATCCCTAAACCCGGGCGGCAGCCACAAGGCGCGCATCGCGTTGGGCATGATCCTCGACGCCGAGCGCCGGGGTGTGCTGATCCGCGACTCCGGGCAAACCATCATCGAGCCCAGCGGCGGCAATACCGGCATTGGCCTGGTAATGGCCGGCAATGTGCTGGGCTACAAAGTAGTGCTGGTGATCCCCGACAACTACAGCCCCGAAAAACAGAAGTTGCTGCGTTTGTACGGAGCCAAGGTGGTGCTGTCGGACAGTCGCCTGGGTAACAACTCCCACGGCGAAAAGTGCATGGAGCTGCAGCTGGAAAACCCCAGCTATGTGATGCTCAACCAGCAGCGCAACGGCGCTAACCCACAGACTCATCGCGACACCACTGCACCAGAAATCCTCCGCGCCTTTGGCGAGCAACGCGCAGACTATTTCGTCAGCGGCATCGGCACCGGTGGGCATATCACCGGCATCGGCGAAACCCTGAAAGCTGCCTGGCCAGCCCTTCGCGTCATGGGCGTGGAACCGGAAGAATGTGACCTGCTGAAAAACCAGCACGCGCCGCACCACATCCAGGGCCTGTCGATTGGCCTGATACCAAGCATCCTCAACCTGAGCGTGATCGACGGCATGCTCAAGGTCTCGCGCCAGGAATGCATCGACATGATGAAACGCATCATGCGCACCGACGCCATCAGCCTGGGCCTGTCTTCCGCCGCCAGCATGGTGGCCATCGCCAAGCTTGCCCCCGAACTGCCGCCCGAAACGGTGGTGTTGACCATGGTCTACGACAATGCCGACAGCTACCTGCCGAGTTTCGAATAATCGGTTTTCCAACCATCCAGAACGCGGGGGTGCCTCTATGGGCGGCTTTATCGACATGCAACAGTTGCACGATGAGTTGATCACTCACCTCATCAAGACCCTCACACCCGTGCAAATGAAACAGCTGGAACCGCACCTGGCACCGTTGATCCAGAATGCCGCCCAGGCAGTGGCCGAGGACCTGATCGCCTACGCCTACCGCGATCCGGCATCACGTGGGCGTGGCGAGCTGATCCTGGAGTCCTACGCTTCGTTCAAGGCGGTGCTGTATTACCGGCTGGCGCACTTGGTGTGGAACTTTCCCGACCAGACCAACGGGATGTTTTCCCGCATCGCGCTCAAGCTCAGTAACCAGGGCAAAGTGCTCTCCGGCGCCGAGATTCACCCGGCAGCGCGGATCGGCCGACGCTTCGTGCTGGACCACGGCTACGGCACGGTGATCGGCGAAACCTGCGAGATTGGCAACGACTGCTACATCCTCTGCGGCGTCACCCTGGGCGCCCGTGGCATCGCCAACAACCCCGACGGCAAGCGCCACCCGCGCCTGGGCAATAACGTCGAAGTCGGCTCCGGCGCCCGCGTGCTGGGCTATGTACTGATCGGCGACAACGTATTTATCAGCCCATCCTGCGTGATCACGCAGGACGTTCCCGCTGGCACCAAAGTGAAGGTGGTGAACCAGATCCAACTGCAAAAGAACGATGAGTCGGACCACAGCAACTACCTCGGCGCCTTCGCCCTGGATGAGCGGTTACATGTGGTTGGCGAGATCAATGCCAGCCACAAGGTGACGGTGCTGGACGCCGACTTTCACCCCTTGCAGGGCCTGATGCTGGAGCCCACGGTAAAAGAGCGTCACCAAGTGCAGTTCCGGTTGCACCGGGTGGAGTCGGGCAACCCATTGCCGCGCTTGCCACTGAACCTGAAGGTCTGCGGCCCCGAATTTGAAATCACCCTGCTCTCACCTCCTGGCTTGAGTGCAATGGTGCGTTCCCTGCTGCAAGCCAGCCCACTGATCGTGCGAGGTTGAACATGTCTGTGCACACCATGGAAACCCTGGCGCTGTTCGACAGCGCGCCCTACCAGAATGCTTTCAGCGCACGGGTGATTGCCGTCAGCGAACACGGCATTGCCCTGGAGCACACGCTGTTCTATCCCACGGGTGGCGGGCAGCCAGGCGACGCCGGCCACCTCACACTGGCGGACGGTACGCGGGTCGAAGTGACGGGCACGGTGCGCGACCCGGTGCTGCGCTCGATCATCTGGCATCAGGTGGAATACTGCCCCGAGCAACTGGTCGCCGGGGTGCAGGTGGACGCCGGACTCGATTGGGATCGCCGTTACCAGCACATGAAAATGCACACCTGCCTGCACCTGTTGTGCTCGATCATCAACGCACCGGTAACGGGATGCAGCATCAGCGCGGACAAGGGGCGCCTGGATTTCGACCTGCCGGAAATGACCCTCGATAAAGACACCATCACCCGCGACCTCAATGCGCTGATTGAACAGGCTCACGCGGTGAAGACCCTGTCGATGCCGGCCTCGGAGTACGCCACCTTGCTGCAGATCACCCGCACCCAGGCGGTGGCTCCGCCGGTGATTCAGGGCTCGGTCCGGGTGATTGAAATTGCCGGTATCGATATCCAGCCGTGTGGGGGCACGCATGTGACCAACACCGAAGAAATCGGCCGGGTGTTTTGCGAGAAGATCGAGAAGAAGAGCAAGCACAACCGCCGAGTTATTTTACGGTTCGAATGACCTCTGGCCCTGACTTGATAGCACTGACAATAAAGATCATTGATAGGGTTTCCACCGATGAATACGTAGTGCCAATCAGATCACGAACAGGTCCACGAACCGATTCACGGGCATCGCCTCAAGCCGCGCCTGGTCCTTGCACAACGCAACAATCTCGCCACAGCGCTGTGCAGTAAACCGCGTAGCCAGGTTGGCCTTGAACTTGTCTTCCAGCAAGGGAATGCCATCCACTCGGCGCCGGCGATGCCCAATCGGGTACTCAACCGCCACCTGCTCAGTGCTGCTGCCATCCGTGAAGAACACCTGAACGGCGTTGGCGATGGAACGCTTGTCGGCCTCCAGGTATTCACGGCTGTAGCGCGGGTTTTCGACAATGACCATTTTTTCCCGCAACTGATCGATAATTGGATGCGCGGCGTGGAATTCATCTTCGTACTGCTCGGCCACCAGATTGCCGAAGGCCAGCGGCACCGCAGTCATGTATTGCAGGCAATGGTCACGGTCCGCTGCATTCGCCAGTTGGCCGACCTTGGAGATAATGCGAATCGCCGACTCATGGGTGGTAATAACGATACGCTCGATTTCATGCAGGCGATCTTTTACCAATGGATGCAAGGTCACCGCCGCTTCACAGGCCGTTTGCGCGTGGAACTCTGCCGGGAAGCTGATCTTGAACAGCACGTTCTCCATCACATAAGTGCCGTAGGGCTGGGACAGGCTGAACGCGCGGTTGTCCTCCGGCTTGAGCATCAGGTCCTTGTTGGTGTGGCTGAACAGCACGTCGTAGAACCCCCACTGCGGCGCGCTCAATACGCTGGGAATACCCATCTCGCCACGCAACGCGATATGCGCCAGCCGCACACCCCGACTCGACGCATCCCCTGCCGCCCAGGATTTGCGCGACCCGGCGTTCGGCGCATGCCGATAAGTGCGCAACGCCTGCCCATCGACAAACGCATGGGACAACGCCGCAAGCAACTGCTCCCGGTTGGCGCCCATCAGCTTGGCGGTGACGGCCGTGGAGGCGACTTTTACCAACAGCACATGGTCTAGGCCGACGCGGTTGAACGAGTTTTCCAGGGCAATCACGCCCTGGATTTCGTGGGCCATGATCATCGCTTCCAGCACGGTGCGAACTGTCAGCGGTGCGTCGCCATTGGCCACGCGCTTTTGCGACAGGTGATCGGCGACGGCGAGGATGCCGCCGAGGTTATCCGAAGGGTGACCCCATTCGGCGGCGAGCCAGGTGTCGTTGTAGTCGAGCCAACGCACGATGCAACCGATGTCCCACGCCGCCTTGACCGGGTCCAGCCGGAACGACGTCCCCGGCACCCGCGCGCCAAACGGCACCACCGTGCCCTCGACGATCGGCCCCAGGTGCTTGGTGCACTCGGGGAAGCGCAAGGCCAGCAGGCCGCAACCTAATGTGTCCATCAAGCAGTGGCGGGCGGTGTCCAATGCGTCCTGCGAGTCGATCCGGTAGTTGAGGACATAGTCGGCGATGTCCTGCAGGACCTGGTCGTAGTCGGGGCGGTTGTTCTGGTCGACGTTGGCGCTCATGGCAGTGCTCCAAAAAATGGTTGGGGGGTAGTCCTCGGGGTCACGGTTGATCGGGTTGCGGCCGGTCTGGTTACCTGCCTATATGCGTAATGCACTACTTACCCTGTGGGGTCTGTGTTGGGGGTTAGAACGCGTCGCCGGGCACGCGTACAAAGCCTTCCATCAGCACCCGTGCGCTGCGGCTCATGATGGCTTTCTTAACAATCCATTCGCCGTTCACTTGAGTGGCTTCGGCCCCGACACGCAAGGTGCCGGACGGATGCCCAAACCGCACGGCGTTACGCTCGATACCACCGGCTGCGAGGTTGACCAAGGTCCCGGAAATGGCCGCCGCGGTGCCAATCGCCACCGCCGCCGTGCCCATCATCGCGTGGTGCAGCTTGCCCATGGACAGCGCACGCACCAGCAAGTCCACATCGTCGGCCTTGATCGTCTTTGCGCTGGAGGCCACGTAATCCGCAGGCTTGGCCACAAACGCCAGCTTCGGCGTGTGCTGGCGCTGCGCGGCTTCGTCCAGGTGTTTGATCAGGCCCATGCGCAACGCGCCGTAGGCCCGCACGGTTTCGAACATGGCCAACGCTTTCGGATCGCTGTTGATTGCGCCTTGCAGTTCGGTACCGGTGTAGCCGAGGTCTTCAGCGTTGATGAAAATCGTCGGGATGCCGGCATTGATCAGCGTCGCCTTGAAGGTGCCGACACCGGGTACTTCCAGGTCATCCACCAGGTTGCCAGTGGGGAACATCGAGCCACCACCGCCCTCCTCTTCCGCCGCCGGGTCCATGAACTCCAACTGCACTTCGGCTGCCGGGAAGGTCACGCCATCCAGTTCGAAATCGCCGGTTTCCTGCACAGCGCCGTCGGTGATCGGCACGTGGGCGATGATGGTCTTGCCGATATTCGCCTGCCACACGCGCACCACGGCCACGCCGTTACGGGGCACGCGGGCGGGGTCAACCAAACCGGCGCTGATGGCGAAGGCGCCGACTGCCGCCGACAGGTTGCCGCAGTTGCCGCTCCAGTCGACGAAGGGTTTATCGATGGATACCTGGCCGAACAGGTAGTCCACGTCATGCTCAGCGCGGGTGCTTTTGGCCAGGATCACGGTTTTGCTGGTGCTCGACGTGGCACCGCCCATACCGTCGATCTGCTTGTCATAGGGATCGGGACTGCCGATCACCCGCAGCAACAGGGCATCCCGCGCAGCGCCCGGTACCTGCGCCGCTTCGGGCAGGTCCTGGAGGCTGAAAAATACACCCTTGCTGGTGCCGCCACGCATGTAGGTGGCGGGGATCTTGATTTGCGCTACGTGTGCCATGGTTACCCCTCAGGCGGTCGCCGCCGATTCCAGGAAGTCCTGGGCAAAACGCTGCAACACGCCGCCCGCCTCGTAGATCGACACTTCTTCGGCGGTGTCCAGGCGGCAGGTCACCGGCACTTCGACACGTTCGCCATTCTTGCGGTTGATCACCAATGCCAGCGTGGCACGCGGGGTGCGCGCGCCGACCACGTCGTAGGTCTCGCTGCCGTCGATCTTCAGCGTATGGCGATCCGTGCCCGGCAGGAACTCCAGCGGCAACACGCCCATGCCCACCAGGTTGGTGCGGTGGATACGCTCGAAGCCCTCGGCGGCAATCGCTTCCACACCGGCCAGTCGCACGCCCTTGGCCGCCCAGTCGCGGGACGAGCCCTGGCCGTAGTCGGCGCCGGCGATGATGATCAGCGGCTGCTTGCGCTCCATGTAGGTTTCGATGGCTTCCCACATCCGCGTGACCTGGCCTTCCGGCTCGATGCGCGCCAGAGATCCCTGCTTGACCTTGCCGTTTTCAACAACCATTTCGTTGAACAGTTTCGGGTTGGCAAAAGTCGCGCGCTGCGCAGTCAAGTGGTCGCCACGATGCGTCGCGTAAGAGTTGAAGTCGACTTCCGGCAAGCCCATTTTCGCCAGGTATTCGCCGGCGGCGCTGTCGAGCATGATTGCGTTGGACGGCGACAGGTGGTCAGTGGTGATGTTGTCCGGCAGCACCGCCAGCGGGCGCATGCCCTTGAGCGGCCGCGCGCCGGCCAGCGCGCCTTCCCAATACGGCGGACGGCGGATATAGGTGCTCTGCGGGCGCCAGTCATACAGCGGCGCGACTTTCGGGCCGGTGTCTTCGTGGATCGCGAACATCGGAATGTAGACCTTGCGGAACTGCTCCGGCTTGACCGAGGCCTTGACCACCGCGTCGATCTCTTCGTCGCTCGGCCAGATGTCCTGCAGGCGGATGTCCTTGCCGTTGGCGTCGAGGCCGAGCACGTCCTTCTCGATATCGAAACGGATAGTGCCGGCAATCGCGTAAGCCACCACCAGCGGCGGCGAGGCCAGGAACGCTTGCTTGGCGTACGGGTGAATACGCCCGTCGAAGTTGCGGTTGCCCGAGAGCACGGCGGTCGCGTACAAGTCGCGGTCGATGATTTCCTGCTGGATGACCGGGTCGAGTGCGCCGGACATACCGTTGCAGGTGGTGCAGGCGAAGGCCACGACACCAAAACCAAGCTGCTCCAATTCAGTGGTCAAGCCGGCTTCGTCGAGGTACATCGCCACGGTTTTCGAACCGGGAGCCAGGGAGGATTTGACCCAAGGTTTGCGCACCAGCCCCAGTTTGTTGGCGTTGCGCGCCAAGAGGCCTGCGGCGATGACGTTGCGCGGGTTGCTGGTGTTGGTGCAACTGGTGATGGCGGCGATGATTACCGCGCCGTCGGGCATTTGCCCCGGCACTTCTTCCCACTGGCCAGAGATACCTTTGGCCGCCAGGTCACGGGTAGCGACGCGAGCGTGCGGGTTGCTCGGGCCGGCCATGTTGCGCACAACGCTGGACAGGTCGAAGGTGAGGCCACGCTCGTATTGCGCGCCTTTGAGGTCATCGGCCCACAGGCCTGTGTGGCGGGCGTATTGCTCAACCAAGGTGACTTGTTCGTCTTCGCGGCCAGTAAGCTTGAGGTAAGCGATGGTCTGTTGATCGATGTAGAACATCGCCGCGGTGGCGCCGTATTCCGGTGCCATGTTGGAGATGGTCGCACGGTCGCCGAGGGTGAGGTTTGAAGCGCCCTCGCCGAAAAACTCCAGCCACGCGCCGACCACTTTTTGCTTACGCAGGAACTCGGTCAGCGCCAGCACCATATCGGTGGCGGTGATGCCGGGTTGCAGCTTGCCCGTCAGCTCCACGCCGACACTTTCCGGCAGGCGCATCCACGAGGCGCGACCGAGCATCACGCTTTCGGCTTCCAGACCACCGACGCCGATGGCGATCACACCCAGTGCGTCTACGTGCGGGGTGTGGCTGTCGGTGCCAACGCAGGTGTCGGGGAATGCAACACCGTCACGCACCTGAATCACCGGGGACATTTTCTCCAGGTTGATCTGGTGCATGATGCCGTTGCCTGGCGGGATCACGTCGACGTTCTTGAAGGCCTTCTTGGTCCACTCGATAAAGTGGAAACGGTCTTCGTTGCGACGGTCTTCGATGGCGCGGTTTTTCTCGAACGCGTCCGGGTCAAAACCGCCGGCTTCGACGGCCAGGGAATGGTCGACGATCAGTTGGGTCGGCACCACCGGATTGACCTGCGCCGGGTCACCGCCTTGCAGGGCGATGGCATCGCGCAAGCCGGCGAGGTCGACCAAGGCGGTCTGGCCGAGAATGTCGTGGCACACCACGCGCGCCGGGAACCACGGAAAGTCGAGGTCGCGCTTGCGTTCGATCAGTTGGCTCAGGGACGCGTTGAGGGTGGCCGGGTCGCAACGACGCACCAGGTTTTCTGCGAGGACGCGGGAGGTGTAGGGCAAGGTGGCGTAGGCGCCGGGGGTGATTGCCTCGACAGCCGCGCGGGCGTCGAAGAAATCCAGGCGGCTGCCGGGGAGTGGTTTGCGGAATTCAGTGTTCATCGTCAGGGCTCGGTCACGGTAGATACAAAAGGAAAAGACGACGCGGATTTGATGTGAAATGCGATCCAATGTAGGAGCGAGCAAGCCCGCTCCCACATTGGATTCGGTGACCACTTCAAGACGCCGGTCTCTTCATTCAGCGACGTTCGATTGGCACGAACTTGCGCTGCTCAACGCCGGTGTATTCGGCGCTTGGACGGATGATGCGGTTGTTGGCGCGCTGCTCGAAGACATGCGCGGCCCAGCCAGTCAGGCGCGAGCACACGAAGATCGGGGTGAACAGCTTGGTCGGGATGCCCATGAAGTGATACGCCGAGGCATGGTAGAAATCGGCGTTGGGAAACAGCTTCTTCTGTTCCCACATGGTTTTGTCGATGGCTTCGGAGACCGGAAACAACACCTTGTCACCCACCTCGTCAGCAAGTTTTTTCGACCAGCCCTTGATCACTTCATTGCGCGGGTCGTTGTCTTTGTAGATCGCGTGGCCAAAGCCCATGATCTTGTCCTTGCGCGCCAGCATGCCGAGCGTGCCTTCGACAGCTTCTTCAGCCGAAGAGAATCGCTCGATCATCTCCATCGCCGCTTCGTTGGCGCCGCCATGCAGCGGCCCGCGCAGGGAGCCGATGGCGGCGGTAACGCAGGAATAGAGATCGGACAGGGTCGACGCACACACGCGGGCGGTGAAGGTCGAAGCGTTGAATTCGTGCTCGGCGTAGAGAATCAGCGACACGTTCATGACTTTCTCGTGCAACTCGCTCGGTTTTTCGCCGTGCAACAGATGCAGGAAATGGCCGCCGATGGTCGGCTCGTCGGTCACGCAGTCGATACGCTTGCCGTCGTGGCTGAAGCGATACCAGTAGCACATGATCGCCGGGAAGGCCGCCAACAGACGATCGGTGACGTCGCGCTGCACGCTGAAGTCTTTCTCCGGCTCGATATTGCCAAGGAACGAGCAACCGGTGCGCATCACGTCCATCGGGTGGGCGTCGGCAGGAATGCGTTCCAGCACTTCCTTGAGCGCTTGGGGCAGGTCGCGCAGCTTGCCCAGCTTTTTGCGGTAGTCCGCCAGCTCGGCCTGGGTCGGCAGTTCGCCGTACAGCAGCAGGTAGGCGACTTCTTCAAACTGCGCATCGGCGGCCAGTTCACGCACGTCGTAGCCGCGATAGGTCAGGCCGGCGCCCGCTTGGCCGACGGTGGACAGTGCGGTCTGCCCGGCCACCTGGCCACGCAGGCCGGCGCCACTGAGTACTTTTGCTTCAGCCATGTTCTTTCTCCAATCTTGAATTTATTAGGGAGGCCATTCGTTACTTCTTGGCTGCGAACAGCGCGTCGAGCTTCTGCTCGAAGGTGTGGTAGTCGATGCGATCGTAAAGCTCCATGCGGGTTTGCATGGTGTCGATCACATTCTGTTGGGTGCCGTCGCGACGGATCGCGGTGTAGACGTTTTCGGCGGCCTTGTTCATGGCGCGGAACGCCGAGAGCGGGTACAGCACGATGGAAACATCAGCAGATTTCAACTGTTCGGTGGTGTACAGCGGTGTGGCGCCAAACTCGGTGATGTTGGCCAGGATCGGCGCTTTCACGCGGGAGGCGAACAGCTTGTACATCTCCAATTCGGTAATGGCCTCCGGAAACACCATGTCGGCGCCAGCTTCGATGCAGGCGGCGGCGCGTTCCAGGGCGGATTCCAAACCCTCGACGGCCAGGGCATCGGTGCGCGCCATGATCACGAAGCTGTCATCGGTGCGCGCATCCACGGCGGCCTTGATGCGGTCGACCATTTCCTGCTGCGACACAATTTCTTTGTTCGGGCGATGGCCGCAGCGCTTGGCGCCGACCTGGTCTTCGATATGGATGGCAGCCGCGCCAAACTTGATCATCGACTTGACGGTACGCGCCACGTTGAATGCCGAGGAGCCGAAACCGGTGTCCACGTCCACCAGCAGCGGCAGGTCGCACACATCCGTAATGCGGCGTACGTCGGTGAGTACGTCATCCAGGCCGGTGATGCCCAGGTCCGGCACGCCGAGGGAGCCGGCAGCCACCCCGCCACCCGACAGGTAGATCGCCTTGAAACCGGCGCGCTTGGCCAGCAGCGCGTGGTTGGCGTTGATCGCGCCGACCACCTGCAAGGGGTGCTCACTGGCGACGGCGTCACGGAAACGCTGGCCGGGGGTGCTTTTATTGTTAGAACTCATGACTCACCTCTATCAGTAGCACCGCCTGGGAAGTGACGGGCAATGTTGCGTTTGGACGCGCCGATGTGCCGGCGCATCAACAGTTCGGCCAATTCACCGTCGCGATCGGCAATCGCGTCAAGAATGCGGTGGTGCTCGGCAAAGGCCTGGCGTGGACGATTGGGGGTGGCGGAAAACTGGATTCGGTACATGCGCACCAGTTGGTACAGCTCGCCGCAGAGCATTTGGGTCAGGGTGCGGTTGCCAGCGCCTTGAATGATCCGGTAATGAAAGTCGAAGTCGCCTTCCTGCTGGTAATAACCGAGGCCGGCCTGGAACGCTTCATCGCGTTCGTGGGTGTGCAGCACTTGGCGCAGCTCTTCGATTTCAGCATCGGTCATGCGCTCGGCGGCCAGGCGACAGGCCATGCCTTCGAGAGATTCGCGGATTTCATAGAGTTCGATCAGCTCGGCATGGCTCAACGACACCACCCTCGCGCCGACGTGAGGCACACGCACCAGCAGGCGCTGGCCTTCCAAGCGATGGATCGCCTCACGCAACGGGCCACGGCTGATGCCGTAGGTGCGAGCCAGTTCCGGCTCGGAGATCTTGCTGCCCGGGGCGATCTCACCCTTGACGATGGCGGCCTGGATACGCCGGAAGACGTTCTCGGACATGGTCTGGGAATCGTCTTGCACCATCACTGGGGGTTCCAGCTGATCCAGCATATTGTCGACACCTTTAAAAACAATGCATTAAAAACTAGCCAATCAGACCAATATAGTCAAAGAATAAAACTACATTGTCGACAATCGTCTAATAACTACCTCTGAACGCGTGCACGGCATGGCCGCCTGCCAGCGCTGGCGCCAAAACAGCATCATGTTAGAATGCTCGCGGTATTTGCCTGACATCGCTAGATGAAACGGCGCACGAGGGAGCTTGCGCAGTAATGCCAGTCGCCTTGAATCAAACATCGCACTGCACCGCCTCAGGATTTATGAGACTCAAGCCCTTACCCCTGTTCTGCCTATTGTTCATGCCAGGCCTTGGCGTCGCTGCCGAGAAGACCGTGTATGGCCTCAACGAATACGCCCAATTGGCCGGCATCAATCTGGAAGTCGCCGCCAAACTGGACACCGGTGCCAAGACCGCCTCCCTCAGCGCCCGCGACATCAAGCGCTTCAAGCGCAATGGCGAATCCTGGGTTCGCTTCTACCTGGCCATCGACACCGCCCATTCCCACCCCATCGAACGCCCCCTGGCGCGCGTCAGCAAGATCAAGCGCCGTGCCGGTGACTACGACCCCGATGAGGACAAAAACTACACCGCCCGTCCGGTGATTGCCCTAGACATCTGCATGGGCACTGCTTTACGCAGCATCGAAGTGAACTTGACTGACCGCAGCGCATTCCAATACCCGCTGCTGATTGGCTCCGAAGCGCTGAAACGCTTTGATGCGCTGGTCGACCCCAGTCTTAAATACGCAGCGGGCAAGCCCGCTTGCGCCGCCGACGCTCATACCGCCGAGTAAAACGAATGCGCTCTCTGACCCTGCACCTGAAATTCCTGATCGCCATCCTGGTGGTGTTGGGTATTTCGGTCACCACCTATCAGATCTTCGTGCTGGGGATCCCCGTTACCGAGGACGCCACCGACGACTTGTGGAACATCGACGCCAAGGTCGAGTTCGTCGCCAACCCGAAAGATCCCGTGAAAATCCAGATGTTCGTACCGCCCTTGAGCCGCGACTTCGTCAGCCTCAACGAGAGCTTCATCTCGAATAATTACGGCGTGAGCGTCAACCGCACCGACGGCAACCGCAAGGTCACCTGGTCGGCACGCCGCGCCAAGGGCAACCAGACCCTGTATTACCGCCTGGTCCTGACCAAGCGCTACAGCGGCGAAAAGGTCAAGGTCAAGGGCCCCACCTTCCGCGACAGCATCGCGGTGGAAGGCCCGGAGAAGATCGCCGCCGAAGCCCTGCTTGCGCCGATCCGCCAGCACTCGGCCGACGTCGAGACCTTTATTACTGAAGCCATCAAGCGCACCAACAACCTCAACGACGACAATGTGAAACTGCTGCTCGCGGGCGATCCGTCGACGCCGCACAAAGCCAAGATCGTCGAATTGCTGCTGTCCATTGCCCACGTGCCGGTGGAAAAAGTCCACACCATCCGCCTGGTCGCCGACCAGCCGCAAAGCCCGGAACTGTGGCTGCGCAGCTTCAACGGCAATGAATGGTTGTACTTCAACCCGGAGACCGGCGAACAAGGCCTGCCCGCCGACCGCTTGCAGTGGTGGACCGGCGATGAAAACCTGATCACCGTCGATGGCGGCAAGAAGGCCATGGTGACCTTCAGCCTGAACAACAGCGAAATGAACGCGATTCGCCTGGCCAAGCTGACCGACGAGAACACCGACGCCAACTTCCTCGAATACTCGCTGTACGGCCTGCCGCTGCAAACCCAGCAGACCTTCATGATCATGGTGATGATCCCGATCGGCGTGTTGGTGATTTTGATCCTGCGCAACCTGATCGGCCTGCAGACCCTGGGAACGTTCACCCCGGTGCTGATCGCCCTCGCGTTCCGCGAGACGCAGCTGGGCTTCGGGATTGTGCTGTTTACGATTATCACGGCGCTGGGTTTGTCGCTCAGATCGTACCTGGAGCACTTGAAGCTGCAGATGCTGCCGAGGTTGTCGGTGGTGTTGACCTTTGTGGTGGTGCTGATCGCGGCCATCAGCCTGTTCAGCCATAAACTGGGGCTGGAGCGTGGGCTGTCGGTGGCGCTGTTCCCGATGGTGATTTTGACCATGACCATCGAACGCCTGTCCATCACCTGGGAAGAACGCGGCGCCAACCATGCGTTGAAAGTGGCGATTGGTACGCTGTTCGCCGCATCCCTCGCGCACTTGATCATGAGCGTGCCGGAGCTGATCTACTTTGTGTTCACCTTCCCAGCCATCCTGCTGATTTTGGTGGGCTTCATGCTGGCCATGGGTCGGTATCGCGGCTACCGCTTGACCGAGCTGGTGCGATTCAAGGCCTTCTTGAAGGCAGATCAGTAATGTTCGGATTCTGGAAGACCTGGAAGGCGCTGGAAGCGCGGGGGATCATGGGCATCAACCGGCGTAACGCCGACTACGTGCTCAAGTACAACAAGCGCAGCCTGTACCCGATTGTGGATGAC
This sequence comes from Pseudomonas sp. EA_65y_Pfl1_P113, assembly GCF_963970525.1. Lineage (NCBI taxonomy): Bacteria > Pseudomonadati > Pseudomonadota > Gammaproteobacteria > Pseudomonadales > Pseudomonadaceae > Pseudomonas > Pseudomonas sp. EA_65y_Pfl1_P113. The sequence goes on from NZ_CAXAQM010000029.1 coordinate 47,185, forward strand.
AAGATCATCACCAAGGAACGCGCGCTGGCGGCCGGCATCCATGTGCCGGAAATGTACGGGGTGATCTCCACCGAGAAGGAAATCGACAAGCTCAACGAGATCATCGGCGGGCGCAGCGACTTCGTGATCAAGCCGGCCCAGGGCGCCGGCGGCGACGGCATCCTGGTGGTGGCGGACCGCTTTGAAGGGCGCTATCGAACGGTGTCCGGCAAGATCATCAGCCATGAGGAGATCGAACATCAGATTTCCAGCATCCTCACCGGCCTGTACTCATTGGGCGGCCACCGTGATCGCGCGCTGATCGAATACCGCGTGGTGCCTGACCAGATCTTCAAGAGCATCAGCTATGAAGGTGTGCCGGACATTCGCATCATCGTATTGATGGGTTACCCGGTGATGGCCATGCTGCGCTTGCCGACCCGCCAGTCGGGCGGCAAGGCCAACCTGCACCAGGGCGCGATTGGCGTCGGCGTCGATCTCGCCACCGGCTTGACCCTGCGCGGCACCTGGCTGAACACCATCATCACCAAACACCCCGATACCACCAACGCGGTGGATGGCGTGCAACTGCCCAACTGGGACGGTTTCATGAAGCTCGCAGCCGGCTGCTATGAGCTGTGCGGGCTGGGTTACATCGGCGTGGACATGGTGCTGGACCAGGAGAAAGGCCCGCTGATCCTGGAACTGAATGCGCGGCCTGGGTTGAATATTCAGATTGCCAACGACTGCGGTTTAACCTTGCGTACGCATGCGGTGGAAGCGCGACTGGAAGAACTGAAAGCAGCCGGCGTGACGGAAACCCCGGAAGAGCGGGTGAAGTTCGTGCAGGAAATGTTTGGGCATATTGGGGCTTTCGCCAGCTAAAAGCTGCAAGCTATAAGCTTCAAGACACAGCCCTCGTGTTTGTTACACTTGCAGCTTGAAGCTCAAAACTTGCAACTGCCTTTAAGGCCCCTCATGTCAACCTGTTCCATACACCCGCTGCCCTACCGGGCCAACCCCGCCGAGTATTTCGCGGTCATTCGCCACGCGCCTGGTGCCGTGCTGCTGGACAGCGGCCGGCCAGCGGCTGAACGCGGGCGGTATGACCTTCTCAGCGCTTGGCCGCAAGCGACGCTGACGGTATCGCCTGACGAAAGCGGTGGCGATTTCCTGCAACGGTTGCGGGAAAATCTCACGCAGCTGGGTGAGGCGGATTTGCCTGTCGGGTATGAGCTGCCATTTGCCGGAGGCCTGATCGGCTACCTGAGCTATGACTTTGGTCGGCACCTTGAGCAGATGCCACACCTTGCAACAGACGACCTGCACCTGCCGGATGCGCGCTTTGGGCTGTATGACTGGGCGCTGATCAGCGATCACCACACGCAGACCAGCCAGTTGGTGTTTCATCCGGCACTGGCCGACAGCGAGCAGCAACGGTTGATTGCGCTATTCAGCACTGGCGCTATCGACGCGCCCGCGTCCTTCAAACTTCAAGGCCCCATGGCCCCGGACCTCACCGCCGAGGCTTACCGCCAGGCCATCGCGCGCATCCAGGATTACATTCAGGCCGGCGACTGTTACCAGGTCAACTTTGCTCAACGCTTCCGTGCACCGTGCATTGGCGATCCATGGGTCGCCTACTGCGCATTGCGTAAAGCCTGCCCGACACCGTTCTCCGGGTTCCAAAGCCTTCCGGAGGACGGCGCGGTACTGAGCCTGTCGCCAGAGCGCTTCGTGCACATCAGCAAGCGTCGCGTCGAAACCCGCCCCATCAAAGGCACCCGCCCACGTGGCCTGACGCCCGAAGAAGACGCTGCCAACGCTGCCGAACTGCTGGCCAGCCCCAAGGACCGCGCCGAAAACCTGATGATCGTCGACCTGTTGCGCAACGACCTCGGCCGTACCTGCCGCACCGGCTCGGTGAGCGTGCCGGAGCTGTTCAGCCTGGAAAGCTACCCTAACGTCCACCATTTGGTGAGCAGCGTTATCGGCGAGTTGGCCGACGACAAAGACGCTCTCGACCTGATCGCGGGCAGCTTTCCCGGCGGCTCCATCACCGGCGCACCGAAGATCCGTGCGATGCAGATCATCGACGAGCTGGAGCCTACTCGACGCGGGCTGTACTGCGGTTCTTTGGTGTATCTGGATGTTCGGGGGGAGATGGACAGCTCCATCGCCATCCGTAGCTTGCTGGTCAAGGAGGGGCAGGTCTGCTGCTGGGGCGGCGGCGGGATTGTGGCGGACTCGCAATGGGAGGCGGAGTATCAGGAGTCGCTGACGAAGGTGCGGGTATTGTTACGCACTTTGGAAGGCTTGTAGCGTCAGCGCCCCCGAGTTCCAGGTGGGAATTTACTCTCCCACATTTGATCGGGTTCACATCATTCAAATGTGGGAGCTGGCTTGCCTGCGAAGAGGCCACCAGCCGCGCCGAAGGACTTACAGGCTCAACGGGCGATTCGACGCCTTGATGAACTCGTTCTTCAAATCCTCAAACGTATGCACCGCCGGGAACTGCGGGAACTCGCGGATCACATTCTCCGGCGCATGGAACAGAATCCCACGGTCGGCTTCGCCCAGCATGGTGGTGTCGTTGTAGGAATCGCCTGCGGCGATCACGCGGTAGTACAGGCTCTTGAAGGCCAATACCGACTGGCGCTTTGGGTCTTTCTGACGCAGTTGATAACTCACCACGCGGTCGGTTTCGTCGGTGATCAGACGGTGGCAGAGCAGGGTAGGGAAACCCAGTTGGCGCATCAGCGGCTGGGAGAATTCGTAGAAGGTGTCTGACAGGATCACCACCTGAAAGCGCTCACGCAGCCAGTTGACGAACTCGATAGCGCCGTCCAGCGGCTTGAGGGTGGCGATCACTTCCTGGATGTCGGCGAGCTTGAGCCCGTGTTCATCGAGGATGCGCAGGCGTTGCTTCATCAGCACGTCGTAGTCGGGAATGTCCCGGGTGGTGGCCCGCAGGGATTCAATACCGGTTTTTTCGGCGAAGGCGATCCAGATTTCCGGAACCAGTACCCCTTCCAGGTCAAGACAGGCAATTTCCACAAGACACTCCCATTTAGATGTTGTTGATTGAGCGGGCAAAAGGACTGCCGAACTCTAGCGACTCACGCTCGCCGCCGCAACGCAGGGCGGATTTTGATACCATCACTCCCCTATAGAGCGCTCAGCGCCACTGACCTGTAGGAAACCGTCCTGATGAACCAAGCCTTCGACGTCGTTGAACTCGCCGCGACTTACGCCAACAAGTCTGCGCAGGACATTCTCAAGCTGGCGTTCAGCCAGTTCGGTGATGATCTGTGGATTTCCTTCAGCGGCGCCGAGGACGTGGTGCTGGTAGACATGGCCTGGAAGCTGAACAAGAACGTCAAAGTGTTCAGCCTCGACACCGGCCGCCTGCACCCGCAGACCTACCGGTTTATCGAGCAGGTGCGCGACTTCTACAAGATAGACATCGAGTTGATCTCACCAGACCAGCGCGAGCTGGAGCCCTTCGTCAAAGAGAAGGGCCTGTTCAGCTTTTACAAGGACGGCCATGGCGAATGCTGCGGCGTGCGCAAGATCGAGCCGCTGCGCCGCAAGCTTTCCGGCGTAAATGCCTGGGCCACCGGCCAGCGCCGCGACCAGAGCCCGGGTACACGGAGCCAGGTGGCTGCACTGGAAATCGACACGGCGTTCTCTACGCCTGAGCGCACTTTGTACAAGTTCAACCCGCTGGCGCAGATGACCAGTGAGGAAGTCTGGGGTTACATCCGCATGCTGGAGCTGCCGTATAACAGCTTGCATGAGCGTGGTTTCATCAGCATTGGTTGCGAACCTTGCACGCGTCCGGTGTTGCCGAACCAGCATGAACGCGAGGGGCGTTGGTGGTGGGAAGAGGCTACACAGAAGGAATGTGGGTTGCATGCGGGGAATATCATCAGTAAGGCCTAAGTCCTTAGCGCCCACATCTGTTTTGTGTTGACCTCTAGAATGTACACATAGATGTAACCATAGGTGCCATTTATGTGTGCAATCCTCCTCGATCCGCACCATAACGTAACACCTCTACTCGCCCTCTGTTTTCCGTCGTGATCTATCCCTCTCCCATAGAAAAATAAATAGCTGTTCAAACGGTCAACTTATATCGCTTTTAATTCAGCGAGTTATTTATAAAACCTACGAAAAGGAAATTATCCGTCGTTTTCATAGATCGAAAACTGGCACGCATGTGGCTTAAGGTGAAATACGCTTTGTATACAATAAATACAAAACCTACATACACTTTGCCATCTGCGGCCCGGCTGCTGATGTGCCGGAGCCTGCCGGAATGCGTACTAGCCTCTCGAATGACATCGCACTGGATCTGCCCTCCTCCCTGAACCCCGAGGCGACACGTCCGGGCCCGCTGGTACTCAGCCCGCGCCTACATAACAAGGACCTGGCGCCCACCAAGGTCGAAGGCCGGCGTTGGGGGCGCTACAGCATCTTTGCGTTATGGACCAACGACGTACACAACATCGCCAACTACTCGTTCGCCATTGGCTTGTATGCATTGGGCCTGGGCGGCTGGCAGATCTTGTTGTCCCTCGGCATCGGTGCGGCGCTGGTGTACTTCTTCATGAACTTGTCGGGCTATATGGGGCAGAAGACCGGCGTACCGTTTCCGGTGATCAGCCGCATCAGTTTCGGCATTCATGGCGCACAGATTCCGGCGTTGATCCGCGCGGTGATTGCGATTGCCTGGTTCGGTATCCAGACCTACCTGGCCTCGGTGGTTTTCCGCGTATTGCTGACAGCCATTCATCCAGGCTTCGCCGACTACGACCACAACTCCATCCTCGGTCTGTCATCCCTCGGCTGGGCCTGTTTTGTGGCGATCTGGCTGGTGCAACTGGTGATCCTGGCCTACGGCATGGAAATGGTGCGCCGCTATGAAGGCTTCGCCGGGCCGGTGATTCTGCTGACGGTAGCCTCGTTGGCCGGTTGGATGTACTTCCAGGTCGGCGGCAATATAGCCTGGTCGATCCGTGAACCGCTGAGTGGTGGCGAGATGTGGCGCAATATCTTTGCCGGCGGCGCGCTGTGGCTGTCGATCTACGGCACGTTGATTCTCAACTTCTGCGACTTCGCCCGCTCTTCGCCGTGCCGCAAGACCATTCAGGTCGGCAACTTCTGGGGCCTGCCGGTGAATATTCTGGTGTTCGCTGCGATCACGGTACTGCTGTGCGGCGGGCAGTTCCAGCTCAATGGCCGGGTGATCGAAAGCCCGACCGAGATCATCGCAGCCATCCCTGATACCGTGTTTCTGGTACTGGGTTGCCTGGCGTTCCTGATCGTCACCGTGGCGGTGAACATCATGGCCAACTTTGTCGCGCCGGCCTTTGTGCTGAGCAACCTGGCGCCCAAGTACCTGAACTTCCGTCGCGCCGGGTTGATCAGCGCGACCGTGGCCGTATTGATCCTGCCGTGGAACCTCTACAACAGCCCGCTAGTGATCGTGTATTTCCTGTCTGGCCTGGGCGCACTGCTGGGGCCGTTGTACGGGGTGATCATGGTCGATTACTGGTTGATCCGTAAAACCCAGGTGGACGTGCCACAGTTGTATAGCGAAGACCCCCGTGGTGTTTATTACTACAGCCGCGGGGTCAATTTACGTGCAGTGGCGGCGTTTGTTCCTGCGGCAGTGATCGCCATTCTCCTGGCCCTGCTGCCCGGTTTCGCCAGCGTCTCACCGTTTTCCTGGATGTTTGGCGCCGGTATTGCAGCGCTGCTGTATGGGCTGATCGCCAAGCGCCAGCCGTTCTACGCCGATGTCAGCGGCGAAAGCATTGCAGTCGATAACGTCAGTCACTAATCAAGGACATTCCATGCGTATCCTCGTGGTCAACGTCAACACCACCGAATCCATCACTGAAACCATCTCCCAGCAGGCACGGGCCGTGGCCGCGCCGGGCACCGAGATTGTCGGGCTCACGCCCTACTTCGGCGCGGAGTCGGTAGAGGGCAATTTTGAAAGCTACCTGGCGGCCCTCGCGGTGATGGACCGGGTGATGGCCTACGACCAGCCGTTCGACGCGGTGATCCAGGCCGGCTACGGCGAACACGGTCGCGAAGGCTTGCAAGAATTGCTCAACGTGCCGGTGGTGGACATCACCGAAGCCGCCGCCAGCACCGCGATGTTCCTGGGCCATGCGTACTCAGTGGTGACCACCCTGGACCGCACTGTGCCGCTGATCGAAGACCGCCTGAAACTCGCCGGCCTGTACCAGCGTTGCGCCTCGGTGCGGGCCAGTGGCATGGCGGTGCTGGAGCTGGAAGAAGACCCGTTGGCGGCGATGGAGGCTATCGTGCGTCAGGCCGAACTGGCCATCCGCGAGGACAAAGCTGAGGTGATCTGCCTGGGGTGTGGTGGCATGGCCGGGCTGGATGAGCAGATTCGCCAGCGCACCGGGGTGCCGGTGGTGGATGGCGTGACGGCGGCGGTGACCATTGCTGAGTCCTTGGTACGGTTGCGGTTGTCGACGTCGAAGATCAGGACGTATGCGACGCCGCGGCCGAAGAAAATCATTGGCTGGCCGGGCCAGTTCGGCCGGTAGACCGAGGTGTGGTCATCCTTGGCTTGACCAAAGGGTTGGCGCGGGATCTGGGGCCTCGCGGGATTACCATCAATAACGTGCAGCCTGGGCCGGTAGATACTGATATGAACCCGGCGAACAGTGATTTTGCCGAGAGTTTAATTGGGTTGATGGCGGTGGCGGTGTATCAGCCAATTTATCCAGCGACTGATACTCCGCTATCGCAGGCAAGCCAGCTCCCACATTTTTTTGACCGCGTTTTGGTCAGGAGAGCGGCGGCAGGCCGTAGGCGGCCAGGTCGAAATCCGCGAGTTTGCGGATGATCTGGTCGGCGTGGTGGTATTTGCTGTCGGCCATTGCTTCATCCGGCACGGCGATGGCGGTCATGTGGGCAGCCTTCGCGGCGGTCACGCCGAAGGGCGAATCTTCGAACACCAGGCAATCCTCGGGCGCAACGCCCAGGCGGCGCGCGGCGGTGAGGAAAATGTCCGGCGCAGGTTTGGCGGCGCCGACTTCCGGGTCGTCAGCGGTGACGATGGTGTCGAACAGGGCAAACCATTCGCGGTGCAACGTGGTCTTGTGACCAAACGAATTGCGCGACGAACTGGTGCCCACAGCAATCGGAATATTGTGCGCTTTCAGGTGCCGCACCAATGCTTCGGCGCCGGGCATGCCCAACGCCTTGGGGAAGCGCTCGCTCATCAGCGGTTCACGGATTTCGAGAAACTCGGCCGGTGTGATCGGCAAATCCAGCGCCTTGACCACGTAGTCGGCCAAATCCTGAGCGCCACGCCCGATGATGTGCTGCTTAATGCTCCAGTCATAGGTACGGTCGTAGCGTTCGGCGATGATCTGCGTGACTTCGGTGTAGATGCCTTCAGTGTCCAGCAACAACCCGTCCATGTCGAAAATCACGGCCTTGATCGGACCGACTGCGGTATGCGGTGCATTCATCACTACAGAACCCTGGAGGAAGGACTAAAAGGATTCAGCACAATACCGGCCCGCGCGGCTTGCAAGCAACCTGTGCAGTTGCCAAGCAACAATCACATACAGCAACAGCTCTGATCGCCTGACTTCAGCGGGACAAGCTAACGTTGGGAGGCACCGGGTGTAAGGTATTCCCGAAAAAACCTCAAAACACTTATTAAATCCTTATAAAAATATAAGATTTATATAAGGCTAAACAGGAAAAAATGGTTAATACATCTCCCCACATACAGATCATCAACGATACCAAAGGCGAGCCTGCGTTTGTGGTCATCCCATACTGGCAGTACTTTTCACAGCTGGGACGGGACCACCTTATCCCGCATCAAGTCGTCGGCCTGATTGTCGATGGCTTTACTCCCATCCGCGCCTGGCGCGAGCACCTGAATCCAACGCAAAAAGAAGCAGCCAACCGCCTGGGCATCTCCCAATCGGCATTTGCTCAGCAAGAAACGGTGAACAAGCCTCGTAAGATCACACGAGAGAAGATAGCCAAAGCGTTCGGCATCCATCCGAACCCGTTGAAGCTTTAGGATCTATGGCAAGTCATCATCCACACCCCTTCCTTTCACGCCTGCGACGTTGCAGTCTCACGCGACCATTGCAGTCGAGGTGTTTCACCTGCCTTGCCCATTGACCCGTTGGGAAAACCTGTTTCGTCATCTCGCCGGGCAGGACGTCTATGGCGGTGGGTTCATCGAGCATTACATCCTCACACTCATCTACCCCGCCGGGCTGACCCCACAGATCCAATGGGGCTTAGGCGCGCTGGTGCTGATGATTAATATCGCGGTGTATGCGCGGTTGATCCGGCGTTACGTACAGGCTTGAGACAGCTTCGCTGGTGAAGAATCAGACGCCCTCATTCCCTTCACAGACGCCGCCATGTCCGAAGCCTTCGAAGTCCCCAGCCCCCACGAAAAACACGTCGAACACACCACCGAACATGCCCACGGCCGCGGGGACAATTTCGCCAGTCGTATCGCCGTGATGACCGCCCTCATGGCCACCCTCGGCGCCATGCTCAGCTACCAGGCCGGCTCCACGGAAAGCGAAGCGGCGATGGACAAAAACAACGCCGCCATTTTCAAGACCGAAGCCGCCAACCAGTGGAATTACTACCAGGCCAAATCCAGCCGACAAAACCTCGCGGAACTCGCCACGCACATTCCAGGTGTGGACGCGGTGCATTACAAGGAAGAGATCGAGCGCTACAAGGGCCAGAAGGAAGACGTGCGCAAGCAGGCCGAAAAGCTTGAAGCCACGTCAACGCAGTGGGATGAGAAGTCGGAGCAGGCGCTGCACCAGCATCATCGCTGGGCCCAGGCGATGACCGCGATTCAGATCGCGATTTCGTTGGCGGCGATTACGTTGCTGACGAGGAAGGAGTGGTTGAAGCGTGTGTCCTACGCGGCAGCGGGTGTGGCCGTGCTGTTGGGTAGCTTGGCATGGCTGCATATCTGACACGGCGCAGGCTAAATGTGGGAGCTGGCTTGCCTGCGATGACGGACCATCACTCAACATCATCGTTGACTGTCACACCGTAATCGCAGTCTGGCCAACTACCAGATCTACTGACTTGCGCTGAACTGAATCAGGCCCGATTCGCCGCTCTGCTGTGGTGGAAGTACAAGTAAGCCAGCCCAACTGGCGCAATGAAAATAGCCATGCTCCAGCAGATCGCCATGGTGAACACCTTGACGGTCAGCATCAGAATCGCATTCACGAAGAACACGTTGTTGCCAAAGATGTAATCCATGATGCTTTCGTAAACGAAGCGTGCGTAGGGGTAAAGCACGCTGTTGACCACGCAATAAAACAGAGCACCCATTGTGAACACTCCGGTTTTCGAGTGGGTAAGCGCGGTATAGATCAGCACGGGAAAAATCAGCCCGAACAGAAAATTGCGAATGTAGTACTGGGCAGAAAGCCCGCCGAATGTCTTGCGAAGCACCGGATGCATTTAGATCCCTCTGAATGGCGTGTTGGAAAGGCGGCGACCTTAGCAAGTCCTGGAATTCATGACCAGCATTTGTAATGCCCTTTGCCATCACACCGCGATAGCGTAAAACCTCAAACAAATCCGTCCCGTTTATCCATCTATCTACAAGGAAGTACTCATGCCGGCGCCGGGGGAAACCATTGTTATCGACAACGTACTGCTGATGGTGCGGCGGCGAGCCCGATAGCACCGTTGCGGATTGGGATGGGCAGTTATCCGTTTGGGTCGGCGGGGCCGTTATTGAGTACGCAAGAGACACCCTGAACGAGCGGCGTACCATGGGCCTGACTTTCGGAGATGCCCCATGAATCTCAGCATCGTTTACGCACTCGCGGCAGCTGCCCTTTTCGGCGCCAGCACCCCACTCGCCAAAAGTCTCGGCCTGGGCCTGCTCGCAGGGTTGCTGTACCTCGGCAGCGGCCTAGGACTCGCCGTCTTACGCCTCATCCGTGATCGCGGCTGGAAACCTTCCGGGCTGACGTCTTCGGAGTGGCCCTGGTTGCTGGGTGCCATTGGGTTGGTTGCTGGACTGGTGAACTGCAGCCTCGCGCTCTATCTGGTTCTCCTGACTGTTTTTCCGATTACATGCAGGTATCGGAACATGAAATCTTCAGGCAATTGATTTCAATATGTTGCCCGAGCAATTAGAGTAGCGCCCCTCGAGAATTGGATCTCGATATTTTGTCCATGGAGTTACACAGTGAAGTACGTCAGTAAAGCAGTTGCCGCAGCCGTTCTTGGTCTCGCCCTCGCAGGTTGCACCGGCACCGCTATCAAATCCCCGCAATACGACAGCAGCCAATACACCGTGCTGGGTCACAGCGAAGCCAGCGCCACTGGCATCATGCTGTTCGGCGTCATCCCGATCGGCCAGAACAGCCGTTTCGTTCGCGCCCAGGATGCTGCCATCAAGGCAAAAGGCGGCGATGCGCTGATCAACACTCAGATCCAGGAAAAATGGTTTTGGGCGTGGGTGCTGAGCGGTTACACCACCAAGATTTCGGGTGATGTGGTCAAGTTGAAAGCTGCGAAATAAAGCAGTACGCATAAAAAAACACCGGGCATTGCCCGGTGTTTTGGTTTTTTGAATGTGGATTTAATGCATCACGCCCCCCATCACTCGTTTCAGACTCGAGCGGGTGACACGATGATTTTCACATTGTGCTCCTTGTTGTTGACCAGTTCCTCGAAGCCCTGACCCACGATCTGCTCCAACTGAATGCGCCCAGTCACCAGCGGTGTGATGTCCAGCCGTCCATCCGCGATAAAAGCGATCACGTCAGCGAACTCGCCGTTGTAGGCCAGTGCACCCAGTACCTGCTTTTCCGTGGCCACCAACTCGAAAAAGTTGAACTCGCTGGGCTCCTCGAAAATCCCCACCAGTACGCACTTGCCGGCCTTGCGGATCAAATCGATCGCGAGCTTGGCCGTGTGTTTGTTACCGATGCATTCGAAACTGACATCCGCCCCGAGCCCACCCGTCAGGCGTCGTACCTCAGCCATAACGTCGCATTGATTGGGATCGAGCACATGCGTCGCCCCCACTTCCAGGGCCTTGGCCTTGCGCGCTCCGGACATTTCCAGAGCGATCACCTGAGCCGCACCGGCCGCTTTGGCGCACATGATGGTGCACAGGCCAATGGTGCCGGCACCGACCACCACAACGTGTTGCCCGAGTAGGCTTCCGGCTTTTTTCACCGCGTGCATGCCCACTGCCAGCGGCTCAATCAGTGCCCCCGCTTCGGCCGGAAAGTTCGCCGGCAACTTGTACAGCAGGTTGGCTGGCACATTGACCAGTTCGGCGAAGGCACCATTATTCATCAACCCAGTGAACGCCAGATTCTCGCAAATGTTGTACAGCCCGTGGGTGCAGTAGTAGCACGTGCCACAATGTTGGCACGCATCGGCCGCCACCGGTTCGCCGACACTGAAGCCCTGCACACCGTCACCGAGTTCGACGATCTCGCCACAAAACTCATGACCGAGAATGCATTGGCCCTTAATCCCGGTCAGCGGGTGCGGAGCGTCAACCGGTATGAACACCGGCCCCGCCACGTACTCATGCAAATCGGACCCGCAAATTCCGCACCATTGCACACGGATCTGCACCCAACCAGCAGGCGGCGAAATCGGCAGCGGAACATCCTCGACACGAATATCATTGCGGCCGTGCCAGACAGCGGCACGCATGCTGCGTTGCGGTTTGATCGAAAGGGTCATCGCGACATCTCCTTGAGACGGTTGGTCCTGGCGCCCCGCAACCGTCCGCCGGCAGAGGCCTCAGTGCTATTGCACAGCGGCCAAAACCAGTCGATTGAGCGAGACATCGGGCACTTCTTTTTATTATTGGTTGACCAGTCGGGCTGGGTACTGGGGCTAGAGCAAAGCCGGTGCCAGATCCGCAAAAACACCTGGGCAACCCTTTTTTAGAGCGGCGGGATGGGTACTCAAGGATGGCGAGGATCGAGTTCAGGTGAGACGCTGCAGGTCAGACCACATTAGGTAGACACGAGACGGTGAGACGTTGCGTCTCAGCGCTAGGCGCGAGGAATGAAGCAAGTAGGGATCAATGAAGACGGCCATACCAGCAGCCTGTGTTCCCATGGATATTCCCATATGTGTAGTGGTCAACTGATCCCGGACACGACGTTAAGTTTTTTCTCGGCCTGAGCCGGTGGCAGCCCACCATTAAATTGGTGCGGTCGAATCCAGTTGTACCGGTGCATCAAAAAATGGCTGATATCCCGCTGAGCTTGTTGGACCGTCGTGTAGCCCATGGTCGGTATCCACT
>NZ_CAXAQM010000030.1:0-58127 GCF_963970525.1 Pseudomonas sp. EA_65y_Pfl1_P113
GGCGGGTGTTGGAGGGATGTTTCTGAACCACCGTCCAAGGCCTTCGAGACCCAGGACGGTGAAGATATCAAAGACCCGGTTTCCGGTGAATCGTAAGGCTGCTCCGCTTAAGTGAACAGCATTACGCCTCAAGGGCGGCTTTTGAGTTCTCACGCGACCGGTAACATGCCGTAACTAGCCGAACGGTCAGTAGTCGGCCACGCCCCCTTTAGGCAAAATCGACCCTTCGTTTCGTACCTAACCCAATCCACACAACCCAGTTACCACGTGCTCTAAAGCCTGGCACTGCGTTGAAGGCAGCTGTGCACCCGCGTTTCAGGCTCAGCGTTTATTCATCCGCTAAACAAGAAGCCATCCCCATGCCTCTCAAGACACTGTGCATATTCGGCACTCGCCCCGAAGCCATCAAAATGGCACCGATGGTTATCAACCTCGCGAACGACGATCGTTTCCACTCGAAAGTCTGTGTCACAGCGCAACACCGCGAGATGTTGGACCAAGTGCTTGAACTGTTTGAACTGGTGCCTGACTACGACCTGAACATCATGACCGTCGATCAGAGCCTGACCCATGTAACCACCGCGATCATTCAAGGGCTGCAATCGGTCCTGGAAGACTTCAAACCGGATGTGATCCTTGTGCATGGCGATACGGCGACCACTTTTGCTGCAAGCCTGGCGGCTTATTACCAGCAAATTCCCGTGGCGCATATCGAAGCCGGGCTGCGTACGCACGACCTTTACTCCCCCTGGCCAGAGGAAGGCAACCGACGCCTCACGGGCAGCCTCGCATCGATGCATTTTGCGCCCACTCAAACCTCCCGGCAGAACCTGCTGAATGAGGGCGTCCTCGACGAGCGTATTCATGTCACGGGCAACACAGTGATCGATGCGCTGCTCAATGTTGTCGAGAAACTGCGCTCGGCTACATCGCCACTGCGCAGCCGACTTGACCAGCAATTTTCCTTCCTGTCCCCAGGTCAGCGCATGGTCCTGGTGACGGGGCATCGCCGAGAAAACCTTGGCGACGGTCTTGAGCGTATATGCGAGGCATTGGCAGAAACCGCCGCGAGCTTCCCAACCGTGGCCTTTGTTTACCCTGTGCACCTGAACCCCAAAGTGCAAGAACCCGTAAAACGCCGGCTGGCAGGCATCAAGAATGTGCATCTGATCGGGCCACAGGACTACCTGCCGTTTGTCTACTTGATGACCCGCGCGTACGTGATTCTCACGGATTCGGGCGGTATCCAGGAGGAAGCGCCTGCGCTCGGCAAGCCGGTGCTGGTAACGCGCGACACAACTGAACGTCCCGAAGCAGTCGACGCCGGGACGGTCCGGCTGGTAGGCACCGAGATCGCGACCATTACTTATCACCTTAAAGAGTTGCTCAGCAATGAAGCCGCCTATCGAGCGATGAGCAACGCCCACAACCCCTACGGTGACGGCAAAGCTTGCGGACGCATCCGCGAAGTGCTTATCGCAACCTGGCGCGAAAACGAGGTGGCGGCATGAGCCTTACAACGTTATGCGTCGTGGGCCTGGGTTACATCGGCCTGCCCACCGCTGCGCTGTTTTCCTCACCTCAACGGCAGGTCATTGGCGTCGACATAAACCAGCACGTTGTGGACCTCGTCAATCTTGGCCAAGTGCATATCGTTGAGCCAGAGCTGGACCCGTTGGTCCACTCAGCGGTCAGCCAAGGCTATCTGCGTGCGACAACCCAGCCAGAACCAGCGGACGCCTTCTTGATTGCCGTGCCGACGCCATTCCTGGAAAACCGTGAGCCAGACCTGAGCTGTATCGAAGCGGCCAGCCGCGCCATTGCGCCTGTGTTGAAAAAGAACGACCTCGTTATCTTGGAGTCGACATCTCCGGTCGGCACCACCGAACTCATGGCTCAGTGGCTGGCCAATGCCCGCCCGGACCTGACCTTTCCCCCAACCCATGGGGAAGCCAGTGATATTCGTATCGCTCACTGCCCGGAACGTGTGCTACCGGGTCATATCTTGCGAGAACTGGTCTCCAATGACCGAATCATCGGCGGCATGACCCCTGCCTGCTCAAGCGCAGCAGTACGGCTGTACCAACAGTGTGTCGAAGGCCAGTGCATTGTCACCGGCACACGCACCGCCGAGATGTGCAAGCTGACCGAAAACAGTTTTCGCGACGTCAATATCGCCTTCGCCAACGAACTCTCGATGCTCTGCGCGCAGTTGGAGATAGACCCATGGGAGCTGATACGCCTGGCGAACCACCATCCACGCGTGAATATCCTGCAGCCAGGGCCTGGCGTCGGCGGGCACTGTATTGCGGTCGATCCTTGGTTCATCGTCAGTAAAACGCCCGAACTGGCGCGGTTAATCCACACTGCGCGCCTGGTTAACGACAGCAAGCCACAATGGGTCATCCAGCAGGTCAAGCTGGCGGTGGCGGATCTTCTATTCAAGCACCCGGGGCTTAGCGCGCACGACGTGCGAATTGCCTGCTATGGCTTGGCGTTCAAGGCAGACATCGATGACCTGCGCGAAAGCCCCGCACTTGGCATCGCCCGGCAGTTGGCCAAGGAGTTGGGGGTGACGTTGCTGCTGGTCGAGCCGAATATTCATACGCTTCCCGCCGATCTGCGCAGCCATACATTGACCGATACGGCCTGTGCCTGGGACACCGCGCATATCCATGTGTTGCTGGTCGGGCATCGCCAGTTCAGGTCACTGCCTGCGCAACACACCAACGAGGTGGTGATTGATGCCGCCGGCGTATTGGCGAACTGACGATGAATGCCCCACGGCCACTGGCCGATACCCACGATCGCGTCATGGAAGCCTACTACGGCAAGCTGGGTGAGCACTTCATGCAGGAGACGCGCGCGCGGATCCATTGGATCTGTGCCCAGGTCACCGGCAAGACAGTCCTCGACGTAGGCTGCTCTCAGGGCATCATTCCTGTATTGCTCGCCCGTGAAGGGCATGTGGTCACGGGCGTGGACAGCAGCCCCCAGGCAATCAAACAGGCCGGCGACTATCTGCGAGCGGAACCCGACCACGTGCAGCAGAATATTTGTTACTTGAACGCAGACTTTCTGTCGCTGGGTACCGAGCGTGTCGAACCTGACAGCATCGTGATCAGTGAAGTGCTTGAACACCTCATCCATCCCGCCACCTTCGTCGAGAAAGCAGCGTCGATGCTCAAACCGCATGGCCAATTGATCATCACCGTGCCATTCGGGGTGAATGATTTTATCGACCACAAGCACACGTTCTACCTGCTGGAACCGTTTCGGTTATTGAGTTCGCACCTGCACGTCGTCCGGATTGAAATACTGGGCAAGTGGGTGGGAATGGTCGCTATCAAAGCCGAGCCGGGGAAGAGCGCACTGGAGCTTGACCACATCCGCCAGCTCGAAACTGCGTTCGAGTCAGTCGAGCGAAGCCTGCTTCGCCAGGTAGCCGCCAGTCGCCAACACCGGGAGCAGGCGAATCAGAAATACCGTGGAACCACTGAACACATTGACCGACTCAAGAACACGCTTAGGCTCTCCACCCAGCAAATGGAGGCCCTGACCGCCAACCTGCAACGCGCGGATGCCAGATGCCATCTGCTGGAAAATCGCTTGATCAAGACACGGGCCAGCACGACCTATCAGTTGGGTTATCAACTGCGTATGGCGGTGGGCTCGCTGCGCGAGTGCCTGCGTTTGCCAGTGGCGTTATTCAAGCTGTACCAGCACGCCTGCGCGCGTCGCAAAGGCCAAGCCCCCACGTCATTCGCAGACCGTGACGCTCTGCCAACAACGTCACCTGACACCGCCGCTTTCCTTGCAGCACCGGCCCCCACGCCATTGCCGGATGCAGCCTATGTGCGCAGCCAACTGATGCTCGCCCCTCATGACACGGCCAAGCCCTTCAGAATTGCCTGCGTGCTAGATACCTTTTCCCATGAGGCCTACCGGTATGAAAGCGAGCTGTTGCAACTGACGCCCGAGCAGGGCCTGGCCGAGCTGCAAGCGTTTAAACCGGACCTGCTGTTCATCGAATCCGCATGGCGCGGCAAGGAGGACCGCTGGCAGAACAAGATCGCCCAGAACAGCGTAGAACTGCGCGGGATCTTGCACTGGTGCCGGGAACACAAAGTGCCAACGGTGTTCTGGAACAAAGAAGACCCGGTGCACTTTGAGACGTTTCTGGGCACCGCCAAGCAGTTTGACCTGGTGTTCACCACGGATATTGACTGTATTCAACGCTATAAAAGTGCGTTGGGGCATGAGCGTGTCTACCTGCTGCCCTTCGCCTGCCAACCGGCCATACACAATCCGCTCGAACTGTATGAACGCAAGGATGCGTTCTGCTTCGCCGGCGCCTACTACACCCGATACACCGAGCGGACCCGCGATCTGGAACACTTTATCAACGACCTGCCTGGCTTGCGTCCCCTTGAGATCTACGATCGTAACTTCGGCACGACAGAGCCCAACTATCAGTTTCCGACCCGCTATCGGGGCCACATTGCTGGCACGTTGAACGCGGCGCAAATGGACCGGGCTTATAAGGGTTACCGCTATGCGATGAATCTCAACTCGATCAAACAGTCGCAATCCATGTTCGCCCGCCGCATCTTTGAATTACTGGGGTCCAACACCCTCACCGTCAGCAACTTTTCTCGCGGCCTGCGTGTACTGATGGGTGATCTGGTCATTTGCAGCGACAGCAGTCAGGAAGCGTTACGTCGCCTCAACACTCCCGCTGAGCACGCCAGGCAGCGGTTGGCCGGCCTGCGCAAAGTGATGCAGGAGCACACCTATGCCCATCGTTTGCGGTATGTGATGAGCAAAGTCACAGGTCGCGTGGATGACGTGCCTCTGCCAACAATTTGCCTCGTCGCCGAGGCGCGCAATGACGTTCAGCTGCAGGCACTCAAGGAGCATCTGCAACGCCAGCGCTACCCCCACGTCAACCTGCATGTCGTGGTAAACGATTCGACAACAAGGCAGCCCGCCAGCGTGGATTCCCGCTTACACCTGATTGAGCGCAGCCGGCTGGATAACCTTACCCTGGCCGACCTGGCAAACGGCGCAGAGTGGTTTGGCGCGATGATTGCGGCGGACTACTACGGCCCTCACTACCTGCTCGACCTGGCATTGGCCACGCGTTACAGCAAGGCGCATGTGATCGGCAAGATGGCTCATCATGCCGCGGACAAACAAGGCATACACCTGATAAATCCGGGCCAGGAATACCGCTGCACGCTCGGTATAGCCGCACGCCGAGCCATGATCAGGACGGCGGCAGTGGCGCAACAGCGCGCCCGTGACTGGCTGGAAAGCCTGCCAAAGCTCACCTACACGCACCCTGGTTCCCTTGCGATTGATGCCTTCAACTACTGCGAAAACGCCGCAGGCAGCGATCTACAGCATGTTATAGGCGTGGTAAACGACCTTGATTTGAATACCGGTATCAGCCTCGACAAGCTTCAGCGCAGCAGTGAATCAATCCCGCCACTGAACGCAAGAACCTCCGGCCCGCAGACCAGCGGCCAGGGCCTGGCAGAACTGTTCGGACCACTGCGCAGTAAGCATTTGCAAGCCCAGGTCGAAGGCAATACCTGGCATATCCACTCCTCTCTCGCAGACGGAAAACACGACTACCACTACGCCAGGCAGACCTTAAATGTTGCGCAACTAGAGGTGACCGAAGGCACATTGAGATTGATGCTCGATGCCACGCCGGGCCTGAACCTGCAACTGGTTGTACTGTTTCTGGATGCGCAGGAACAACGGATCAGCCATGTCATGCAACTGGCTAATCGGAGTCAGGCCTGGGAGGTACCGCCAGAGACGGCTTCCTTGCGTCTAGGCCTGCGCGCCTACGGCAGCGGCAGCTCGACGATCAAGGCGCTGGTTCAAGGCCATTGCGACATTCAACCCTCTACCGTCCTCGGGAAGGCTAAGCATCTGCTGCTGACCAACCACTACCCGACTTATGGCGACCTGTATCGAAATGGTTTTATTCATACCCGTGTCGCGGCCTATCAGGAACAGGGCCTACCTATAGACGTCTTTCGGTTGCGACCCAACGAACCGATCAGTTATCACGAATTCGACAATGTTGACGTAGTGACCGGGCCTGGAAGCGCCTTGAAGAGCATGCTTGACGCCGGACACTACACATCGGTGCTGGTGCACTTTCTGGACCAGCAGATGTGGGAAATAGTGCGCCCCTACCTGCCTCGCCTTCGAGTGATTGTCTGGGTGCACGGCGCGGAGATCCAACCCTGGTGGCGCCGGGCTTATAACTACAAAGATCAAGAGCAGTTGCAACTGGGCAAGCTCGACAGCGAACGACGCATGGCTTTCTGGCGCAGCGTGCTGCAGCCCATGCCACCCAATCTGCAATTGGTATTCGTGTCGCGGCAGTTCGCCGAGGAAGCAATGGAAGACCTAGGGTTCCGGTTGCCTCAGAACCAACACCGAATCATCCACAACCCCATTGATACCCGACTGTTTTCTCACGCGAAGAAAGCGCTTGAACAGCGCAAAAAAATCCTGTCGATCCGCCCCTATGTATCACGCACTTATGCCAATGATCTGAGCGTCAAAGCCATTCAACTGCTGGAGACAAAGCCATGGTTCAACGAGCTAGAGTTCCTGATGATGGGCGATGGGCCGTTGTTTGAAGAAACACTTGCACCGCTGCGCAAGTACCCGAACGTGCGGATCGAAAAAGGTTACTTGAAACAATCCCAGATCGCCGACCTGCATAAACACTACGGCGTATTTCTGTGCCCAAGCCGAATGGACACTCAAGGCGTTTCTCGCGATGAAGCGATGGCCTCAGGCCTGGTCCCTATTACCAATCGGGTCGGAGCAATCCCTGAGTTTGTTGATGACGCCTGCGGTTTTTTAGCTGATCCCGAGAGTTCTAACGGGATCAGCGACGCGATAGAAACGCTGTTTTTAAACCCAGGAATTTTCAGGGAAAAGTCCTTGAACGCCAGGCAGCGAGTGCTGATGCAAAGCGATGTGCAATTGATCACCGCATCAGAACTAAGTCTTATACGAGAACCCCACGGTGAGCCAAGAAATTAGGGCCTTGCAACACAGTATCCTGTCGACACTCATCTGGTGCGTACACTTGGGCCGTAACTTCATGAGCATCGCTCCACGCGCAATGTTGATGGCTCATGCTGCGCATTTTTGCGCACAGATGTTGTTGATAACGACCCATTTCCTGCCGATCAAGATTGTCATTCTGCTCGGATCAGAGAGGGTTCCTGCGTATTTGCCGCCGGTGCTGAAAGACCTTAATAAAATCACCCTGATCATCGGGTTAGGCCTGTTGACGGTGATCCTCTACGTTTTTTACCTAGGGGCCGGTTTTATGGCTTCCCGTTACTCAAGAAACGGCGCACGTGCTCTGATAAAACGCTGCGCAGAACCAACACTGCTCAACACTCAATTACCCCTGGCTGCCAGAGCGTTTTCCAGATTCACACGGGGCTTATCCGATGCCGTGTTCGCCCTGACCGTTTTCATCGCATTGCTCTACCTTTACCCGTCACTCCTGGCCGTCAGCCTTCTCTACTATGCAACCGCAGCGGCTGTGCTGATTGGTTTGAACAACCGTAGTCACCGCGTGCATTCGATGCTGTCCCGCCACCCTCTCACAGTAGCCGACACATTCCACGCCACAGGTTTCCTGGTGACATTCGCCTTCATCATTGTCGACTTTCTTTGTCTGACGCCTCCCCACGTTTACATCGCGCTCATTGCGCTGATTCTCCTCCGTCAAAGCTTCAGCAGGTTGAAGGTCCTCACACAGGACGTTCTTTACCTGAGCAGTCACTCGCTGAACATCAATCGGATGTTTCTTGCCACCCACCCGATTCACTGAACACCGTCGAAATAAACAGGAATTCCCCCGTGCCCCCTATCGCCATGATCGTCTGGAATGAGTTCCGCAATGACGCCCGCGTATTGAAACAAGCCCGGACACTCCAAGCGGCCGGTTATCAAGTGACAGTGTTCGCATTGCATACACCAGGTGTAACGCAGCGCAGGGAAGTACTGGCGGATGGCATCCGTGTGATACGCGTGGCCCGCAGCCTGAGATGGCGACCCGCAAGTGCTGGATCTTGCGCTTCGACCGGCTCACCGCCGACAGAACAGTCGATGCCGCTGCGACGCATCCTTTCACGACTTTGGGTGCATGCAGGGCTATTGGTGCGGATCGCTCTGCATCGCGCCGCCGTTGTGCATGCCCATGATGTCAATACGCTGCCCACTGCATGGCTGGCCGCCCGGCTCAGCGGAGCGAGGCTGGTGTACGACGCCCATGAAGTCAGTACCAGCCGCGAGGGGTATGCGCGCTTTCGCAAGTGGGTTGCCTGTATCGAAAAAGCCTTGATGCCCAGGGCTGAGGGCACCATTACCACCACACAAAGCAGGGCTAAGTTCTTTGCCAGGGCCTACGGAATAACCCGTCCGCTGGTGCTGCAAAATCGTCCGCGCCTGATCGCCAGTCCACCGAGCCAGAGAATTCGCCATGAGCTGGGTTTGAAACGGCCCTGGCCCATCGTTCTCTATCAGGGCGGCCTTCAACAGGGGCGCGGCCTGGAGCGTTTGTTACGCGTCGCAGTCACATTGCAACGCGCTTACTTCGTATTGATTGGGGGCGGCAGGCTTACGACCCCCCTGAAGACGTTGAGCGAGGAGCTTGGCTTGACAGAGCGAGTGCACTTTATTCCGACCGTTTCATTAGCGGATTTGCCCGGCTATACCGCGTCAGCCGATATCGGCGTGCAGCCTATAGAAAATACCTGCCTGAACCACCTCACCACCGACTCGAATAAGCTGTTCGAATACATCATCGCCGGGCTGCCCGTGGTCGCGACGGCGTTTCCGGAGATTCGCAAAATTGTCCGGTCCCACGCGGTGGGGTTGTTGGTGACGGCAGGCTCGGATCAATCACTGCACCGGGAATTACAGCGGTTGATCGATGAACCGTTGTTACGTCAGACACTGGCCCAAAACGCGAAAAATGCCGCCTCGTCTCTAAGTTGGGAGCAACAAGAAAGCAATTTGGTAACACTGTATGAACGCGTACTGACGGGTAAGACTGAGAGGTGCATATGACAGTGCGCATTCTTTTATTGAGCTATTACTTTCCGCCCGACCTGTCGGCCTTTCGCGTCGAGGCGCTGGTCAATGGCTTGCTCACCTACGGTAACGATGAGATAGAGATCGACGTGCTGACCACTCAGCCGAACCGCTACCCTTCTTATACTTTCTCCTGGGATCGCACCGCACATCAGCCAAGGCTGTCTATCACCCGCATAGACCTGCCCACGCACGGATTCAGCGTTTGGGGCCAGGCCTGGGGATTTGCCAACTATGCCTGCGGCGTACTTCGAGCTGTAAAAGGCAAGCAGTACGACGTGATTGTGGCCACTTCTTCCCGGCTGATGACGGCCACACTGGGCGCCGCTATTGCGCGCCAAAAAAAGGCACCGCTCTATCTGGATATCCGAGATATCTTTGTCGACGTACTGCCCGAACTTTTCCCCGGCGTAATGGGCAAACTCCTGGCGCGAGTATTTTCCCGCGTTGAACAATTCACCCTCGATCGCGCAACGCGGGCAAACCTGATATCACCCGGGTTTCTGAGTTACTTCTCGGCTCGTTATCCACACAAGCGCTTTTCAACTTTCACCCACGGTGTGGACGATCTCTTTCTTGAAACCCCGTTCTATCCAGACACGCCTAACGAACCAACACGCCCACTGAAGATTGTCTACGCTGGCAATATCGGCGTCGGCCAAGGCTTGGATAAAATACTGCCATCACTGGCCGAACGGCTCGCAAACACAGCCTGTTTCTATGTGATTGGCGATGGCAGTACGATGAAAAAACTGCGCGAAGCGCTGATCGAGGGACATGTAAAGAATGTCGAGCTTATTGCGCCCATGCCCCGACACAAACTGATTCATTACTATCAGCAAGCCGATGTGCTTTTTTTGCACCTCAATGACTTCAAGGCATTCTTGAAAGTCATTCCCTCCAAACTGTTTGAATATGCGGCTACCGGAAAGCCAATACTCGCGGGACTGGAGGGTTATTCAAAGGCGTTCACACTCAATCATATTCCCAATGCTTGCGTGTTTGCCCCCGGAAACCCGGACGCAGCGGTTGCCGCACTTGCCCGCCTTAGGCTCAGTGCTACTGACCGCGAGGCATTTTTAAGGGCGTATTCCCGAAGCACGATCCAGCAGCGCATGGCGTTCGACATTCTCGAGACCGCTACACTTACAGAACAGTGACACGAGGCGTTGGCCGGTTGATTGTTGCAAAAATAAGTTAAATAAACCGCCATTCCTGCCGACAACCCTTGAAAGCCTTGCGGATTGAACAACCATGCGTAATAACCAACCCGTTACCCAGCGCGAACGTACCTTCCCCGCTCAGCAACGGTTGATCTCCACCACAGATGCCAAGGGCGTGATCACTTACTGCAACGACGCGTTTGTCGAAATCAGTGGGTACACCCGCGAAGAACTGGTCCGTGCCCCGCACAACCTGGTGCGTCATCCGGATGTTCCGGCGGCGGTGTTCGCGCACATGTGGTCGACGCTCAAACAAGGCTTGCCATGGATGGGCATCGTCAAGAATCGCTGCAAGACCGGTGATCACTACTGGGTTAACGCCTATGTGACGCCCGTCTTCGACGGCAACCAGGTGGTCGGCTACGAATCGGTGCGCATCAAGCCCACCTCTGAGCAAATCCGCCGGGCCGAAGCGCTTTATCACCGCATCAACCAGGGCAAGTCAGCGATCCCCCAGCGGGACAAATGGCTGCCGGTGTTGCAGGACTGGCTGCCGTTTATCCTGGTGAGCCAACTGAGCTTCATGATCGGCGCGTCACTCAACTCCCACTGGGGCTTTGCCCTGGCGGCGGGGTTGTCGGTGCCGTTGGGCCTGCTGGGCTTGAGTTGGCAACAGCGTGGCCTCAAGCGTTTGCTGCGCCTGGCCGAGCAGACCACGTCCGACCCGTTGATCGCGCAGATGTACACCGACAGCCGTGGTGCCCAGGCGCGCCTGGAGATGTCGATCCTCAGCCAGGAGGCGCGTCTGAAGACCTGTCTGACGCGCTTGCAGGACACTGCCGAGCACCTGAACGCCCAGGCGGCGCAGTCCAACACCCTGGCGCATAACAGCTCCAGCGGCCTGGAACGCCAGCGTGTAGAAACCGAGCAGGTGGCGACGGCGGTCAACCAGATGGCGGCGACGACCCAGGAGGTCGCCAGCCATGTGCAGCGCACCGCCGATGCGACCCAAGAGGCTAACCGCCTGACCGGTCGCGGTCGCGACATTGCCGGGGAAACCCGCGAGGCGATTCAGCGTCTGTCGGTGGCGGTTGGGGAGACGGGCGTGACCGTCACTCAATTGGCCAAGGACAGCGATGAGATTGGTGGTGTGGTCGATGTGATCAAAGGGATCGCTGACCAGACCAACCTGCTGGCCTTGAACGCAGCCATCGAAGCGGCGCGTGCCGGTGAGATGGGTCGAGGCTTTGCCGTCGTTGCCGATGAAGTCCGTCAACTGGCCCAACGCACCGCCGAGTCGACCGGGCAGATCCATGCCCTGATCGCCAAGCTGCAGCACACCGCTGCTGCCGCTGTGCAAACCATGGACGCCGGGCATCGCCAGGCCGAAGAAGGCGTAGCGCGGGTGATGGAAGCGGATCAGGCGTTGGTGGGCATCAGCGAAGCGGTGGCACATATCACCGACATGACGACCCAGATCGCTGCTGCCACTGAAGAGCAAAGCTCCGTGGCCGAAGAGATCAGCCGTAATATCAGCACGATTGCGCTGTTGGCGGACCAGACGTCGGAGCAGGCGTTGAACTCGGCGCAGTTGAGTGAAGAGCTGACGCATACCGCGCATACCCAGTATTCGCTGGTGGAGCGGTTTAACCGGTAGGCCGCTTTCGCGAGCAAGCCCCCACATTTGAATGCATTCACACATCTAAATGTGCGGGCTTGCTCGCGAAGGATCCCTAAGAGGCGCCGAGAAACTCAGCGACCTTCACCGCCGCAGCCTCCAAGTGCTGCTCATGACTAAACCCCGACGTCTTCAACGGCTTCAAATCATGATCCCCCGCCACCAGCCACATCACCTCGATGCTCGGCGACACGTCGTACCCCTCCACCGCCGCCCGATTGCCCAGCGCATCGCGCTCGCCCTGCACAATCAACGTCGGCGCCTTCAACCCAGCCAGGTGCTCGACCCGTGGTTTTTCCGGCTTGCCCACCGCATAGAACGGATACCCCAGGCACACCAGCCCATCGGCGCCCAATTCATCGGCCAACAAACTGGCCATGCGTCCGCCCATGGACTTGCCGCCAATCGCCAGTTTCCCAGCGACATGACGTCGCACCTCGACATACACCTCGCGCCATCCTTCCAGCAGTTTGGGCGCAGGGTTCGGTGGCCGCCTGCCCCCGTCCACCCGGCGCTGGGCCATGTACGCAAACTCGAAGCGCAACACGTTCACGCCATGCCCCGCAAGGCGTGCAGCCATGTCGTTCATAAACCCGGAATCCATTGGTGCACCGGCGCCGTGGGCCAGGATCAGCGTGACTGGAGCGGCTGAAGTCGTCCTCGACGCCGCATCCCACAGCCACCCATGTTCCCGCACACACTGCACCCATTGATCCCCGTCAATACTGGCCTTGTGCTCTTTGGCCATGCTTGCCTCGCTTTTTAGTCTGCCTATAACTCCAGCCCAAGTGTCGCATCTGCTTGGGCTGAACCGTGGATGGGGAACCATGAACACTACTTTAAGTACCGCCTATAACTACAAGGTGGTCCGCCAATTCGCCATTATGACGGTGGTGTGGGGCATCGTCGGCATGGGGCTCGGGGTTTTTCTCGCGGCTCAATTGGTTTGGCCTGCACTCAACTTCGACTTGCCCTGGACCAGCTTCGGCCGCCTGCGCCCGTTGCACACCAATGCGGTGATCTTCGCCTTTGGTGGCTGCGCGCTGTTCGCCAGCTCCTTCTACTCGGTGCAACGTACCTGCCAGACGCAGCTGTTCGCGCCGAAAATCGCCGCATTCTGCTTCTGGGGCTGGCAGCTTGTCATTCTCTCGGCCGCCATCTCCTTGCCACTGGGCTACACCAGTTCCAAGGAATACGCAGAACTGGAATGGCCGATCGACATCCTGATCACCATTGTCTGGGTGGCGTATGCCATCGTGTTCTTTGGCACGATCATGAAGCGCAACACCAAGCATATCTACGTCGGCAACTGGTTCTTCGGTGCGTTCATTATCACCGTGGCCATCCTGCATATCGTCAACAACCTGGAAATCCCGGTTAGCCTGACCAAGTCCTACTCCCTCTACGGCGGTGCGACGGATGCCATGGTGCAGTGGTGGTATGGGCATAACGCGGTAGGCTTTTTCCTCACCGCCGGTTTCCTCGGCATGATGTATTACTTCGTGCCGAAACAGGCCGAGCGCCCGGTGTATTCCTATCGTTTGTCCATCGTGCACTTCTGGGCACTCATCACCCTGTACATCTGGGCCGGCCCGCACCACTTGCACTACACCGCGCTGCCGGACTGGGCACAGTCGCTGGGCATGGTGATGTCGCTGGTGCTGCTGGCACCGAGCTGGGGCGGCATGATCAACGGCATGATGACGCTCTCGGGTGCATGGCATAAGTTGCGCAGCGACCCGATCCTGCGCTTCCTCGTCGTCTCCCTGGCGTTCTACGGCATGTCGACCTTCGAAGGCCCGATGATGGCGATCAAGACCGTCAACGCCCTCTCCCACTACACCGACTGGACCATCGGCCACGTACACGCCGGTGCCCTTGGCTGGGTAGCGATGATTTCCATTGGCGCGCTGTACCACATGATCCCGAAAGTTTTCGGTCGCGAGCAGATGTACAGCCTTGGCCTGATCAACGCGCACTTCTGGCTGGCCACCATCGGCACCGTGCTCTACATCGCCTCGATGTGGGTCAACGGCATTGCCCAGGGCCTGATGTGGCGTGCGGTCAACGAAGACGGCACCTTGACCTACTCCTTCGTCGAAACCCTGGTGGCCAGCCACCCTGGCTTCATCGTGCGGTTGGTGGGCGGTGCGATCTTCCTCAGCGGCATGTTCCTGATGGCTTACAACACTTGGCGCACCGTGCGTTCGGCGCAACCTGCCGAAGTTGCCGCTGCGGCGCAGATGGCCTGAGGAGTCTGTGATGAAACACGAAACGATTGAAAAGAACGTCGGCCTGCTGATGCTGCTCATGGTGCTGGCCGTGAGCATCGGCGGCCTGACCCAGATCGTCCCGCTGTTCTTCCAGGACGTGACCAACAAACCGGTTGAAGGCATGAAGCCCTACACCGCGTTGCAACTGGAAGGCCGTGACATCTACATCCGCGAAGGCTGCGTACAGTGCCACTCGCAGATGATCCGCCCGTTCCGCGCCGAAACCGAACGCTACGGCCACTACTCGGTCGCCGGCGAAAGTGTGTGGGACCACCCGTTCCTGTGGGGTTCCAAGCGCACCGGGCCGGACCTCGCGCGCGTTGGCGCACGCTACTCGGACGACTGGCACCGCGCGCACTTGTACAACCCGCGCAACGTGGTGCCCGAGTCGAAAATGCCGGCCTATCCGTGGCTGGTCACCGCGCAGGTCGACAGCAGCCACACCGAGACCAAGTTGAACGTGATGCGCACCCTCGGCGTGCCCTACACCGACGACGACATCAGTGCCGCCGTGGCCAGCCTCAAAGGCAAGACCGAGATGGACGCGCTGGTTTCGTACCTGCAAGTGCTCGGCACTGCCATCAAGAGCAAGAGGTGAGCCATGGGATTTGAATTCGATGCGGGCACCATCCGCGGCCTCGGCACGCTGGTGGTCGCCATCGCCTTTATCGGCCTGTCGCTGTGGGTGTTCAACAACCGGCGCAATGCGGAATTCGAACAGGCGCGCCTGTTGCCGTTCGCCGATGAACCTTCTCCATCCGACGCTCAAGAAGAGCCTGCAATAAGGAGCACTCGGCCATGACCCTGTTTTGGAGTACATGGATCTGCGTACTGACCCTCGGCAGCCTGATCGGCCTGACCTGGCTCTTGATCGGCACCCGCAAGGGCGAGACCAAGGGCAGCGTCGACCAGACCATGGGCCACGCCTTCGACGGTATCGAGGAATACGACAACCCGCTGCCCCAGTGGTGGTTCATGCTGTTCGCCGGCACCCTGGTGTTTGCGGTTGGCTACCTGATCCTCTACCCGGGCCTGGGCAACTGGAAAGGTGTGTTGCCGGGCTATGAAGACGGCTGGACGTCGGCCAAGGAGTGGGACAAGGAGATGGCCAAGGCTGACACCAGGTTCGGGCCGATCTTCGCCAAATTCTCGGCCATGCCGCTGGAAGAAGTCGCGAAGGACCCGCAAGCGCTGAAAATGGGCGGTCGCCTGTTCGCTTCCAACTGCTCGGTGTGCCACGGCTCGGATGCCAAGGGCGCGTTTGGTTTCCCAAACCTGGCGGACAACATCTGGCGCTGGGGCGGTTCGGCTGAAGCGATCAAGGCCACCATCCTGAACGGCCGTCACGCGGCCATGCCGGCCTGGGGTGACATGCTCGGCGACAACGGCGTGAAAAACGTCGCTGCCTACGTCCGCCACGACATGGCCAAGCTGCCATTGCCTGCCGACAGCACCGCTGACCTGGCCGCAGGCCAAGCGGCTTTCAACACCACCTGTGTCGCTTGCCACGGTCCGCAAGGCCACGGCATGGAAGCCATGGGCGCGCCCGACCTGACCAAACCGGCCGGCTACATCTACGGCACCAGCCTTGCGCAGTTGCAGCAAACCATCCGCCACGGCCGCCAAGGCCAGATGCCAGCGCAGGAAGCGCTGCAAGGTAACGATAAAGTGCACTTGTTGGCCGCGTATGTTTACAGCCTGTCCCACAACGCTGATGGTGCAACGCCAGAAAGCCAGCCCCAATAACATCTGACTGCCTCCTCTGATCAGGGGAGGCTCCGCTTACCTGTGGCGAGGGAGCTTGCTCCCTCGTCACAGGTTCATGCTCACTTTTGAATGAGCCACATCATGAGCGACCAAGTGTCGCACCCTTCCAAAGCACACCTTTCCCCTCCTCACTTTCGGGTCTACGCTTGTTCCCACAGTGGACCATTCCCGGCCTACGCGACGGCAGCCGTTGCGCCCCCGAAATTTCCTGTCCACTCGATCAGCTTTCCATTTCGGATTTTATCCCTACACCAAACATGGAAAGGGCGCAGAATCTGGCGTGGAACGTATTGATACAGGTCAGCCATTGCGTTGCATTGGCCCCTCGCTTTCTACATACTTGCGGCCGATTTTACCTATAAAAAAACCTAAACCGTGGAACCTTAGAATGAGCACAGCAATCAGTCCGACTGCTTATAACTATAAGGTAGTCCGCCAGTTCGCCATCATGACGGTGGTCTGGGGGATCCTTGGCATGGGGCTCGGGGTGTTCATCGCCTCGCAACTGGTTTGGCCGGAATTGAATTTCGGTTTGCCATGGACGACCTTTGGCCGCCTGCGCCCGCTGCACACCAACCTGGTGATCTTCGCCTTCGGCGGATGTGCATTGTTTGCCACCTCCTACTATGTCGTGCAGCGAACCTGCCAGACGCGACTGATCTCCGACAGCCTCGCGGCCTTCACCTTCTGGGGTTGGCAAGCGGTCATTGTCGGCGCCATCGTCACCCTGCCACTGGGGTACACCACCACCAAGGAATACGCCGAGCTGGAATGGCCCATCGCCATTTTGCTTGCCATTGTGTGGGTGACCTATGCCGTGGTGTTCTTTGGCACCATCGTCAAGCGCAAGACCAAGCACATCTATGTGGGCAACTGGTTCTACGGGGCGTTTATCCTGGTGACGGCGATGCTGCACATCGTCAACCACGCCTCGTTGCCGGTCAGCCTGTTCAAGTCCTACTCGGCCTACGCCGGGGCCACGGACGCAATGATCCAGTGGTGGTACGGCCACAACGCCGTAGGGTTTTTCCTCACCACCGGTTTCCTGGGGATGATGTACTACTTCGTGCCGAAACAGGCCGAACGTCCTATTTACTCCTATCGCCTGTCCATCGTGCACTTCTGGGCACTGATCACCCTGTACATCTGGGCCGGCCCGCACCACTTGCACTACACCGCGTTGCCGGACTGGGCGCAGTCCCTGGGCATGGCCATGTCGATCATCCTGCTGGCCCCGAGTTGGGGCGGCATGATCAACGGCATGATGACCCTGTCGGGTGCCTGGCATAAATTGCGCACTGACCCGATCCTGCGCTTCCTCGTGGTATCGCTGGCGTTCTACGGCATGTCGACCTTTGAAGGGCCGATGATGGCGATCAAGACCGTCAACTCGCTGTCCCACTACACCGACTGGACCATCGGCCACGTACACGCCGGTGCACTCGGATGGGTAGCGATGATCTCCATCGGCGCGCTGTATCACATGATCCCCAAACTGTTCGGCCGTGCGCAGATGCACAGCGTCGGGCTGATCAACACGCACTTCTGGCTGGCGACCATCGGTACCGTGCTCTACATCGCCTCGATGTGGGTCAACGGCATCACCCAGGGCCTGATGTGGCGTGCAATCAACGATGACGGCACCCTCACCTACTCCTTCGTCGAAGCGCTGCAGGCCAGCCATCCGGGCTTTATCGTCCGCGCGTTGGGCGGTGCGTTCTTTGCCTCCGGCATGCTGTTCATGGCCTACAACGTCTGGCGCACTGTGCGTGCCTCCGACCCTGCCGAAGCCGAAGCCGCCGCCAAGATCGCCGTTGTGGGAGCCCACTGATGAAGCATGAAGTAGTCGAGAAGAATATCGGCCTGCTGGCCTTCTTCATGGTCATCGCCGTGAGTATCGGCGGCCTGACCCAGATCGTTCCGCTGTTTTTCCAGGACGTCACCAACAAGCCGGTGGAAGGCATGAAGCCGCGCACCGCGCTTGAACTGGAAGGCCGCGACGTCTACATCGCCAACGGTTGTGTCGGCTGCCACTCGCAGATGATCCGCCCGTTCCGCGCCGAAACCGAACGCTACGGCCACTACTCGGTCGCCGGCGAAAGCGTATGGGACCACCCATTCCTGTGGGGTTCCAAACGTACCGGCCCGGATTTAGCGCGTGTCGGCGGTCGTTACTCTGATGACTGGCAACGTGCGCACTTGTACAACCCGCGCAACGTCGTGCCTGAGTCGAAAATGCCGGCGTACCCGTTCCTCGTGGAAAACAAGCTCGACGGCAAGGACACCGCGAAGAAGATGGAAGTCTTGCGCACCCTGGGCGTGCCCTACACCGACGAAGACATCGCCGGTGCAGCCGCAGCCGTGAAGGGCAAGACCGAAATGGACGCATTGGTGGCCTACTTGCAAGGCCTTGGCACCATCATCAAAAGCAAACGGTGATTCTTCATGGATATCGGGATGATTCGTGGGCTGGGCACCGTTGTGGTGATGGTGGCCTTTATCGGCCTGGCGTTGTGGGTTTTCAGCCCCAAGCGCAAGTCGGAGTTTGAAGACGCGACCTTGCTGCCCTTTGCGGATGATCCCGAAGCCATCAAGCACGTCGAGCAAGCTTCTAGGAGTAACAAAGAATGACTACGTTCTGGAGTCTGTACGTCACAGTCCTCAGTCTGGGTACCATCTTCGCCCTGACCTGGCTGCTGCTGTCGACCCGCAAGGGCCAGCGGGCCGAGCAAACCGACGAGACTGTCGGCCACTCGTTCGACGGCATCGAGGAGTACGACAACCCGCTGCCCAAGTGGTGGTTCATGCTGTTTGTCGGCACCATCATCTTCGCCCTCGGCTACCTGGTGCTGTACCCGGGCCTGGGCAATTGGAAGGGCCTACTGCCAGGCTACAACTACCTCGATAACGACAAGCAAACCGCTTTCGCCAACGGCCAGACCGGTTGGACCGGCGTGCACGAGTGGGAAAAGGAAATGGCCAGGTCGGACGCCAAGTTCGGGCCGATCTTCGCCAAATTCGCCTCGATGCCGATTGAGGAAGTCGCCAAGGATCCACAAGCCTTGAAGATGGGGGGCCGTCTGTTCGCCTCCAACTGCTCGGTGTGCCACGGTTCCGACGCCAAGGGCGCCTATGGCTTCCCCAACCTCACCGACGCCGACTGGCGCTGGGGTGGCGAGCCCGCCACCATCAAGGAAACCATCATGAAGGGTCGCCATGCCGTGATGCCGGCCTGGCTGGATATCCTCAAGGAGCAAGGCGTCAGCGACGTCGCCGCCTTCGTGGTGACCAACCTTGACGGTCGCAAACTGCCAGAAGGCGTCAAGGCTGACGTGGCCAACGGCGAAAAACTCTTCGCCGCCAACTGCGTGGCCTGCCACGGCCCTGCCGGTAAAGGCACCCCCGCCATGGGCGCGCCTGACCTGACTCACCCGGGCGCCTTCATCTACGGCTCGAGCTTCGCCCAACTGCAACAGACCCTCCGTTGGGGCCGTCAGGGCCAGATGCCTGCGCAGGAGCAACTGCAAGGGAATGACAAGGTGCACTTGCTCGCGGCGTACGTTTACAGCTTGTCCCATGGGGATAAGAAGGCTGAGGAGCAGTAAGTCCTTTCAAATGCTCTGAAAACACCGAAGACCTAGTGTGGGAGCGGGCTTGCCCGCTCCCACATTGGATCTCCTTCGATTTGACGACCGAGCCAGCCAAAACCGACCCTACTTTCCAAGTCAATTGATCCAGATCACGTAGGTCGTCCCCTTTCAGCAGCAACGGGGGCGTATCATCAGGCCACTGCAACACCCTTTAATTTGACCCCGGTTGGCACGTACTGGCCGAGGCAAGTCTCCACCGCCGTGGGATGCAATGATGAGCGACCAGATACCGGTACAAGACGTTACCCCGCCTGCCAAAACCGTCGACCTCTACGCCTCGCGAGAGAAAATCTATACCCGTGCCTTCACCGGCCTGTTCCGCAATCTGCGCATGCTCGGTGGTGCCGGTCTGTTCCTGCTCTACTTCGGCACTGTGTGGCTGAACTGGGGTGGTCACCAGGCTGTGTGGTGGAACCTGCCGGAGCGTAAATTTTTTATTTTCGGCGCGACCTTCTGGCCCCAGGACTTCATCCTCCTGTCGGGCATTCTGATTGTTGCGGCGTTCGGCCTGTTCTTTATCACCGTGTACGCCGGACGCGTGTGGTGTGGGTATACCTGCCCGCAAAGTGTGTGGACATGGATCTTCATGTGGTGCGAAAAGGTCACCGAAGGCGACCGCAACCAACGCATCAAGCTCGATAAAGCGCCGATGGGCGCCAACAAATTCCTGCGCAAAGTCAGCAAGCACAGCCTGTGGCTGCTGATCGGCTTTGCGACCGGCATGACCTTTGTCGGCTACTTTTCGCCGATCCGCGAGCTGGTGTTCGAGTTCTTCACCGGCCAGGCCGATGGCTGGTCGTATTTCTGGGTGGGTTTCTTCACCCTCGCCACCTATGGCAACGCCGGCTGGCTGCGCGAACAGGTGTGCATCTACATGTGCCCGTACGCGCGTTTCCAGAGTGTGATGTTCGACAAAGACACGCTGATTGTTTCTTACGACCCACGTCGTGGCGAACTGCGCGGCCCGCGTAAAAAGGGCGTCGACTACAAGGCCCAGGGCCTGGGGGATTGCATCGATTGCACGATGTGCGTGCAGGTGTGCCCTACGGGTATCGACATCCGCGACGGCCTGCAGATCGAGTGCATCGGCTGCGCCGCGTGTATCGACGCCTGCGACAACATCATGGACAAGATGGACTACCCGCGAGGCCTGATCAGCTACACCACCGAGCACAATCTTTCCGGGCAGAAAACCCACAAGTTGCGCCCGCGCTTGATCGGCTATGCCTTGGTATTGCTGGCGATGATCAGCCTGCTGGCGGCGGCATTCTTCATGCGCTCTCTGGTGGGTTTCGACGTGAGCAAAGACCGCGTGCTGTTTCGCGAAAACGCCGAAGGGCGTATCGAAAACGTCTACAGCCTAAAGATCATGAACAAGGATCAGCGCGACCATACCTACGTGCTCGATGCTTCGGGCCTGCCGGACCTCAAGCTGCAGGGCCGCCGCGAGATCAAGGTGGCCGCCGGCGATATCGTCAGCATGCCGGTGGAGCTGTCGAGTGCGCCGGAACAATTACCATCGAGCACCAACGAGGTGACCTTCATGCTCAAGGATGCCGATGACGCCAGCGTCCAGATTGAAGCCAAGAGCCGATTCATCGGCCCACACGTCCGTTAATCAAGAGAGCCAACAATGCCCCTAGCGACTGCTGCAAGCCCCTGGTACAAGCATCTGTGGCCCTGGATCATCATTGCGATCCTGGCCTGCTCGGTGACCTTGACCCTGTCCATGGTGACCATCGCGGTGAACAACCCGGACAACCTGGTCAACGACAACTACTACGAGGCCGGCAAAGGCATCAACCGTTCCCTCGACCGTGAGTTGCTGGCCCAGACCCTGCAACTGCGCGCCAAGATGCACCTGGATGAGCTGACCGGTGAAGTCGAGGTGAACCTCACCGGCAACAGCAACCCTACCACCCTGGAATTGAACCTGATTTCCCCGACCCAGCCCGAGAAGGATCGCAAGATCAACCTGGCCCGCAGTGACAGTGAACCCGGCCGCTACATAGGCCAGGTCACCGACAAGGTCGAAGGCCGTCGCTTCGTCGAATTGCTCGGCGTGGAAGGCGACCGCACCTGGCGCATGTTCGAGGAAGAACAGGTCAGCCACGACAAAGACTTGCTGCTAGGTGATGAACCGTTGCAGGGTGCCGAAGACCTGAAAAAGTAAAAACCTGCGCTTCGCGCATCGCGGGCAAGTCGCACCGCCGCTCCCAGCCACTATAGATTCCAGATCATGACCACCCCGTGCTACCACTGCGCCCTCCCCGTCCCCTCTGGCAGCCGTTTTACCGCCGTGATCCTCGGCGAACGCCGCGAACTCTGTTGCCCCGGCTGCCAGGCGGTGGCCGAAGCGATTGTCGCCGGTGGCCTGGAAAGCTACTACCAGCACCGCAGCGAAGCCTCGGCCAACCCTGAGGCGTTACCCGTGCAACTGGTGGACGAGCTGGCGCTGTACGACCGCGCCGACGTGCAAAAACCCTTTGTACGCCACGACGGCGAACTCGCCGAAGCCACGCTGCTGATGGAAGGCATCAGCTGCGCCGCATGTGGCTGGCTGATCGAGAAACACCTGCGCCGCCTGCCCGCCGTGGCCGAGGCGCGCCTGAACGTGTCCAACCACCGCTTGCTGGTGCGCTGGGCTGACGGGCAGTTGCCGTTGAGCCAGTTACTCAGCGAGCTGCGCCATATCGGTTACGCCGCCCACCCGTATCAAGCGGACCGCGCTGCCGAGCAACTGGCCAGCGAAAACCGCCTGGCCCTGCGCCAATTGGGTGTGGCTGGGCTGCTGTGGTTCCAGGCGATGATGGCAACCATGGCCACCTGGCCGGAATTCAACATCGACCTGAGCCCGGAGCTGCATGTGATCCTGCGCTGGGTGGCGATGTTTCTTACAACACCCATCGTGTTCTACAGCTGTGCACCGTTTTTCAAGGGTGCCCTGCGCGACTTGCGTACGCGTCACCTGACCATGGATGTGTCGGTTTCATTGGCCATCGGCGGTGCATATCTGGCGGGCATCTGGACCGCGATCACCGGCGTAGGTGAGTTGTACTTCGATGCGGTGGGCATGTTTGCGCTGTTCTTGCTGGCCGGTCGCTACCTCGAGCGGCGTGCCCGCGAGCGGACGGCTGCCGCGACGGCGCAGTTGGTCAACCTGCTGCCCGCCTCGTGCCTGCGGCTCAAGGCGGATGGTCAAAGCGAGCGCATCCTGCTTCCCGAGCTGGCGTTGGGTGACCGTGTACTGGTGCACCCCGGTGCCGTACTGCCGGCGGATGGCGTGATTCTCGACGGCCAATCGAGCATTGATGAGTCCCTGCTCACCGGTGAATACCTGCCGCAACCGCGCCAAACCGGGGATGCGGTCACGGCGGGCACGCTCAATGTGGAAGGCGCATTAACAGTCCAAGTGCGCGCCTTGGGCCATGACACGCGCCTGTCCGCCATCGTGCGCCTGCTGGAGCGCGCCCAGGCCGAGAAACCGCGCCTGGCGCAGATCGCAGACCACGCTGCGCAGTGGTTCTTGCTGTGCTCGCTGATCGCCGCCGCCCTGATCGGCTTGCCGTGGTGGGAATTGGATTCTTCGCGGGCGTTCTGGATTGTATTGGCGATGTTGGTCGCGACCTGCCCATGTGCCTTGTCCCTGGCCACACCCACCGCGCTCACTGCCGCCACTGGCACCTTGCACAAACTCGGGTTATTGCTGACTCGCGGACACGTGCTGGAAGGGCTGAACCAAATCGACACGGTGATTTTCGACAAGACCGGCACCCTCACCGAAGGCCGCTTGGCCTTGAGAGCCATCCGTCCCCTGGGCACATTGAGCACGGACCTGTGCCTGAGCCTCGCCGCCGCCCTGGAAAACCGTTCCGAACACCCGATTGCCCGCGCCTTTGGCCGCGCGCCGCTGGCCGCCGATGAGGTGCTCAGTTCGCCTGGGCTTGGTCTTGAAGGCCGCGTTGGCGAGCGCCAATTGCGCATTGGCCAACCGGGCTTTGTCTGCGAACTCAGTGGTTGCGCGATCCCCGCCTCACCGACAGATTCGGGTCAATGGCTGCTGCTTGGCGACCGCGAAGGCGCCCTCGCCTGGTTTGTGCTCGATGATCGCCTGCGCAGTGACGCCCCGGCCCTGCTGGCCGCCTGCAAGGCGCGCGGCTGGCGCACGCTGTTGCTGTCCGGGGACAGTTCGCCGATGGTCGCCAGTGTCGCCGCCGAATTGGGGATCGACGAAGCCCACGGTGGCCTGCGCCCTGATGACAAGTTGCAGGTGCTGCAACAACTGCACAAGGAAGGCCGCAAGGTGATGATGCTCGGCGATGGGGTCAACGATGTGCCTGTGCTCGCCGCCGCGGATATCAGCGTGGCCATGGGCACCGCCACCGACCTGGCCAAGACCAGCGCCGATGCGGTGTTGCTTTCCAACCGTCTGGACGCGCTGGTGCAAGCCTTTTCCCTGGCGCGGCGCACGCGTCGCGTGATCATTGAAAACCTGCTGTGGGCCGGGCTGTACAATGGCCTTATGCTGCCGTTTGCCGCCCTGGGTTGGATCACGCCCATCTGGGCGGCGATCGGTATGTCCCTCAGTTCGTTGACCGTGGTGCTCAATGCCCTGCGCCTGACTCGCCTGCCGAGCGCGCCAGTTGCCCGAGCCCCCTCAGTAACCCGCCCGCTGCCGGTGTGAGCCGTGCGGACATGGAGTGCAGATGCCAGCTTTATACGTGATGATTCCGGCGGCGCTGCTGTTAGTGGGCGTGGCCATCTACATCTTCTTCTGGGCCGTGGACAGCGGCCAATACGACGACCTCGATGGGCCGGCCCATAGCGTGCTGTTCGACGATCAGGACCCGAATCACCTGGCCGGTGTCGAAGAAGCCAACCACCCCGAACAATCGCCCAAAGACCCGCCCCATGCTTGAACTGGCGCCGCTGTTGGTCTCCGCATTGATCCTCGGCCTGCTGGGGGGCGGCCATTGCTTGGGCATGTGCGGCGGGCTGATGGGCGCGTTGACCCTGGCGATCCCCAGGGAGCAGCGCAGCCGCAGGTTTCGCCTGCTGCTGGCGTACAACCTGGGGCGCATCCTCAGCTATGCCGCTGCCGGCGTGTTGATCGGCCTGGCCGGCTGGGCGGTGGCGAACAGCCCGGCCGCGATGTTCATGCGCGTACTCGCCGGGCTGTTACTGATCAGTATGGGCCTCTACCTGGCGGGCTGGTGGAGCGGCCTCACCCGCATCGAAAGCCTCGGACGCGGCCTGTGGCGGCATATCCAGCCCGTTGCCAACCGTTTGCTGCCGGTGTCCAGCCTGCCGCGCGCGTTGCTGCTGGGCGCACTCTGGGGCTGGTTGCCGTGCGGATTGGTCTACAGCACATTGCTGTGGGCGGCGAGCCAGGGGAATGCGTTGGACAGCGGGTTGCTGATGCTGGCGTTTGGACTGGGCACTTGGCCGGTACTGTTGGCCACCGGCCTGGCGGCTGAGCGGGTCACGGCGCTACTGCGCAAACGCAGCGTGCGGATGGCCGGTGGCTTGCTGGTCATACTCTTCGGTATCTGGACGTTGCCCGGTGCGCACCAGCACTGGCTAATGGGCCACTAAGTAGCGCCGCTCCCCGTTGATGCAAATCAAGATGGCACCCGCGACGTGCCCCTAGACTCACCCCACTAGCCAATCCGGGGGAGCGACCGCATGCTCGACGCCATTCGTTGGGACACCCATCTGATTCACCGCTACGACTTGGCAGGACCGCGCTACACGTCCTACCCCACCGCCGTACAATTCGACAGCCAGGTCGGCACGTTCGACCTGCTCCACGCCCTGCGCGACAGTCGCAAGGCTGTGCGGCCATTGTCGCTGTATGTGCATGTGCCGTTCTGCGCGAACATCTGCTACTACTGCGCCTGCAACAAAGTCATTACCAAGGATCGTGGCCGCGCCCAGGCTTACCTGCAACGCCTGGTGCAGGAAATCCAGCTGGTGGCCTGCCACCTCGACCCGAAACAACCAGTGGAACAACTGCACTTTGGCGGCGGTACGCCGACGTTTCTCAGCCACGACGAACTGCGCCAGGTCATGGCATGTCTGCGCCAGCACTTCAATTTGCTGGATGATGATTCCGGCGACTACAGCATTGAGATCGACCCCCGCGAGGCGGATTGGGCCACCATGGGCCTGCTGCGCGAGCTGGGCTTCAACCGCGTCAGCGTCGGCCTGCAAGACCTCGACCCCGAGGTGCAACGCGCGGTCAACCGCCTGCAAAGCCTGGAAGAAACCCGTGCAGTCATCGACGCCGCGCGCACCCTGCAATTTCGCTCGATCAATATCGACCTGATCTACGGCCTGCCCAAGCAGACCCCGCTGAACTTCGCGCGCACCGTGGAGGAAGTGATTAGCCTGCAACCGGACCGCCTGTCGGTATTTAACTATGCGCATCTACCGGAACGCTTCATGCCGCAGCGGCGCATCAACACCGACGACTTGCCTTCTCCGGCAGAAAAGCTGCTGATGCTGCAAACCACCATAGAGCAATTGACCCAAGCCGGCTATCGCTACATCGGCATGGATCACTTCGCCCTGCCGGACGACGAGCTGGCCATCGCCCAGGAAGAAGGCACTCTGCAACGCAACTTCCAGGGCTATACCACCCACGGTCATTGCGACCTGATCGGGCTCGGGGTGTCGGCGATCAGCCAGATCGGCGACCTGTACTGCCAGAACAGCAGCGACCTCAACGCCTACCAGAACAGCTTGGCCGGCGCGCAACTGGCCACCAGCCGCGGCCTGGTCTGCACCTCGGACGATCGGTTGCGGCGGGAGGTTATCCAACAGATGATCTGCAATTTCAGCCTGGCGTTCGAGAAGATCGAGCCGGCCTTCAACATTGATTTTCGCGGGTATTTTGACGACATCTGGCCGCAACTGGAGGCCATGGCCGAAGATGGCCTGATCGAACTCGACGCCCAGGGCATTCGTGTATTGCCGGCCGGGCGACTGCTGGTGCGTTCGGTGTGCATGGTGTTCGATGCCTACCTGGAGCACCAGAATCGGCAACGATTTTCACGGGTGATCTGATTACATCGACAACGAGGCGGCCTTCATCGAGTCGTTGGCGCTCATACCTTTCATCGACTTGGCCAGGGAGGTCTGAGCCGACATCAGGCCCGCCTGCAAAGAACTGATTTCGCTTTGCAGAGCACTGGTCTTGGCTCGAGCCTCTTCGGGCGAGAGGTTATTGGCGGCCGCGACTGCCGCCAGTTCGGCCTGTTTTTCGGCGATCTGCTGTTTCAGTTGGCGGATCATTTTCAGCACCTGTTTGACGTTGTCGTCCAGGCCACTGTCATCGATATCCGCATTGGAGCTTTTGGCCGCACCCGCGGCTTTGAAGGCATCGGCGGAAATAGTCACGGTTACACCTTCTACCACTTTGGGCGCAGTAGCCGTTTCGGCGCCTGGAACTTCTTCCTTGGCCTCAGCCAATGGCTTTGCATCCGGCACAGTCGGAATGCGGATGGCAGGGTTGTAGGCGGCTATAACAGACATGATCCAGGCTCCGACTAATAGGTATGCCTGCTGTATCGACCTTGGTACAAAAACCTTTATACCGTTACCGGTTTTTTGTACACGCTGGCTTCAGCGGCCTCCAGTGCGTTACCCTTACGTCTTATGTGTGTTTTCCCACAAGGATTAAAAAATGTCCGAGCCAGTCAAACTGCGCGCTCACAGCCAGGCCCATTGCAAGGATTGCAGCCTGGCACCCCTCTGCCTGCCACTTTCGTTGAATTTGGAAGACATGGATGCGCTGGACGAGATCGTTAAACGCGGTCGCCCGCTGAAAAAAGGCGAGTTTCTGTTTCGCCAGGGCGACAAGTTCGACTCCGTTTATGCAGTGCGTTCGGGCGCGTTGAAGACGTTCAGCCTGAGCGATGGCGGCGAAGAACAGATCACGGGGTTCCACTTGCCCAGTGAACTGGTGGGGCTGTCAGGCATGGACACCGAGATTCACCCGGTGTCGGCCCAGGCGCTGGAGACTACGTCAGTGTGCGAAATCCCCTTCGAGCGCCTGGACGAACTGGCCCTGCAATTGCCGCAACTGCGCCGTCAGCTGATGCGCGTGATGAGCCGCGAGATTCGCGACGACCAGCAAATGATGCTGCTGTTGTCGAAGAAAACCGCCGACGAGCGCATCGCCACCTTCCTGGTCAACTTGTCCGCGCGGTTCCGCGCCCGTGGTTTCTCGGCCAACCAGTTCCGCCTGAGCATGTCGCGCAATGAAATCGGCAACTACCTGGGCCTGGCGGTGGAAACCGTGTCCCGCGTGTTTACCCGTTTTCAGCAGAACGAGTTGATCGCTGCCGAAGGCAAGGAAGTGCATATCCTCGACCCGATCCAACTGTGTGCATTGGCCGGCGGCACGGTCGACGCCTGATCCAGACGCTGCGGCCGCGCCAACTGGCGAGGCCGCAGGTATACTTCGAGTCCGTTTCCAGCCCAGGACTCTTCGACGATGACCTTTGATTCGTTCGACATCAAATCCCTGATCCGCCCTGTCATCGACTTCCCCAAGCCTGGGGTGATCTTTCGTGACATCACCCCGCTGTTCCAATCGCCTCGCGCCCTGCGGCTGGTGGCCGACAGCTTTGCCCAGCGTTATGTCGAGGCTGACTTCACGCACATCGGCGCCATGGATGCGCGGGGGTTCCTGATCGGTTCGATCATCGCCTATCAACTGAACAAGCCGCTGATCCTCTTTCGCAAGCAGGGCAAGCTACCAGCCGACGTGCTGGCCGAGGGTTATCAGACCGAGTACGGCGAGGCCTTCCTGGAAGTGCACGCTGACAGCCTGTGTGAGGGTGACTCGGTATTGATCTTCGATGATTTGATTGCCACAGGCGGCACCCTGATCGCGGCGGCGAACCTGGTGCGGCGCATGGGTGCGCAGATTTTTGAAGCAGCGGCGATCATTGATTTGCCGGAGTTGGGTGGGTCGCAGCGGTTGGAAGATATGGGGATTCCGACGTTTTGTTTGACGCAGTTTGCGTTGACTGAGCGTTGACCGCTTGAACTGATTACTTAGTTGTCCGGTCCGGCCTCTTCGCGAGCAAGCCCGCTTGCTCGCGAAGAGGCCAAGAAGAACACAAGATCACAACCCCATCTGCTTGCTGATGATTTCATTCATCACTTCCCGAGTCCCTCCCCCGATGGACAGGATACGGTTGTCCCGATACAGGCGCTCCACCAGGTTCCCACGCATATAGCCCTGGCCCCCGAGTATCTGCACGGCGTCAAACGTCACACGGTCCGCCGTGTCAGTGGCGAGGTTCTTGGCCATGGAAATTTCCTTGATCACACTCTTTCCCGCGGCCATCTTTGCCGCCTGGCGGTAGGTGAATTCGCGGGAGACTTCAACGGCAGTGGCCATTTCCGCCAAGCGATGCTTGATCACCTGGAATTTGCCGATGGGTTTGCCGAAGGCTTCGCGTTGCGCGGCCCATATAAGGCTTTCCTCAAGTGCCAGTTGTGCGGTCATGTTGGCCATAAGGGCCAAGGCCAGGCGTTCGCTCTGGAAGTTGCCCATGATGCAGGCGAAACCCATGTTCTCGGCGCCGATCAGGTTGCCAGCAGGCACCCGGCAATCGTCGAAGAATAATTCAGCCGTGTCCGACGCCCACCAGCCCATTTTCTTCAGAGGTTGGCCGACGGTAAAACCGGGGGTGTCTTTTTCGATCAGCAGCAGGCTGATACCGGCAAAACCCGGCTCGCCGGTGCGCACGGCCACGGTGTAGAAATCGGCGCGGATGCCGCTGGTGATAAAGGTCTTGCTGCCGCTGACGCGGTAGTGATCGCCGTCGCGAATGGCGCGGGTTTGCAGGCTGGCCACGTCGGAACCGCCGCCCGGCTCTGTGACAGCCAGGGCGATGATCTTCTCACCCGACAACACCAACGGCGCTACGCGCTGGCGTACGTCGGGTCGCGCCCACTTGACGACAGGCGGCAGGCCGATATCCAGCGAACCCAGCCCCGCCACCACGCCGCCGGAGCCGCAGCGCATCAACTCCTCGCTGGCGGCCACTTTGGCGAACAGATCACCTTCATGACTGCCACCCAGGGCTTCGGGGTAACCGATGCCCAGTATCCCCGCCGCGCCGGCCTTGAGGTACAGCTCTCGGGGAAAACTCTCGGCCTCTTCCCACTGCTCGACGCCGGGCAACATTTCGCGTTCGACAAAACGGCGCACGCTGTCGCGGACCAATTGATGGCTGGGGTCGAAGTAGTCCTGATAGGCAGACATCGGCAAGCTCCACTGTGAGGTAGAGCGAACTTACCAAGCGCTTGCTTGGTTATCAAGTTGACTGCAGATTTCACCCACAACACAAAACCAATGTGTGTGGGGCTTGCTCGCGAATGCGGTGGATCAGTCAATATCTTTGTTGACTGCTACCCTGCATTCGCGAGCAAGCCCGCTCCCACCTTTTGATCTGTGTGGCCCCTTAAAGGGCGATGGGTTTGCGACCGGCGAAGGAATGCGCCAGCGTCCCACCGTCCACCAATTCCAACTCGCCACCCAGCGGCACGCCATGGGCGATGCGCGAAGTGATCAGGCCTTTGTTGCTCAGGAGTTGGGCGATGTAATGCGCAGTCGCCTCACCTTCCACCGTCGGATTGGTGGCCAGGATCACTTCGGTAAAGGTGCCCTGCTCTTCAATACGCGCCACCAGTTGCGGAATGCCGATGGCTTCCGGGCCCAAGCCGTCCAGCGGCGACAGGTGGCCCTTGAGCACGAAGTAGCGCCCGCGATAGCCAGTCTGTTCCACCGCGTACACATCCATCGGCCCTTCCACCACGCACAGCAGCGTGTCGTCGCGGCGCGGGTCGGCGCATTGCGGGCAGAGCTCCTCTTCGGTGAGGGTGCGGCACTGGCGGCAGTGGCCCACACCGGTCATGGCCTGGCTCAGGGCCTGGGCCAACCGGGTGCCGCCGCTGCGATCACGCTCCAGCAGTTGCAGCGCCATGCGCTGGGCAGTTTTCTGGCCCACGCCCGGCAAAGTGCGCAGGGCGTCGATCAGTTGGCGAATCAGGGGGCTGAAGCTCATGGGCGAAGGGTCCGACAAAACAACGAGACGCGGTTTATACCCGCGCCTCGGATTAGCGTCAAATGCTCAATCCTGTGCGACGCGCACCACCAACTTGCCGAAGTTGCGTCCCTCCAGCAAACCGATGAAGGCTTGCGGCGCCTGCTCCAGGCCGTCGACCACATCTTCGCGGAACTTGATCTTGCCATCGCGCACCCACGGCGCCATGGCGCTGAGGAACTCGGGCTGGCGATCACCGTAGTCATCAAACACGATAAAGCCCTGAATGCGCACACGCTTGGTCAGCAAGGTGCGTTGCAGCGCCGGCAAGCGATCCGGCCCGCTGGGGGCTTCATGGGCGTTGTACCCGGCGATCAACCCGCACAGCGGAATGCGCGCCTTGGGGTTGAGCAAAGGCACCACAGCGTCGAAGACTTTGCCGCCGACGTTCTCGAAATAGATGTCCACGCCCTTGTCGCACGCCTGCGCCAATTCGTTGGCAAAGTCCGCGCTCTTATGGTCGATGCAGGCATCAAAGCCCAATTCGTCTACCACGTAGCGGCACTTGTCCGCCCCCCCGGCGATCCCGATGACGCGCAAGCCCTTGAGCTTGGCCACCTGCCCCACCACCGAGCCGACCGCGCCGGATGCCGCTGCCACTACCAGGGTTTCCCCTTCCTTGGGCTGGCCGATGTCCATCAGCCCCATGTAGGCGGTCATACCCGGCATGCCCAGCACACCCAGGGCCATCGACGGGCTGGCCAGACCTTTTGGCACCGGGATCAGGTTGCGACCATCGGAAATGCTGTGGCTCTGCCAGCCGGTAGCACCGACCACCAGGTCGCCCACTTCGAATTTCGGATGACGCGACTGCTCGATACGGCTGACAGCGCCGCCGGTCATCACTTCATCGATTTCCACTGGAGCTGCGTAGGACGGTGCGTCGCTCATGCGGCCGCGCATGTAGGGATCAAGGGACAGGTACAGCGTCTTAAGCAGGACCTGGCCGTCTGCCACGTCCGGCAGACTCACCCGCTCCAGGCGGAAGTTCTCCGGGGTGGGTGCACCCTGGGGGCGTGAGACCAGGACGATGCGCTGGTTCAGTATCGGTTCTTGAGGCATGAAGGTGCTCCTTTAACGGTAATCGAATTCATCGCTATCAAGTGCAGACACCGGCTGATACCCCGAGGTTCTATAGAGCTACCGTCCCGTAGGGCGAGTAAAAAAAATGCCAGGCACGAGGCCTGGCATTTGAGTCTAGCTAAGGCTTGCCGATCAGAACGGCAGCTTCATGCCCGGTGGCGGTTGCATGCCAGCGGTCACGCCACCCATTTTTTCCTGACTGTTGGCTTCGATCTTGCGCACGGCGTCGTTGACGGCCGCGGCGAACAGCGCCTCGAGCATT
This sequence comes from Pseudomonas sp. EA_65y_Pfl1_P113, assembly GCF_963970525.1. Lineage (NCBI taxonomy): Bacteria > Pseudomonadati > Pseudomonadota > Gammaproteobacteria > Pseudomonadales > Pseudomonadaceae > Pseudomonas > Pseudomonas sp. EA_65y_Pfl1_P113. Next base: position 32,153 of record NZ_CAXAQM010000030.1, read on the forward strand.
TCCAGATCATCTTCGCTGGTGCCTGGCAATACGCTTGGGTCGATGCTCACGCGCTTGATGTCGTGACGACCGGTCATTACCACACTGACCATATCGCCACCGGCCTTACCGGTGACTTCGGCGTTGGCCAGTTCTTCCTGCATCTTGGCCATCTTTTCCTGCATCTGCTGCGCCTGCTTCATCAGGCCGGCCATGCCACCTTTCATCATGGGAATCACCTCAAAAGTACGTGGATCAATGATTGGCCCGGTGTTATGACGCTTGGGGCACCGGGGCTTCGACGGGTTCAATAGTATCGTGACGGACGACCGCACCGAACTGTTGCATCATTTGCTGGATGAGCGGATCAGCGTGGATCGAGTCTTGCGCTTCACGCTGGCGGTTGATACGCCGGCGGCTCGCGGCCTGAGCCGGGGTTTCCTGCTCAGGCTTGATCAGCTCGATGGCGATGGTCAACGCGCGCTCATGGTACTGGTTCAGCGCATCGTTCAGGCGGCGCTGCTGGGTCGCGTTGAACAGGGCGCTGTGGGCCGGGTCCAGGTGCAACAGCCAGTGGTCGCCTTCAATGGAAATCAGCGTGCAGTTAGCGGCGATGCTGCCGGTCATGCCGGAGATCGGCAGTTTCGGGAACAGCTCCAGCCATTGCAGCGCCAGGCCGGTGGCCGGGGCTGAAGCGGGTTCCGCCTCGGGCTCAGGGGCCGGCTCGGCGGTGTGTTCGCTGGCCAGGTCGTCCAGGTAGCTGTAGGCCGAATCCATGTCCGGCTCAATGTAGTCTTCGTCCAGCGGCGGTTCGTCGTCAAGGTCGATGCCTGGGGTGGCAGCTTCCACCTGGGCCACGGTTGGCTCGGGAACAGGCGCAGAGGCCCACTCAGGGGCATCCGGCACCACGCTGTCCGGGGTCGGCTTGGGCATCGGCGTCAGCTCGGGCTGCTCGCTGCTGGTTTCCAGCACAGGCTCCACGGCAGGCACCTGCTCGACTTCAGCGTCGGCGTCTACCGGATTATTCCAGGGCAAATCGACGACCGGCTCAGGCTCGGCGATCGGTTCCGACTCGACCACTGGCGCAGCAACCACAGGCTCTGGCTCAGGTACCGGCGCGACCGGCGCGGGTGCAGCCACCACTGGCGCAACCACTGCCGCGCCAGCCACTGGTTTGGCGGAATCAACTGTGGCCTGGCTGATCCCCACTGGCTTTAGCGGCTGTCTCGGCGCATCGGCAGCGTCCGCGGGCCGGAAGGCCAGCATGCGCAGCAGCACCATTTCAAAGCCACCGCGCGGGTCCGGCGCCAAAGGCAGGTCCCGGCGACCGATCAGGCCCATCTGGTAATAGAACTGCACATCTTCGGCCGGCAACGCCTGGGCCAGGGCCAACACGCGGTCGCGGTCGCCATGACCGTTGTCGACCCCTTCCGGCAGGGCCTGGGCGATGGCAACGCGGTGCAGCACATTGAGGATTTCCGAGAGCACGCCGTTCCAGTCCGGGCCTTGCTCCGACAGGTGGCGCACGGCTTCGAGCAACGCCTTGGCGTCGCCTTCGATCAGCGCGTGCAGCACGTCGAATACCTGCCCGTGGTCGAGGGTGCCGAGCATGGCGCGCACGTCGGCGGCCATGACCTTGCCTTCACCAAAGGCGATGGCCTGATCGGTGAGGCTCATGGCGTCCCGCATCGAACCATCGGCGGCGCGGCCGAGCAGCCACAAGGCATCGTCTTCAAACGGTACGTTCTCGACGCCCAGCACGTGGGTCAAATGCTCGACCACTCGCTCGGGGGTCATGTTTTTCAGGGAGAACTGCAGGCACCGCGACAAAATCGTTGCAGGTAGTTTCTGCGGGTCGGTGGTGGCCAGGATGAATTTAACGTAGGGCGGCGGCTCTTCCAGGGTTTTCAACAAGGCGTTGAAGGAATGGCTGGACAGCATGTGCACTTCGTCGATCAGGTAGACCTTGAAGCGGCCACGGCTCGGCGCGTACTGCACGTTATCCAGCAGCTCGCGGGTGTCTTCGACCTTGGTACGGCTCGCGGCGTCGATTTCGATCAGGTCGACGAAACGCCCTTCGTCGATTTCCTTGCACACCGAGCAGGTGCCGCAGGGCGTCGAAGTGATACCGGTTTCACAGTTCAGGCATTTGGCGATGATGCGCGCAATGGTGGTCTTGCCCACTCCTCGGGTACCGGTGAACAGGTAGGCGTGGTGCAGCCGTTGGCTGTCCAAGGCATTGATCAGAGCCTTGAGCACATGGGTCTGGCCGACCATTTCGCGGAACGAGCGCGGACGCCATTTACGTGCAAGAACCTGATAACTCATCGAAAACCGTCGCAACTGGGAAGCGGAAGCCGGTAATGCTAGCGGAGCAAGGGGGAAATTGCATCCGGCACGCTCGCCTAATCTGACTAAGCTCTCCTGATTGGCCCCAAAAAGGCCTGAACCCGGAGAGCATATGCGCGTAGTCCTGGGCGCCTTATGGATGATCACCACAGCGAGCCTGGCAGCGCCCGCACCGTTGCGTTTCTCGGTTTCCGACAGCTGGGCGATGCCCATGGTGCAATTGGAGGACGGACGGCCCACCCAGGGCATTTTGTATGACCTGATGTTGAGCCTGGCCACCCAGGTCGGTCAGCCGGCCGAATTCCACGTATTGGCACGCGCGCGAATCTCCAGCGCCATGGAGCATGGCGAGATTGACGTGCGCTGTTATGTCACCCAGGCCTGGGTCGACAACCTGTCGGGTGATTACACGTGGAGTATCCCGTTGATGGTGCAGCGCAACCTGTTGGTCAGCACTCAGATACCTGCGCAGCCGCTTCAGGTTGGCAAACTTGCGCCACAGGCCATCGGCACGGTGCTCAATTATCGCTACGCCATCCTTGAGCCTTTGTTTGCCAGCGGCCGGCTCAGCCGTGACGATGCCCGCAGCGAAGAGCAGGTGCTGCAAAAACTGGTGGCCGGGCGCTTCAAGTTCGCCGTGACCAATGAATGGATACTCGACCGGTTCAACCAGCGGATGCCGGTCGGCAAACGCCTGCACAAGGCCGCAGTGATCGATCAGCAGAACCTGGGCTGCACTGTGCGCAATGATCCGAATGTGCCGGTGCAAAAAATCCTGCGCACCTTGTTGCGCATGAAGATGTCGGGCGAGATCGACGAAATCATCAAGCTGTATACCGGAGAGGCCACCGCCAACGCCCTTCCAGACTGATCGCTGCCACGCTGGACAACACAATCACGCCGCCCAGCACCACTTGCAGGGCGATGTGCTCACCCAGCAACGTCGCCGCCATCACCATGGCGACGGGCGGGATCAGGTACATCGCCAACGAGGCGCGGCTGACTTCGACATGCTTCAACACGTAGCCCCACGCCAGGTACGCCAAAGCACTGGGGAAAATCCCGAGCACAAGCACCGCAAGGTTTTCCGGCAACGGCGCCTGCACCACGGCAGCGGGCAGGCCAGGCAGGTTCACGCAGAGCATCAACGTGCCCCCCCACACCATGTAGCACGCCATCGTCAGCGGGCTATAGCGATGGGCATAGTGTTTCTGGATAACGAAGTACAGGCTCCACGACACCGCCGCCAGCAGGATCAGCACACCGCGCGGGTCGATATCGCCCACGCCGTGATCGCCCCAGATCACCACCAGCACGCCAAACAAGCCAAGTAACACGCAGCTCCAGCGCCAGAGGCTGACCCGCTCCTTCAAGCAGAAAAACGCGATCAACACACTGAACAGTGGTGCCGATTGTGCCAGTACGCTGGACGCCGCCGCACTCACGAATTGCTGTCCATAATTGAGGCTGGTGTGATGCAGGAACACCCCGAAAAAGCTCAACACCAGCAGCCACGGCACATCCCGCAGGCGCGGCCGGCCGATGCCCATCACCAGCGCCACACCGGCCATGAACAGCGAAGCGATCAGAAACCGCAGCAGCGCGAGCTGCCCAGGGCTGTAGCTGTTCAGCCCCATGTGCACGCCAATCGGCGAATAGGCCCAACAGAGGATGACGCTGGCAATGACTAGCGTAAGCTTCAGGGGTGACGGGGTGTTCATCGACGGCATCCGAAAACTGAGAAGGAATGCCGTCAGTCTTGGCCCGGGCAAGGCGTAGGACAATTAAGCGTTTCTGACTTCTGAATTCACTGGAACTGAGTAATGGAACTGGCCCAACTGAAAATGGTGCGAGCCGTGGCGCAGACCGGCAGCGTGGCCCATGCTGCCCTGCAATTGCACTGTGTGCCGTCCAACATCACCACGCGTATCAAGCAGTTGGAAGGCGAGCTGGGCACGCCGCTGTTTATCCGCGCCGGGCGCGGGCTGGCGATCAGTGCTGCCGGTGAGATATTCCTGGAGTATTGCGAGCGCATCCTGGCATTGGTGGACGAATCCAAACGCGCGGTGGATGCCAACGCCATTCCCCGTGGCACCCTGCGCATCGGTGCGGTGGAGTCCAGCGCCAGCGGCCGTCTGCCGCCGCTGCTGGCGGAGTATCACCGGCGCTACCCGGATGTCAGCCTGGAGCTGGTCACCGGCGCATGGGGCGAACTGCTCGATGACCTGCAACACCACCGCCTGGATGTGGCGCTGGTGGCAGCCGGCAACAAAAGCACGAAGCTCGAGCACAGCGTGGTCTACAGCGAACGCCTCGTATTGATCGCCAGCACCTCCAGCGCACCGATCCACAGCGCCGAGGACCTCGCCGGCCGTACCCTGCTGGTGTGGCCGCCCGGCTGCCCATATCGGGCGGCGCTGGAGAACTGGGTCAAGCCCCACGCCTTCAAGCCGGCCATCGCCAGCTATGCCAGTTGGGGCACGATCATCGGTTGCGTCAGCGCGGGCATTGGCGTGGCGCTCGCGCCGGAAGGCATCCTGGCCCGCTATGAGCAGGCCAATCAGTTGGCGTCGTACCGATTTGATGAACTGCAGGCCGTGGACAACCTGCTGTTCTGGCACAAGGACACCCAGCGGCACCTTGCGCGGGATGCGTTTGCCGGGTTGTTGCGGGAGACCTTTCGCTAACCCGTAGCAGGTCCTTTCAGTTATTATTTTGCGAAATTAATTCAAAATGTAAGGGACTACCATGAATTACTTCCGCCTGTTGTTGGCGGCGGCCGCTTTGAGCCTGCCTGCCGCCCCCGCCTTTGCCGCTTCCCCACCCGCGCCCGTTGAAGCCAGTGCGCCCGCCGAAACGGCCGAACATTTCCTCAAGTCCCTCAAACAGAAGACCGGCACGGTCACCTTGCCCAGTGGCATTGCAACCCTCAAGCTCAACGACGAGTTCTATTACCTCGACCCCGCCGACACCGAGCGCTTGCTGACGGATGGCTGGGGCAACCCGCCGGGCTTCAAGACACTGGGCATGATCGTGCCAAAAGCCGTTAGCCCATTGTCGGAGCGCGGCTGGGGCGTGATCGTCAGCTACAAGGCCGACGGGCACATTTCCGACGAGGACGCCGCAAAAATCGACTACGCCGAACTGCTCAAACAGATGCAGGAAGAGGACGAGGCCGAAAACAAAGAACGCCAGCAACAAGGCTACGCCGGCTTGCACTTGCTGGGCTGGGCCGAGCCGCCGCACTACGACGACAGCACCCACAAGATGTATTGGGCCCGCGAACTGAAGGCCGACGACGCCGAGCAGACCACCCTCAACTACAGCATCCGTGTGCTGGGCCGTGAAGGCGTGCTGGAACTCAACGCCGTCGCCGCCATGGCCGACCTGCCCACCATCAAGCAGGAATTGCCCAAGGTCTTGGCCTTTACCAACTTCACCGACGGCAACCTGTACACCGACTTCAACCCGAGCACCGACAAGCTTGCCACTTACGGTCTCGCTGCGTTGGTCGCCGGTGGGATTGCAGCCAAAGCCGGGTTGTTCGCCAAAATCGGCATCTTCCTGTTGGCTGCAAAGAAATTTCTGGCGATTGGCGTGGTGGCGTTGTTCGCCGTGATCCGTAAGCTGTTCAACCGCAACAAAGCCTGAAACCAGACATGAGAACGCCGCAACGTGCGTGGCACGTTGCGGCGTAATCGGAGGTTCTGACTAGGGCTCTGTCTGCCTGGGGCGCGTGGCTAGGGTTTAGGCGCAGACAAACGGCTGTACTGATCCTGGCTGATCCAACCGGTAAACGAACGGGTCTGAGCATTGATGAACTCGACCTGCGCCCAGCCATGCTTGAAGGCCAGCACGCCGACCACGTCGTTTTTGACAATGTAGGGGCGCTTAGCCGCCTTGGCACTTGGGGTTTTCAGCAGGTACGCCTTGTCGGCGGACACCTTCGCCAGGCCGATCCATTTCTTGTTCGCGGTCTGGGTCAAGTCCAGGCCGGTGGCGATCTCTGGCATCAGCACGTTCAAGCAACCGGGGTGGGCGTATTTGAGGTGACGGAACGGGTACTGGCTGATGCACTGCACCAACTGGCCATCGCACTTGCCATTCTCGGCCAGCGGAAAACCCAGTTTGGGAATGATCAGATTGAATAAATACTGGATGCACTGCACATCGGCGGGCAAGTTGCGGGCTTCACCGGGAGCCCCTACCGAAGCACTGATAAGACACGGTAACCCGTGCAGGCTTTTCATCACAGACATCCTTGTTAGTTAAAGAGGTGATAGCACTTCAATATCAAACGCTCACCCTTGTCATACTCTGAAATAAGTGGCTGGCGGAAACTAACAAGGTGGTTTGGGGTTGTTCAGAAAGTGTTTTAAAGCTGTGAGGGAGCCCTCAAGGACAGATCGGGAAAATGCAGTTTCTCAACTAAATAGGCGGTATTCAGCCGCCGGCTGGACTACTGTCTTTCGCGCAAGAGACTTGCCTCAAACTATTTTCAAGGATTGAAATGAAAATCACGCTAGTTGTTTTGTCTGTCTTGGCCCTGCTCTGCGGTTGCGCTTCGCCTCCAGCCACTGTTGCACCCGACCTGTCGCGCCCCTCCATTGCCGAAACCAAATCGGTGGTGTTCGACGGCAAGACGTTCGTCCTGAAATTTCAGAAACCCGGCCTGTGGGAATACTTCCCGGCGCAGGAAAGCGTCGATGCCTGGAATGAGATGGTGGATTTTACCGTGGTCCCTCGCGAGATGAACCGTTTCGAACCCCTCGACCTCGCCAGGAATACCGTCCGGCTTCACCAGCAGGAAAACCCGAATATGCCGTCGATACTGGCGACGGACAATGCCACCGGCATCGTGTATTTGGTGATGTATTTCCACGAGTCTCTGCGCAAGGATGGGCGCTTCTCTGAAGTCAGTTTCTTCAAATACTACCGGGACAGTGGCACCGGCCAGACCATCATCTTTCACTTTGCCAGGAACATTCCCACACCGAGCAATCCGCCAAAAACGGTGGAGGCGATGGGCCCGGAAATAGTCCCGGTGATCAAGGCATTCCCGGTGTACCGGCCGTAATGCCGCTAAGCAGGCAGGCCCCATCGTCGGCCTAACCTGCTCGCCGCCAGTGCCTGTGAGTTCAATCAGTAACCGTGCGACCCGCTGAATCCCTGATAATTGTGGTACCCGAGCCATTCGACCACATCGTAAGGGACGTAAAGCTGTTGCTTTGCGCGGGAAATTGCGATGTACACGGCACAGATCCGCTGGTCGAACGCGTAGGCATCCTTGAACTTCACGTTGGTCAGCAGCTCAGGGGTCAGCAGCACCCGATCGAATTCCATGCCACCTGCCTCTTCCGCCAGCATCAGCAGGCAACGCTTGCCGGGGACCCCGCCCAGTCGGTTCAAGCGTGTGATATCGGCGACATTGAAGCCTTTTTCCAGCTCACTCTCGACCCACAGAAACGACTCATCGAACTGGCTGGCATCACGCACCTGTTGCCAGTCAGCCATGTCGCTGAAATACACGTGTGGCCCGTTTTCGTTGTGCTCGTTGCTGTAGAACTGCGGCTTGAACAAGGCGACGACGCTGACCATGAAGCGTTGGAGATCCTGCTGCGCCGCGTTGTCGGGGAACCCGAACGGGCAGTTGGCCTGCTGCAACTGAATGGCCCACTTCATGGTGTCCCAAGGCGAGGCGGTCAAGACCACGCAGCCTTCCGGCGGCACGAAGCCCTGGGGGTAATGTTCGATGCCGACGTCGGCATCCCGCGCGCCTTCGAAGGGGGTCTTGCATTTCTGCGAGTGCACGCTGATCAACGGGTTGACCAGCCGCTCGACGTTGCGGCCCGAGCGCACGGAATAACTGATGTCGGTGTGCCGGACTTCGCGCTTTCTTCTGACCATCACTCCGTTGGCCAATTGGTACTCATCGCCGAGGGTGATCAGCACTTGGCGGCCGCGTTCGATAATCTGCAACAACGAAGGCGGGATGTCCTGGCTTTCATCAATCAATACATGGGTGTACCGAGGCGGCACCACACAACCGTCGAGGCTCGCGCGCTTGATCAGCAACAGCGCCGCGAACGCGAGTGGGCTGGCCCATTGCGGGTTGGCCTCCAGGTAAGTCCACACACGGCTGGAATACTCCAGTAACACCTGGGCATCCACACCTGACAACGGTTGTTTGAAATGCGGCAAATGACTGGCCGACAGGCTGTGATGGCTGGAGTGGCAATAGCGTTCGAGCACCTTGAGACACACCTCGACGGTCACTGGACCATCGTGCCCGCGCCACCCATGGATATCCAGGGTTTGCGCCACAGCCAGTTTGCCGGGCAACCTGGCCGGCGCTGCCTGCGCGGGCGGGCGTGGCCCGTGCAACAGGGACTTGGCGAACGCGGCAAACGTCGAGCCGGCCTTGCTGTCGCACCCCAACCCCATACGCTCGCGAAGTGTCGCCAGCTTTGCTTGCGTGCGCGCCAGTATGAGGGTCGTTTCAGGCCGCAGGCACTCCATCAACGCGCCGAGCAGGTGGCTCTTGCCGATGCCCGCGTAGCCTTGAACATGCAAGTCTTCATTCAAGTTGGCGCGAAAGGTGCGCACCAGCTTGTCCTGGGCCGGGCTGAGCCAGCGTTCGCGATGCCGGGGTGTAATCATCTGCTGGCTGAACGGATCATTGCTGCGCAGATGGCGGACCTTGTAGCCGATATCCCATTTACCCGTAGGCAACAGGTAATCCCGCGCCGCAACTTCTTCAGCTGAAAGCAGGCGCAGGTTCACGCTTTTGAGCGCGTTAAAACCAAAGTACAGCTTGCGCGGGTCGAACAGCCGTTGCGCCTCAGACAGCAACGCGGCAGCGACCGCAGGCGGTGAATCGACTGCCCAGCCGAGCAACTTTTCCAGGATGCGCTCGGCACCCGCGCACGTCAGGTCTTTTTCCGCGGCCTGGGCCAGGTTCTGGATGACGAGCACGGCGGCCAGCTCCGGGTCCGTCAGGCCGACCAAGGCCTCGGCACCGTCCGTGCCGAGCAGTGCGGTGCAGGTTTCATCCGTGACAGGCAGGAAGACGGGGCTGGATAAATCAAAGTGTTCCGGTTGCATAGTTCCTCGCAGCCAGGGGCCGACGTACGTCGCGTGGATCAGGCATGGTCCTGGCTACCCAGTTCGAACCGATACTCGCCCAGGGAGCCTGACATGCCACCGCAATGGGCCGGCAAGTCAGCCCCAGAGGCCATCGCATTGATCTGCTGCTGGAGTTCGAAAACCGCCATCTCAAGCAACCTGCGCAAATCTTCGGCGCTCTGCGCGGCCACATTCAATTGCAGCGTGCAGGCGCCCGCGAGTGGCAGCGGCGCGGGCTCGGCGATCAGCACCGGGGCATCCGTCACTTCCTCGGCCCGGATCATTTGCGCCTGGCTGAGGATTTGCGCGTGTTCGTCGTCCATGAGGTCCAATACCCTCGACAATTCCAGGGTCTGTTCAGGATGCGATTGAATACGGTCCTTGATCTCCAGGCGCCGCATCTGCCATTCCCGCAGTTTTTCGCGCGTGAGGTCGTCGACTTTTTCCACGTGTGCTGTCTCCGGATGCCAGGCATGGAGTATGCCGCCATGGACTGCACGATGGCAGATGGCGTGAAAGCATTTTTTTGAATTGAAAGTGATGAGATGTTGCTAGGAGGAGCGTTATGGAGGCAACCCCACCAGCCACACCCCGGCACACAATGTTCCCGCTGTGGCTGCTGCCTTCCGGCTCTGACCAGGTTCACGGGTAATCGTTGCGGGGGGACCGATGGGGTCACCATAACGACGCCTGCCTCTCGGCAAGCGGGGCCATTGTACCGATCTCATAGGAAGTTACAACCATTGCGCCGGATAAAAAATATGAAGGGGCTCAAGCACTTGTCTGCGCCCGTGGGAGCAATATAGAACGCTGTGGGAGCCGGGCTTGCTCGCTCTGCTGGCGACTCGGTCTGCCTGGGCTACCGAGCTGCCACACAAGGCGGATTACTGCGCCTGTACCACCTCCTCCGCACGGCCGCCCTCTTCCTGGATCACCAGGTGAATAAAGTGCAGCTTGGCGATCACCGCCGGTGGCAGCACGAAGGGATAGAAATCCGGCTGGCCCATGCTGCGCGATAGTTCGTTAAGCATGCCGGCCAGTTCGATCCAGGCATTGACGAACGACAGGAACGCTGCACCGCCAGGGTGTTCAGGGTCGTAGAGCGTGCTGAGCGGGAATGGCTGGTAATCCAGCTCCATCGTGCGGGCGCTCATGCCGAAGCCGAGGGCGGTGTCGACCGCGTCCATCATGTGCAGGTAATGGGCCCAGGTTTCGGCCCAGTCTTCCCAGGGGTGCATGGTGGCGTAGGCACTGACGCAGGTTTGCTGCCAGTCGGCGCGTGGGCCGTTCTGGTAGTGCTGGTCGAGCGCATCGGCATAACTGGCGCGTTCGTCGCCGAACAGGTTGCGAAACGCTTCAAGCCAGTGGGTATTGGCGATCAGGCGATCCCAGTAATAATGGCCGACTTCGTGACGAAAGTGCCCGAGCAAGGTGCGATAGGGCTCACGCATTTGCACGCGGAGTTTTTCACGGTGGGCGTCGTCGGCTTCCTTGATATCGAGGGTGATCAGGCCGTTCGCATGGCCTGTCATGGGGGCGTTGCCTTCCAGGTCGACACCGACGAAGTCGAAGGCCAGGCCGTTATCTTCATCGGCACTCTTGGGCACCACGCGTAAACCCAGGCTGATCAGTTGCGCGACCAAGCGGCGCTTGGCGGTTTCGACTTTGCGCCAGCGATCGTGGTTTTCCGCGATCGACAGGTCGGGGATGGTGCGGTTTAAGCTGCAGGCCACGCACAGCGATGCGGTGCTGTGGGCCGGGATCAGCCAGTTGCAGGCGGCCGGCGTGTCGAGGTTGGCGCAGCGGCGGAAGGCGCCGGCGGCGAGGTTGTCGTCCTGTAGCCAAGTGCCTTCGACGGGCCCGGGTTGCAGGGAGGACAGGCGGCTTTGTGGCGCTTGATACCCCAACAACGCCTGGCAGGCCAGGCATTGGCTGTTGCGAAAAAACAGCGATTGGCCGCAGCGGCACTGCCACACCTTGCTATCGCGAGATGTGCCGGCTACGAACGGTGCAGCGATGCGCGAACTGAGTTGTTCGAAGTAGCGGAACATGGCGATCTTTTCCTGCCTTGAGTACCAACAATAACCGCGTAGCAGCTGTCGAGCTTAAGCGAGGCTGCGTCGGCAACACTGCCCATCCAGCGCCGCGCTCTGCACCGCATCGCCGCCAATGCAGCCCCGCTGGCGCTCGACAGCTGCTACGGGGCGCGCGTAGGAACTCTGAGCATCGCCAGTAAGAGATCGTTCAGTAAGAATCAGACCGTGATGTTATGCGTGGCCAGGAAGGCGACGAAAGCTTCTTCGTCCAATACCTTCAAGCCCAGCTCGCTGGCCTTGGCCAGCTTGGAGCCGGCGCCTGGCCCAGCCACCACGCAATGGGTTTTCGCCGAGACGGAACCCGCCACCTTGGCGCCGAGGCTTTCGAGCTTTTCCTTCGCCACGTCACGACTCATCAGCTCCAGGGAGCCGGTGAGCACCCAGGTGTGCCCGGCTTCGGGCAAACCTTCGACGACTTTCTTCTCGCTCAGCCAGTGCATGCCGAAGTCCTTAAGCTGCTGCTCGATGGCCAGGGCGCGGTTGGCGTTGCCTTCGCTGTCGAAAAAGTCGCGGACGGCCTTGGCCTGTTTCTCGGGCAGGGCCTGGCGCATGTCCAGCCAGTCCGCCTTGATCACGCCCTCGAGGGTGCCGAACTTGTCCGCCAGTTTCTGCGCAGCGCCCGGGCCGACGCTCGGCACGTGCAACTTGTCGAGCAAGCCGCCCAACGTGGTGCTGGCGGCGAATTCGGCACTCAGGTCGCCCTGATCCTGCAATTGCAGGCCGCATTCATCCGGCGACAGCAGCGCGCCGATCACGTCTTGGTTATGGCTGTCTTCAAAGAAGCTGTGGATCTCGTGCGCCACTTCCAGGCCCACGTCCGGCAAGTACGTCAGCACTTCCGGCAAGGCCTTCTGCACACGTTCCAGCGAGGCCAGGGAACGCGCCAGCACCTTGGCGGTCTCCTCGCCTACGTCGGGAATACCCAGGGCGTAGATAAAGCGCGCCAGGGTCGGGGTCTTGCTGTTTTCGATGGCGGTAATCAGCTTCTTGCTGGAAATATCGGCGAAGCCTTCCAGGTCGATAATCTGCTCGTACTTAAGTTTGTAGAGATCAGCCGGCGAGCCGATGAGTTTTTCATCCACCAACTGTTCGATGGTCTTGTCGCCGAGGCCGTCGATATCCATGGCACGACGCGACACAAAATGGATGATCGCCTGCTTGAGCTGCGCGCCACAGGCCAGGCGGCCGACGCAACGGTACACCGCGCCTTCGCTCACGGTTTCCTTGCCTTTGCTGCGCTTGACCAGTTGCGTGCGCTCCACATGGGAGCCGCACACCGGGCAGCGCTCGGGAATCGGCACTGCACGTGCTGTTTCCGGGCGCCGCTCGAGCACCACCGACACGACTTGCGGGATTACGTCACCGGCACGGCGGATGATCACGGTATCGCCGATCATCACGCCCAGGCGCGCGACTTCGTCCATGTTGTGCAAGGTAGCGTTGGAGACGGTGACACCCGCGACCTTGACCGGCTTCAAGCGCGCCACCGGTGTGACGGCGCCGGTGCGGCCAACCTGAAATTCGACGTCGAGCAGTTCGGTCAGCTCTTCCAGGGCCGGGAATTTATGCGCGATGGCCCAGCGCGGTTCGCGGGCGCGGAAGCCCAGCTCACGCTGGGAGGCAATGCTGTTGACCTTGAACACCACACCGTCGATCTCATACGGCAGGCTGTTACGCCGCTCGCCGATATCGCGGTAGTACTCCAGGCAATCCTGAATGCCCTTGGCCAGCTTCAGCTCGTGACTGATGGGCATGCCCCACTGCTTCAGTTGCTGCAGGTTGCCAATGTGGGTGTCGCTGATATCGGTGGTCACGCCATAACAGCAAAATTCCAGCGGGCGGCTGGCAGTGATCTTTGAGTCCAGCTGGCGCAAGCTGCCGGCAGCCGCGTTGCGCGGGTTGGCGAAGGTCTTGCCGCCGACCTCCAGTTGCGAGGCGTTGAGCCGCTCGAAACCGGCCTTGGACATGAACACTTCGCCGCGCACCTCGAGGGTGGCCGGCCAGCCGCTGCCGTGCAGCTTCAATGGGATATTGCGCACGGTGCGCACGTTGACGCTGATGTCTTCACCGGTGGTGCCGTCGCCACGGGTAGCACCCCGTACCAACTCGCCATCCTGGTACAGCAGGCTGACCGCCAGGCCGTCCAGCTTGGGCTCGCAGCTGTACTCCACCGCCCCGCCACCGCCAAACAGATCGCCTACGGGCAGGTCGAGACCTTCGGTCACCCGGCGATCGAACTCCAGCAGGGTGGTTTCATCAAACGCGTTGCCCAGGCTGAGCATCGGAATCTCGTGCTTCACCTGAGTGAACGCCGACAGCGCCGCACTGCCGACCCGCTGCGTCGGTGAATCGCGCGTAATCAGCTCCGGATGCTCGGCCTCCAGGGCCTTGAGCTCATGGAACAACCGGTCGTACTCGGCGTCCGGAATGCTTGGCTCGTCGAGGACGTGATAACGGTAGTTGTGCTGATCCAGTTCAGCGCGCAGTTCGAGGATGCGGGTATGGGCGGCGGTCATGGGTGTTCTCTCATAAAGCAAAAGAGCAGCCGAAGCTGCTCAATATGTTAGTGCACGGATTCTACAGGCAACGCTTAAGATCAGGCCTCAGCGTTTCTGTGTCAGGGCGCGACGTTCGAACTCGACGATGCGCTGACGGTAATGTTCGATGGTCTGGGCCGTGAGGACGCTGCGCTGGTCGTCCTTGAGCTCGCCATTCAGTTCCTGGGACAGCTTGCGGGCTGCGGCCACCATCACGTCGAATGCTTGTTTCGGGTGACGTGGGCCTGGCAGGCCAAGGAAGAAGCTCACCGCCGGGGTGCTGAACAGGTCGATATCGTCGAGGTCGAAGGTGCCCGGCTTGACCGCATTGGCCATGGAGAACAGCACTTCGCCGTTACCCGCCATGCTTTCGTGACGGTGGAAAATATCCATCTCGCCAAAACGCAGGCCACTTTCCAGGATGTTCTGCAGCAGGGCCGGACCTTTGAAACCGGCGGCATCGCGGCAGATCACGCTGATCACCAGCACTTCTTCGGCGGCGGGCTGGTCGTTGACAGATTGGCGCGGCGCGCTGGAGGTCTTGCCCACATTTTCGTCCGGGAAATCATCGTCGCGGCTGCTGAAGCTCGGGCCTTCATCGACGTCGAGGTTCAAGTCGCCCTGATGCGGCTCGGCAGCGCTGGCACTGGCGCGCTTGCCACGCTTGGACGACGGCTCGCGGGCTTCACGCAGCGGCGCGCTCATCGACGGCAAGTCGTGCTCGTCCAACTGGGGTTCTTTATGGGTATCAAGCACACGAGGCGGCCCCAGCAGCTCGGCGGCACCGTCGTCGTCAGGCAAGTTGGACAGGTTGCGGTCCAGACGAAATTTGAGCTTGCCCTTGCCACCGCGCATGCGGCGCCAGCCATCAAAAAGAATACCGGCAATGACAATAATGCCGATGACGATCAGCCACTCGCGCAGACCGATTTCCATGTAATCCCGTGCCTCTAATAAAAAATGCTGAAAAATAAGGGGTTTAGCACTGCGCAAACCGCTTTAAAACGTGGCGCCAACTCTATGTTCTGACTGACGTTTTGCCCACGCATATGAAAATTTGACATTAAATTAGCACAGTTGGCGAAAGATGTATTGGATTGGCATCTTCGCTCTCCAATGGCCTTTTCGTACATTGGCGCCAACGGTGAGCTGCAAGCTTCAAGTTATAAGCTTCAAGCTCAAGCCAACTCACTTGTAGCTTGCAGCTTGCGCCTAAACGCTACGCCGCTAGGCGTCCACCATCGCCATCGCTTCTTCGACATCCACCGCTACCAAACGCGAGCAGCCAGGCTCATGCATCGTCACACCCATCAACTGATCCGCCATTTCCATGGCGATCTTATTGTGGGTGATATAGATGAACTGCACGGTCTGGGACATCTCCTTTACCAACCGTGCGTAGCGTCCAACGTTAGCGTCATCCAGCGGGGCGTCAACTTCATCGAGCATGCAGAACGGCGCCGGGTTCAACTTGAAGATGGCAAACACCAGGGCCAATGCGGTCAGGGCTTTCTCGCCGCCGGACAACAAATGGATGGTGCTGTTCTTCTTGCCCGGAGGCCGCGCCATGATCGTTACCCCTGTATCGAGTAGATCTTCGCCCGTCAGTTCCAAGTAAGCGCTGCCACCGCCGAAAACTTTTGGGAATAACGCCTGTAAACCGGCATTAATCTGATCAAAGGTATCTTTGAAGCGGTTACGGGTTTCCTTGTCGATCTTGCGGATCACATTTTCCAGGGTGTCCAAGGCTTCCACAAGGTCGGCGTTCTGGGCATCCAGATAACGTTTGCGCTCGGATTGCTGCTGGTATTCGTCGATGGCCGCCAAGTTGATCGCGCCCAGTCGCTGGATACGCGCAGCAATGCGTTCGAGTTCTTCTTCGGCCTCTTTCTCGTTGGCCTGGGCGGTCAGTGTGTTGAGCACGCCGTGCAGGTCGTAGCCGTCTTCCAGCAATTGGTCTTGCAGGGTCTTGCGGCGCACGGTCAAGGCTTGCCATTCCATGCGCTGTTGTTCGAGCTGACCGCGGATAAGCTGGGACTGCTGCTCGGCCTGGGTCCGGCGTTTTTCGGCGTCGCGCAATTCGCGATCGGCGTCTTCCAGGGCGATCTGCGCGGTCTTGAGCTCTTCGTCGACGGTCATGCGCTTGTCGAGCAACTCTTCGAGCTTGAGGCGCAGTTCTTCCAGCGGCGCTTCGCCCTCCTCAAGATTGAGGCTCAACTGCTCGCGCTTTTCGGTGAGGCGTTCCGATTGCATCTCCAGGCGCTCAAGGGCCTGAGCCGTGGAGTTGTGCTGGGCGCGCAGCGAGCCGAGGCGCACTGCCAATTGGTGGGCATGGTCCTTGTGTTGGCGGGCTTCCTGGCGCACGCGGTCGAGGCGTTCGCGCAGGCTGTCGCGCTGGGCCAACAGCAATTCGCGTTGCTCGGTGTCGAGGGCCATGCTGTCCAGGGCCTCCTGCAACTGCAGGCGCGCTTCGCCGATCTGCTCATGTTCGAGAGCGCGTTGTTCGCCCATCTCGGCGACTTCTTCATCAAGACGGGTGCGGCGCAGGGTCAGCTGTTCGGCCTTGGCTTTGCTCGCGGAGAGCTGGGCCTTGAGTTCACCTTGTTGGCGCGCTTCGTCCTGCAACAGGCGGCGCAGGTGTTCGCGGCCGGTCTCTTGCTGGCGCTGGGTGGCGCGCAGGGTTTGCAGTTCGGTTTCCAGGCTTTCAAGGGTGGCTTCGCGTTCTTCGCGTTCGGCGCTCAGGTTGACGATTTCCTGGCCCCGGGCCAGGACGCCGCTTTCGGCTTCACTGGCACGGCGTACCCGCAGGAAATGGCGACCGACCCAGTAGCCGTCGCGGCTGATCAGGCTCTCGCCGACGCCAAGCTGGCCGCGCTGGGCCAAGGCCTGCTCAAGTGATTCAACCGGTGTGACCTGGCCCAGCCACGGCGACAGATCAATTGCCGCTTCGACCTTGTCCAGCAAACTGCCCGGCACCCGTGTGCCATCGGCCGCAGGGCTGAGCAAGCGCAGATCACCCTGGGCAAAACCGGCCAGGTCGAAGCCGCCAAAATCATCCACCAGCACAGCCTGCAGGTCGGCGCCGAGCACGGTTTCCACCGCCAGCTCCCAACCCGCCTCGACCTTCAAGCCTTCCGCTAATCGCGGGCGTTCGGCCAGATGCTGCTCGCGCAACCATTCAGCCGTACCGGTGCCTGGGTCCAGGGCGGCTTGCTGCAAGGCCTCAAGGGATGCCAAGCGCCCATTGAGCCGCTGCAAATCACCCTGGGCTTGCTGCTGCGCCTGAGTCGCCTGTTGCAGTTGCTGACGCAATTGCTCCAGACGCTCCACTTGCTGTTCTTCGCTGGCTTCCAGTTCCTCCAGCGTCATTTCGCTTTCGGCCAGTTGCTCGCTCAGCTCCATGATTGCCGCGTCTTCCGGGTCGGCGGCGAGCAACACACGCTCTTCCTGCAGACGACGCTGGCGTTCGGCCAGGCGCTCCATGCTGGTTTCCAGTTGCTGGATGCGCGACTGCTGCACCTCAGCCTGGCGACGCGGCTCGGCGGATTGCAGGTTGAAGGTGTCCCACTGCTCCTGCCAGCCGTGCATGGTAGTTTCGGCCTCTTCCAGCGCCGCCGCCGCCTCTTCGGCGGCGGCGCTGGTGATCTCCTGCTCGGGGGTGAGCATGTCCAGCTCTTCGCCGAGGGTCAGCAGTAACGTGCGGTCGTGCCCCAAGTGAGATTCTGTTTCCAGGCGCGCGCGCTCGGCTTCCTTCAAATCATCCTGCAGCTGGCGCAGCCGCTGCTGGCCGTGCTGGATGCTCTGCTCGACGCGGGCAATATCGCCGCCTACCGAATAGAAGCGGCCCTGCACCAGATTGAAGCGCTCGGACAGGTCGTGGTGCCCATCACGCAGGCGTTCGATGCTGGCGTCGGCATTGCGCTGCTCGGCCACCAGGGCTTCAAAGCTGATTTCCTGGGTGCCGATAATCGCTTCGCGCTGGCCAACCTGGTCATTCAGCGCCTGCCAACGCAGGGCCGACAGTTGTGCCTTGAGCTGGCGCTCTTCGCCCTTGTATTCCTGGTACTTCTCGGCGGCCTGGGCCTGGCGGTGCAGGCGCTCCAACTGGCGCTCCAGCTCTTCGCGCAGGTCGGTCAGGCGGGCGAGGTTTTCGTGGGTGCGGCGGATACGGTTTTCGGTCTCGCGGCGGCGCTCCTTGTACTTGGAGATGCCGGCTGCTTCTTCGATAAAGTTACGCAGGTCTTCGGGCTTGGCTTCGATCAGCTTGGAGATCATGCCCTGCTCGATGATCGAATAGCTGCGCGGGCCCAGGCCTGTGCCGAGGAAGATATCGGTGATGTCGCGACGGCGACACTTGGTGCCATTAAGGAAGTAACTGTTCTGGCTGTCGCGCGTCACTTTGCGGCGGATCGAGATTTCGGCGTAGGCCGCGTACTCACCGACCAGGGTGCCGTCGGCGTTGTCGAATACCAGTTCGATGCTGGCCTGGCTGACGGGCTTGCGGCTGGTGGAGCCGTTGAAGATGACGTCGGTCATCGATTCGCCGCGCAGGTTTTTTGCCGAGCTCTCGCCCATCACCCAGCGTACGGCGTCGATGATGTTCGACTTGCCGCAACCATTGGGCCCGACCACCGCTGCCATATTACTGGGGAAGTTCACCGTGGTCGGGTCGACGAAGGATTTGAACCCCGCCAGTTTGATGCACTTGAGCCGCACGTTTAGGCGTCCGCCAACGCGGCGATGACCAGCGAGCTGCTGCGCTGGCAGTAGGCCGACAGCACCAGGCGAATCTGCACCAGGTCACGGGCCAGTACAGCGGCGAGCAGTTGTTCGAACAGCGCCAGGTACTCGCTCATGGACGCCTTGCGTTGATCCAGGGCCAGGTAATAGGCACGGTTCATCGCAGGCTGCAGGTTCTCGACGGTTTCCTGCAAATACGGGTTGTTGGCGAAGGGGTACGCGGCACGCATGACATTGAAGCTTTCCTCAACGAAAGCGCGGATGTCCTCGCGCTCATAGCTGACCTGCAGGCGCTGCTGTATTTGCAGAAACGGTGCCATGTCGACCTGGGTCTGCCAGCCTTCGGCAACCGCATTGCCGAGCAGGATGTACATCTCGCCCATCAGGGTACACAGGCTCTGCACCTTGTGTGCGGTGAGTTCGGTGACGTGGGCGCCACGGCGCGGCAGAATCGCGATCAAGTGGCGACGTTCGAGGATCAGCAAGGCTTCACGCACGGAACCACGGCTGACATTGAGTGCCAGCGTGACCTTTTGCTCCTGGATCCGCTCCCCAGGCTTGAGATCGCCGCGAATAATGCGTTCGGCGAGGTGGTGAGCGATTTGCTCGGCGAGACTGTCCGGCGCCTTGAACGTCATGTTTTCCCTTCAAAATCTTCTATCAATACAGGCGCGGCAGTGTAGCGCATTGGCCCGCTGATGGCGCTACGCCCACCTTGGCGAATTTGGCACGGAATAAGCAAAGGTTGCAGTGTATAAGCCCGCAAAAACAACGGTTCCAGAAGACTGGACCATAATTGAACGTGTTGTGATCGGATTTTCTTGACCCTTAGGTCAGAAAACAATTGACCGAAAAGTCAGACATGACTAGATTCGGCGCAAAGCGGTTAACAACAATAATGAGTCTGCGAGGCCTTCCGTGATCCAGTTTTTACTTAACCAGGAACTCCGTAGCGAGCACGCCCTGGACCCCAACCTGACTGTGCTCAACTATCTACGCGAGCATGTGGGCAAATCCGGTACCAAGGAAGGCTGCGCCAGCGGCGATTGCGGTGCCTGCACCGTGGTGGTCGGCGAGCTGCACAAGGACGATCAAGGCGCCGAGCAGATCCGTTATCGCAGCCTCAACTCCTGCCTGACCTTTGTCTCGTCCCTGCACGGCAAACAACTGATCAGCGTCGAAGACCTCAAGCACCAGGGCCAACTGCACAGCGTGCAACAGGCCATGGTCGAGTGCCACGGTTCACAATGCGGCTTTTGCACCCCCGGTTTTGTGATGTCGTTGTTTGCCCTGCAAAAGAATAGCGACGCCCCCGACAGCCAGAAAGCCTATGAAGCCCTGGCCGGCAACCTGTGCCGCTGCACCGGTTATCGCCCGATTCTCGCTGCCGCCGAACAGGCTTGCTGCAACAAACCCCAGGATCACTTCGACAGCCGCCAGGCCGACACCATCGCCCGCCTCAAAGCCATTGCGCCGACGCAAACCGGTGAACTCAACAGCGGCGACAAACGCTGCCTGGTGCCCCTGACCGTTGCCGATCTGGCCGACCTCTACGATGCTTATCCCCAGGCGCGCTTGCTGGCCGGAGGCACCGACCTGGCGCTGGAAGTCACCCAGTTCCACCGCACGCTGCCGGTGATGATCTACGTCGGCAACATTGAAGAAATGAAGCACATCGAAGATCTCGACGACCACCTGGAAATCGGCGCGGCCACAGCCCTCTCCGATTGTTACGCCGCGTTGAACGCTGAATACCCGGACTTTGGCGAACTGCTGCATCGCTTCGCCTCTCTGCAAATCCGCAACCAGGGCACCCTGGGCGGCAATATCGGCAATGCGTCGCCGATTGGTGATTCGCCACCGCTGCTGATCGCCCTCGGCGCGCAGATCGTGCTGCGCAAGGGCGAAACCCGCCGCACCCTGGCGCTTGAAGACTACTTCATCGATTACCGCGTCACCGCGCGCCAGGACAGCGAGTTCATCGAGAAAATTATCGTGCCGAAGGGTCACGCGTTGTTCCGCGCCTACAAGGTTTCCAAGCGCCTGGACGATGA
Source organism: Pseudomonas sp. EA_65y_Pfl1_P113 (assembly GCF_963970525.1). Lineage (NCBI taxonomy): Bacteria > Pseudomonadati > Pseudomonadota > Gammaproteobacteria > Pseudomonadales > Pseudomonadaceae > Pseudomonas > Pseudomonas sp. EA_65y_Pfl1_P113. The sequence continues at coordinate 53,033 of NZ_CAXAQM010000030.1, forward strand.
CATTTCCGCCGTGTGCGCCGCGTTCAATTTGCAGATTGAAAACGGTGTGATCAGCGACGCCCGCGTTGCGTTCGGTGGCATGGCGGCCACGCCTAAACGCGCCAAGAGCGGCGAAGCCGCGTTGGTGGGCGCCACCTGGAACTCGACCACCGTCGAAAAAGCCTGCGCCGCCCTGGCCGAGGATTTCACCCCGCTGTCGGACTTCCGCGCCAGCAAGGAATATCGCCTGCTCAGCGCGCAGAACCTGTTGCGCAAATACTTCATCGAACTGCAAACGCCGCACATCGAGACTCGGGTGACCGCTTATGTCTAACCATCACGCCGTCGTTAAAACCCTAGCCGAACTCGCCGAGCTGTTCGCCCAGGATCTCACCTCTGGCGTGGGCCGCAGCGTCAAGCATGACAGCGCCGCCAAGCACGTCAGCGGTGAAGCGCACTACATCGATGACCGCCTTGAATTCCCCAACCAATTGCACCTGTATGCGCGCATGTCCGACCGTGCCCACGCGAAGATCATCAGCATCGACACCGCGCCCTGCTATGCCTTTGAAGGTGTGCGCATTGTTATCACCCATGAAGACGTGCCGGGCCTGAAAGACATCGGCCCGCTGATGCCCGGCGATCCGTTGCTGGCGATTGATACGGTGCAGTACGTCGGCCAGGTTGTACTCGCAGTGGCCGCCCGCGACCTGGGCACCGCACGCAAAGCAGCGATGGCTGCGGTGATCGAATACGAAGACCTGGAACCGGTGCTGGATGTGGTCGAGGCGTTTCGCAAAAAGCACTTCGTGCTCGACAGCCACACCCACCAGCGCGGTGATTCAGTCGGCGCATTGGCCACGGCCAAAAACCGTATCCAGGGCACTCTTCATATCGGCGGCCAGGAACACTTCTACCTGGAAACCCAGATCTCCTCGGTGATGCCCACCGAAGACGGCGGCATGATTGTCTATTGCTCTACGCAAAACCCCACCGAAGTGCAGAAACTGGTGGCCGAAGTGCTCGACGTGTCGATGAACAAGATCGTGGTGGATATGCGCCGCATGGGCGGTGGTTTCGGCGGCAAGGAAACCCAGGCCGCCAGCCCCGCGTGCTTGTGCGCGGTGGTCGCGCGCCTCACTGGCCAGCCGACCAAGATGCGCCTGCCGCGCGTGGAAGACATGCTGATGACCGGCAAGCGCCACCCCTTCTATATCGAATACGACGTCGGCTTTGACGACTCTGGTCGCCTGCATGGCATCAACCTGGAACTGGCGGGTAACTGCGGCTGTTCGCCGGACCTGTCCAACTCGATTGTCGACCGTGCGATGTTCCACTCCGACAACGCGTATTACCTGGGCGATGCCACGGTGAACGGCCATCGCTGCAAGACCAACACCGCGTCCAACACTGCCTACCGTGGCTTTGGCGGCCCGCAAGGCATGGTCGCCATCGAGGAAGTGATGGACGCCATCGCCCGCCATCTGGCGCTTGATCCGCTGGCGGTGCGCAAAGCCAACTACTACGGTAAGACCGAGCGCAACGTCACCCACTACTACCAGACGGTCGAGCACAACATGCTCGAAGAGATGACCGCTGAGCTTGAGGCCAGCAGCCAATACGCCGAGCGCCGCGAAGCGATTCGCCTGTACAACGCCCACAGCCCGATCCTGAAAAAAGGCCTGGCGCTGACCCCGGTGAAGTTCGGCATTTCGTTTACAGCCAGCTTTCTCAACCAGGCGGGTGCACTGATCCACATCTATACCGACGGCAGCATCCACCTGAACCACGGCGGCACCGAGATGGGCCAGGGCTTGAACACCAAGGTCGCGCAGGTGGTGGCCGAGGTGTTTCAGGTGGAGATCGACCGCGTACAGATCACCGCCACCAACACCGACAAAGTGCCCAACACCTCGCCGACCGCCGCCTCCAGCGGTGCTGACCTGAACGGTAAGGCCGCGCAGAACGCCGCCGAAACCATCAAGCAGCGACTGGTGGAATTTGCCGCGCGCAAGTACGACGTGAGCGAGGCCGATGTGGCATTCCGCAACGGTCATGTGCGCCTGCGTGACCAGATCCTGACCTTTGAGGCGTTGATCCAGCAGGCTTATTTCGCCCAGGTTTCGCTGTCGAGCACCGGCTTCTACAAGACCCCGAAAATCTTCTACGACCGCAGCCAGTCGCGCGGTCGGCCGTTCTACTACTTCGCGTTCGGCGCGGCCTGTTGCGAAGTGATCGTCGACACCCTGACCGGCGAGTACAAGATGCTGCGCACCGACATCCTCCACGACGTCGGCGCCTCGCTGAACCCGGCCATCGACATCGGTCAGGTCGAAGGCGGTTTTATCCAGGGCATGGGCTGGCTGACCATGGAAGAGCTGGTGTGGAACAACAAGGGCAAGCTGATGACCAACGGCCCGGCCAGCTACAAGATCCCAGCCGTGGCGGACATGCCGCTGGAGCTGCGCGTCAAGCTGGTGGAAAACCGCAAGAACCCGGAAGACACGGTGTTCCATTCCAAGGCCGTGGGCGAGCCGCCGTTCATGCTCGGGATTGCTTCGTGGTGCGCGATCAAGGACGCCGTGGCGAGCCTGGGTGATTATCGCCATCAGCCGAAGATTGACGCACCGGCGACGCCGGAGCGGGTGTTGTGGGGGTGTGAGCAGATGCGGCAGTTGCAGGCTGTTGCGCCTGTGGTAACCGAAACCGAGTTGGCTTCGCTTTAGACCGAGACGCCGCCTTCGACTTGCTCGCAAAGACGGCCGAACGGACAACAGAAATGTTGAGGTAAACATGAACAACTGGATCAGCGCCCTCGCCGACCTGCAAAACCAGGGCGAACCCTGCGTCCTGGTGACCATCATCGAAGAGCTCGGCTCCACGCCGCGCAACGCCGGTTCGAAGATGGTAATCAGCGCCGCGCAGACCTTCGACACCATCGGCGGCGGGCACCTGGAATACAAGGCCATGCAGATCGCCCGGGACATGCTCGTAAGTGGCCAGCAGAACACTCATCTGGAACGCTTCAGCCTCGGCGCCAGCCTGGGCCAGTGCTGTGGCGGCGTGACCGTGCTGCTGTTCGAACCCATGGGCCAAGTGCAGGCGCAGATCGCGGTGTTTGGCGCCGGCCATGTTGGCCGCGCGTTGGTGCCATTGCTGGCGAGCCTGCCGTGCCGGGTGCGTTGGATCGATTCGCGCGACCAGGAGTTTCCGGAACATATCCCGCTAGGCGTGCGTAAAATCGTCAGCGAAGAGCCGGTCGACGAAGTCGCCGACTTGCCGGTGGGCAGTTACTGCATCGTCATGACCCACAATCATGCGCTGGACCTGGAACTGACCGCCGCCCTGCTCAAACGCAATGACTTTGCGTATTTCGGCCTGATTGGCTCAAAGACCAAACGGGTCAAATTCGAACACCGCTTGCGTGATCGCGGCTTCGACGCCGCACAGCTGCAACGCATGCGCTGCCCCATGGGCCTCACCGAGGTAAAGGGCAAATTACCGGTGGAGATCGCCGTCTCCATCGCCGGCGAAATCATCGCTACCTATAACGCGAATTTCGGCCAGCACACCGCCAGCGCCGAACCCATTGCCAAACTGCTGCCGGCTTCGCGTCGCAGCCAAGCCCTTTGAATTGAGACGACCATGCCTTTGACTCGCAAAGCCTACCGTGCCGCCATCCTGCACAGCATCGCCGATCCCGCTGAAGTGGGTATCGAAGCTTCCTACGAGTATTTCGAAGACGGCCTGCTGGTGATCGAAAACGGCCAGATCAGCGCGATTGGTCATGCCGGCGATTTGCTGCCGACGTTGCCCGCCGACATCGACATCACCCACTACCAGGACGCGCTGATCACACCCGGCCTGATCGATACACACATCCACCTGCCGCAAACCGGCATGGTCGGCGCGTATGGCGAGCAATTGCTGGATTGGCTGAACACTTACACCTTCCCGTGCGAAAGCCAGTTCGCCGACAAGGCTCACGCCGAAGAAGTCGCTGATATTTTTATCAAGGAGCTGCTGCGAAACGGCACCACCACCGCGCTGGTGTTTGGCAGCGTGCATCCGCAGTCAGTGAACGCATTTTTTGAGGTGGCAGAAAAGCTCGACCTGCGCATGATCGCCGGCAAGGTGATGATGGACCGCAACGCGCCGGACTACCTGACCGATACCGCAGAATCCGGCTACCAGGAGAGCAAGGCGCTGATCGAGCGATGGCACGGCAAAGGCCGACTGCACTATGCGGTCACGCCGCGCTTTGCGCCGACCAGCACGCCGGAACAATTGGCCTTGGCCGGGCAACTGCTGGGCGAATACCCCGACCTGTACATGCAGACGCACATCAGCGAGAACACGCAGGAAGTCGAGTGGGTAAAAACGCTGTTCCCGGAGCGCAATGGCTACCTGGATGTGTACGACCACTACACATTGCTGGGCGAGCGCTCGGTGTTTGCCCACGGCGTGCACCTGTGCGATGACGAATGCGCGCGACTGGCAGAAACGGGCTCGGCCGTCGCGTTTTGCCCGACCTCGAACCTGTTCCTCGGCAGCGGCTTGTTCAACCTGCCGATGGCTGAGAAGCACAAGTTGAATGTGGGCCTGGGCACGGACGTGGGTGGCGGCACCAGTTTCTCGCTGCTGCAAACCTTGAACGAAGCCTACAAGGTCATGCAATTGCAGGGCGCGCGGTTGAGCCCGTTCAAATCGCTGTACCTGGCGACCCTGGGCGGCGCGCGGGCGCTGCGGCTGGAAGACAAGATCGGCACGTTGCAGCCGGGGACGGATGCGGACTTTTTAGTGCTGGACTACAACGCTACGCCGTTGTTGAGCTATCGCTTGAAGCAGGCGAATAACATTGCCGAGACGTTGTTTGTGTTGATGACACTGGGGGATGATCGGACGGTGATGCAGACGTATGCAGCCGGGCAGTTGGTGCATCAGCGCTAACTTTAAAATCACCGCAAAACAAAGGTGGGAGCAAGCCCACTCTTATCAAACAAAAAATAACTCATTGTTTTTGCTCTTAAAATTTAAGCCGCTTTAACCAGCTGCAATCCAAGTTTGCGTGCCTTGCGTTCCAAGGCGCGCATCTGCCGATCACGGCTTCTTTCTT
>NZ_CAXAQM010000031.1:0-57752 GCF_963970525.1 Pseudomonas sp. EA_65y_Pfl1_P113
CAGCAAAGCGATTGAGGTACTCACCGACGCTGGCTCGGCCTACTTGCAAGCTGCCAGCGACTTGGCGGGCAGATAGGCCGACCTCGAATTTAAGACGTAGCACTTCTCGAATCTTACGCATGGATAACCGCTCCACGACGACCTCTCTGCTTCGATAAAAGAGGTCGATGGTAGTGAATTAATCCTGCGTTGCTGCCTGCCTTAAGGGTGGCCGGATGACCGTGGAATGGGTGGCCGGATCATCGTGGAATCAGTGGCCGGATGTTTATGGAATAGGTGGCCGGATGGCCGTGGAATCCGCAAAAAAACTGAAAAAAGCTTGAATATCTGGACATGCGACGTTGTTGGACCGCGAAAATCAAAGCAGCTCAAAGGGTACTTACTTATCGACCCGCTTACGATTTTCAGTGAAGTTCCCTATGACAATGTAAGCCTTTCTCTGAAATCGGAATTGTTGGAATCGCCAGAATGACGACGCCTTTGACGTTAACAGAGGAGTACATTTTTGCGCATGATCTTCGAGAAGCCAGCGCGAAGATCTATCGTGCATCGACCAAAGCACTACTCAAGCATTTCCGAACAACCCCGATTGATCAGATTGATCATCGTGCGGTACTGACATGGAGAAAGAGGGTTCTTGAGAACGGATTATCCAAACGCAGCTGGAACACTTATTCAAATCATCTTCGCACCGTTTGGGGCTATGCCATAGAAAACGGGATGATGACGCATACCACCATCAACCCATTCAAGAAAACCAGCGTTATTCCACCAAAGCGAGCCAGCAAGACAATCAATGGAGACGCCATCCAACGGGCACGCAACTGGCTCACCGGTCTTGTTGGGCAAGAACGCTCTACTCACGAGCGGAGCCAGATAACGCCTGCTTGGTTCTGGCTTGCCGCTTTTGAGATGTTTTATTACACCGGCATTCGGCTGAATGCTCTGTTGTGCCTGCGTTTCAAAGATGTTGACTGGGACAGTCAGATGATCTTGGTCCGGGGTGAAACAGAGAAAACCCATCGCGAATTTTTCCTACCCATCATGGATGGGCTCGCTCCACACCTTTGCAGAATCCTGGGAGAAGCGGAGAAAGTTGGCTTTTCACCGGACGATCAACTTTTTAACGTCAACCGATTCTCCCGGCACTATCACGGCAAGGAAATGAACATCGACCAGGTGGAGTCAATGTACCGCAAGCTCACCGATAAAATCGGCGTGCGGATTACACCTCACCGCTTTAGGCACACCCTTGCGACAGACTTGATGAAGCAGCCAGAGCGAAACATCCATCTAACGAAAAGTCTACTGAACCACTCCAATATAGCGACGACGATGAATTATATCGAAGTAGACTACGACCATATGCGTGTCGTTCTGCATGAGAGAAGCTTGGCTCAGGGTGCTTTGAACCAGGTTAGAAGGGTTGATCCAAGCCGTACCCCCCCGGCTTCATCCGTTACTCCCCCACCCACTCAAATAAGGCTGCCATCGCGAGATAGCGCCCACCCAGAACCCAAGAACCTACCGAACCTACAACAACCAGATACCACGGAAGTCGGTCTTGATCGGCCGAGCAGATCGACTGGCACAGGCGCGCTTCAGAAGGCTCTCGAGCTCGCATCTGCCCAACTACATCGCGGCTCCATGCCACCTGCCATGGAATCGCCAGCCGATCAAATAGAGCAGAGTCTTTTGTTAACGTTAATATCAAGCGGGCTAGGCGCCGGCACATTTAGGAAGCGCACCTCGTCTGAGCGATCAATAGGAATCACTTCGTTCTCTCGAGCATCTCCGTAGCACGACACCTAAGGCAAAACGCACCGTTATAGCGAGCTCTGGTTAATCAGAGGCTTTCGCCTGCCTGCGAAATAATTTTCTGAGAAAACCGCCCTGATACATTAGATTCGAGGTATCTATCTGATCAACAAACGAAAAAAGGCGCCAAAAAGGCGCCTTTTTTCTTGAAAAATGGTCGGGGTAAGGGGATTCGAACTCCTGACATCCTGCTCCCAAAGCAGGCGCGCTACCGGACTGCGCTATACCCCGGTAATAAAAAGGCGACCTTTCAGTCGCCTTCTTCGATCAGTGCTTTTGGCCTCTGATCTTAAGATCTGATTCCAGCGTTAACTGGTCTCAAAAATGGTGGGTCGTGTGGGATTCGAACCTACGACCAATTGGTTAAAAGCCAACTGCTCTACCAACTGAGCTAACGACCCAAATATGGTCGGGGTAAGGGGATTCGAACTCCTGACATCCTGCTCCCAAAGCAGGCGCGCTACCGGACTGCGCTATACCCCGGTTTGAAATTGGCTCCGTGACCAGGACTCGAACCTGGGACCCAATGATTAACAGTCATTTGCTCTACCGACTGAGCTATCACGGAACTACACATTTCAAAGTGTTACTTATTTCAAAGCATTTTTACTGCGGTGCAACCTTCTCTTCGACTTTCCCGTATCGCTACGTTCACGTGTCTGAGGCGCGCTATTCTACAATCTTAAAAACCCCTGTCAACCCTTTAAATTGCTTTTAAGACAATGATTTGCGCTTGTTTCTGATTTCTTCTTGGGGAGAAGAAACCCGTGGGCTGACGTTGCTGCGGGGCGCACTTTACAAGCCTTTGCCTTACAGTTCAACGCCCTATCGAAAAAAAAGGCCCCGCAATGCGAGGCCTTGTCTTATCAGCCAACAGCCTGGGCTCAGTGGAAGACGATTTCGTCGTTTTCCACAGTCGCCGTGACGCTGGTGCCCGGCATGAAGCTACCCGACAGAATCAACTGGGCCAGCGGGTTCTCGATCCAGCGCTGGATCGCACGTTTCAACGGCCGTGCCCCATACACCGGGTCGTAACCAACCGCGATCAATTTCTCCAACGCGTCACTGCCCAGCTCCAGCGACAGTTCGCGCTCAGCCAGACGACTGCGCAGACGCCCCAGCTGGATCTCGGTGATACCCGCGATCTGGTCACGTGCCAGAGGCTCAAAGATCACCACTTCGTCGACCCGGTTGATGAATTCCGGACGGAAGTGCGTGGTCAATGCATCCATTACAGCAGCGCGCTGGCCCTCACGATCACCTACCAGCTCCTGGATCTGCGCCGAGCCCAGGTTGGAGGTCATCACGATCACCGTGTTGCGGAAGTCCACGGTACGCCCGTGACTGTCCGTCAGGCGTCCATCTTCCAGCACTTGCAACAGGATGTTAAACACATCCGGATGCGCCTTCTCGACCTCATCCAGCAGGATCACCGAGTAAGGCTTACGCCGCACGGCTTCGGTCAGGTAACCGCCCTCCTCGTAGCCCACATAGCCTGGTGGGGCGCCAATCAAGCGAGCCACCGAGTGCTTCTCCATGAATTCGGACATATCGATGCGCACCATGGCTTCTTCGGTATCAAAGAGGAACTCGGCCAAGGCTTTGCATAGCTCGGTCTTACCCACGCCGGTCGGGCCGAGGAACATGAACGAACCACTTGGGCGATTCGGGTCGGACAACCCGGCACGGGAACGCCGCACTGCGTTGGACACCGCCACCACGGCCTCTTCCTGACCAATGACCCGCTGGTGCAACAGGCTTTCCATTTTCAACAATTTGTCGCGCTCGCCTTCGAGCATCTTCGACACCGGAATGCCGGTCCACTTGGAAACGACTTCGGCAATTTCTTCCTCGGTCACCTTGCTGCGCAGCAACTGGTTCTCGCTTTTACCGTGCTGATCGACCATCTGCAGGCTGCGCTCCAAGTCCGGGATCACCCCGTATTGCAACTCGGCCATGCGGTTCAGGTCGCCTTTACGACGCGCGGCTTCCAGTTCCTGGCGGGACTGCTCGATCTTTTGCTGGATCTGCGCAGAACCCTGCACTTCAGCTTTCTCCGAGGTCCAGATTTCCTCCAGGTCGGAATACTCGCGCTCCAGACGCACGATTTCTTCCTGAAGTTTTTCCAGACGTTTCTTCGCCGCTTCGTCTTCTTCTTTCTTAAGGGCCTGGGACTCGACTTTCAGTTGAATCAGCCGCCGATCCAGACGGTCGAGTACTTCCGGCTTGGAATCGATTTCCATGCGGATACGGCTGGCCGCTTCGTCGATCAAGTCGATGGCCTTGTCCGGCAACTGACGGTCAGTGATATAGCGATGGCTCAACTTGGCCGCCGCAATGATCGCGCCGTCGGTGATCGCCACCTTGTGGTGAACCTCGTAGCGCTCTTTCAAGCCACGCAGGATCGCGATGGTGTCTTCTTCGCTCGGCTCTTCCACCAGCACTTTCTGGAAGCGACGCTCAAGGGCGGCGTCTTTTTCGATGTACTGGCGATATTCGTTGAGCGTGGTAGCACCGACGCAGTGCAACTCACCCCGCGCCAAGGCAGGCTTGAGCATGTTGCCGGCATCCATGGAGCCCTCACCTTTACCGGCGCCGACCATGGTGTGCAGTTCGTCGATAAACAGAATGATCTGCCCTTCCTGCTTCGACAGTTCATTAAGCAGGGATTTGAGGCGTTCTTCGAACTCACCGCGAAACTTGGCACCTGCAATCAACGACCCCATGTCCAGGGACAGCAGGCGCTTGCCTTTCAGGCCGTCTGGCACTTCGCCATTAATAATGCGCTGAGCCAGGCCTTCGGCAATCGCGGTCTTACCCACACCAGGCTCACCGATCAGCACCGGGTTGTTCTTGGTGCGGCGTTGCAGCACCTGGATAGTGCGACGAATTTCATCGTCACGGCCGATCACCGGGTCAAGCTTGCCCTCTTCGGCACGCTTGGTCAGGTCGACAGTGTATTTATCCAGGGCCTGACGCGACTCCTCGTGGTTGGGGTCGTTTACCGCGTCACCGCCACGTAGGTTGTTGATGGCGTTTTCCAGGGCCTTCTTACTCACGCCCTGGCCCAGCAACAATTTGCCAAGCTTACTGTTCTCGTCCATCGCGGCGAGCAACACCAGCTCACTGGAAATGAACTGGTCGCCTTTCTGCTGGGCCAGACGGTCTGCCTGATTGAGCAGACGCGCCAAGTCCTGGGACATATTCACGTCGCCGGTCGGGTTTTGGATTTTCGGCAGTTGGTCGAGCTCTTTGCTCAACTCCTTGCGCAGGCTGTTGACGTCAAAGCCCACCTGCATCAGCAAGGGCTTGATAGAACCACCTTGCTGTTCCAGAAGTGCATGCATCAGGTGCGCAGGCTCAATGGCCGGATGGTCAAGGCCCACCGCCAAGGATTGGGAGTCTGATAAGGCCAACTGCAATTTGCTGGTTAAACGATCAATACGCATTAGTCACCTTCCTTTTGAGCAGGCCGGAGCTATAAAACATCCTGAATGAAGAAACCTGCCAGATACCCCTATAGATGCGGTCGATTCTGGGAGATTCAAGCTACGGGTAGTTGACGCAGATCAGAAGAGTCTAGCGCTCGAGCCAGATAAGGGAGGCAAACCGACCGGTGCGCGAACTGCGGCGGAAAGAAAAGAAGCGTGGATCGGTCACCGTGCAGAAACCGCCACCGTAAACAGCCGTGACATCGCGCGCGGCAAGGCGCAGACGGGCCAACTGATAGATGTCGGCCATGAACTTGCCGGGAGTGCGGCTGGGCACAAAGGCTTTGGCGGTAATCGGCAGTTGCTGCATGAAGGCTTCACGCACTTCAGGGCCGACTTCGAAGGCCTGTGGGCCAATGGCCGGGCCGAGCCAGACCAACACGTCAGCGGGTTCGGCGTCCAGGCTGTCGAGAGCAGCTTCCAACACGCCTGCCGCCAACCCGCGCCAACCGGCATGGGCAGCCGCCACACGGGTGCCGGCGCGGTTGCAGAACAAAGCGGGCAGGCAATCAGCAGTCATTGCGGTACAGGCAATGCCTGGAGTGCTTGTCCAACTGCCATCGGCTTCGGCAGTCTGGCCAGGATCGGCCTCGACCACCTTGATACCGTGGACTTGGCGCAGCCAAGCCGGCTGTATAACGAAGGCATCGGTAAGCCGACGGCGATTTTCCAGGACGGCGTCCAGGCTGTCCTCGACATGATCGCCCAGATTGAGGCTGTCGAACGGCGCCAGACTGACGCCGCCCGCACGAGTGGTGACGCAGGCCTTCACCTGAGCCGGCGCAGGCCAGTCAGGAATCAGCCAGTCACTCATCCGATAAATGCCTCGCGATCCTGCTTGAGCAGCGACAACAACCAGACCAGATCGTCCGGAAGAGGCGATTCCCAGCTCATCCGCTTACCGCTCGTCGGATGATCCAACTCCAGGAAGCGTGCATGCAGTGCCTGGCGCGGGAAGGATTTAAGCGATTCAACCATTGTCACACTGGCCGCCGGCGGAATACGGAAGCGACCGCCGTAGGCCGGATCTCCGACCAACGGGAAGTTGATGTGCGCCATGTGCACGCGAATCTGGTGCGTGCGGCCGGTTTCCAGCTTGACCCGCACATGCGTGTGGGAGCGGAAACGCTCAAGTACACGGTAATGACTGACAGCTTGCTTGCCGCCCTCCATCACCGCCATACGCTGGCGCTGTTGGCCGTGACGACCGATCGGGGCGTTGATCTTGCCACCTGCCACCACCACGCCGATCACGATGCACTCGTAGATTCGGCTGACGCTGCGGCTTTGCAATTGTGTGACCAACTGCGTCTGCGCCTGAATGGTCTTGGCCACCACCATCAAGCCGGTGGTGTCCTTGTCCAGACGGTGCACGATGCCGCAGCGCGGGACATTGATGATGTCCGGCACGTGGTGCAACAAGGCATTGAGCAAAGTGCCGTCAGCGTGCCCGGCAGCCGGATGAACCACCAGGCCTGCGGGTTTGTTGATGACCAGGATGTCGTCATCTTCATAGACGATGTCCAGCTCAATGTCCTGGGCGACCCATTCTCCCTGGGCTTCCTGCTCGGCAGTCAGCTCAAGAATCGCACCACCATGGACTGTGTCTCGCGGGCGGATAACCGCTCCATCCACAGTCAGGCGGCCGTCTTTGATCCAGGCGGAAAGGCGCGAGCGCGAGTGCTCAGCGAATAATTGTGCGGCGACTTGATCGAGGCGTTGGCCGCCCAATTCGGACGGCACCTCTGCGCGAAGTTCAATTTTATCGGACATGCTCAGACTAGGCGTGGCACAGCCTTTGGTTTCGGCTGCGCGCTTGTGGTTAAATACGGCGTCTTTTGCCCCGAGGCTTTCAACGGGGCGCTCATCATAACAGGACGGCCCCGCCCAAGACAGCGGCCGTCATAGGGACGCAAGCCGCCATGCAAGTGAAACACCTGCTGCTGATCGCCATCCTCGCCATGACTGCTGCTTGCTCGTCAACAAAGGAAGTCGTCGACGAAAACCTGAGCGAAGTCGAGTTGTACCAACAGGCTCAGAAAGACTTGGACAATAATAGCTACACCAGCGCCACAGCGAAGCTGAAGGCACTGGAGTCGCGTTATCCGTTCGGGCGCTACGCCGACCAGGCTCAGCTCGAGCTGATCTACGCCAACTACAAGAACGCCGAGCCAGAAGCTGCCAAGTCCGCCGCCGAGCGTTTTATCCGCCTGCATCCGCAGCACCCGAACGTCGACTACGCCTACTACATGAAGGGCCTGACCTCGTTCGACCAGGACGTTGGCCTGCTGGCGCGCTTCCTGCCGCTGGACATGACCAAGCGTGACCCGGGCGCTGCCCGCGACTCCTACAACGAGTTCGCGCAGCTGACCAGCCGCTATCCCAACAGCCGCTACGCGCCGGACGCCAAGCAGCGCATGATCTACTTGCGCAACCTGCTGGCCTCCTACGAGATCCACGTGGCTCACTACTACCTGACCCGTCAGGCCTATGTAGCTGCCGCCAACCGTGGCCGTTATGTTGTCGAGAACTTCCAGGAAACCCCTTCCGTGGGTGACGGCTTGGCGGTGATGACCGAGGCTTACCAACGTCTGCACCTGGACGAACTGGCCAGCACCAGCCTGGAAACCCTGAAGCTCAACTACCCGGATCACCCGAGCCTGAAAGATGGCCAGTTGGTGCCTCAGGTTGCCGAAGCCGACAACCGTTCGTGGCTGAGCAAGTACACTCTGGGCCTGATTGAGTCCCGTCCACCGCTGCCGCCGGGCGAAACCCGCGCCAACCAGGACGTGATCAAGCAGTACCAGGACGCCAAGGACGCTATCCCTTCGGACCTCAAGCCGCATGACGAGAACGGCGACGTGATCGAAGAGGAAGAGCCACAGGCCCTGGGCAACAACCAGGACCGCTCATGGTTCAGCTACATGACCTTTGGTGTGTTTGACTGATTGCACCCTGCGTCATCAAGAAGGAGCCTTTCGAGGCTCCTTTTTTGTGAGCGGTATTATTGCGCTGTGCGCCTGGCACGTCCTTGGCTAAACTGGCGCATTCCTTGTCGAGAAACTGCCCATCATGCTTCGTCTACTGTTCTGGATTGCCGTCATTGCCGCTGCAGTATGGTTCTGGCGCAAATTCAAAAGTCCGGCCGCCAAACAGCAACGCGCCAGTGAGCCCGACGCCGCCTTGATGGTGCGCTGCGCCCACTGCGGCGTGCACCTGCCGCAGGATCGCGCCTTGAGCTCGCGCCAGGAGTGGTATTGCACCCAGGCGCATCTTGAGCAGGGGCCGACGTCTATCCAGCGCTGATCCGCCCCTCAGGCGCATAAGGCGCCGGGTCGATGATCGGCGTACGCGCCAGCAGCAAGTCAGCAAACAATTGGCAGGACGCCGGCGCAAGCACCAGGCCGTTGCGGTAATGCCCGCAGTTGAGCCACAACCCGTTGAAGCCCGGCACGCGGCCGATGTAAGGGATACCTTCCGGCGAACCTGGGCGCAATCCGGCCCAGTGCCCAACAACCTCGGCGTCCGCCAAGGCAGGAATCAACTCAACCGCTGACGCCTTGAGGCTTTCCAGCGCTGTTTCAGTGGGGGTCTTGTCGAAGCCTTCATGCTCCAGCGTACTGCCGATCAGGATGTGCCCGTCACGCCGAGGGATCGCATATCGCCCCTTGGCCAGGACCATGCTCGACAGGAAGTCCGATGCGCATTTGTACAGGATCATCTGGCCTTTGACCGGTTCCACCGGTAGCGCCAAGCCCAGCGTGCCCAGCAACTCACCGCTCCAGGCGCCCGCCGCAAGGACGACCTGATCACCGAAGATCGGGCCATCGGCCGTCTTCACGCCCACCACATTGCCAGCGTCCAGGACAAACCCGGTTACTTCACACTGTTCATGAAGGGTCACACCGGGCAACGCCAGCAGTGCAGCCTTGAGGGATTTGACAAGGCGCGGGTTGCGCACATTGGCGACGTTGGCCATGTAGATCGCCTGGGAGTACCCGCTGCCCAGCACCGGAACGGCATCATGGGCGGCTGATACATCCACTTTGCTCAATGGCCGGCCTTCACGTGCAGCCCAAGCCAAGGCTTCGGCTTCGTCGTCCAAGTCCAGCCAGTACAGCCCAGTGGTGTGCACCTCAGGGTCGACACCCGTCGCAGCAAACAAACGCTCTGCGAGCTGTGGATAAAAATCCTGGGACCAATGCGCCAGCGCGGTGACTGCCGAGCTATAGCGCCACGGGTACAGCGGCGAAATAATCCCGCCGCCCGCCCAGGAAGACTCCTGCCCCAACCCCGCGCGCTCCAGCAGCACCACCGCTTGCCCTTGGGTCGCCAGGTTGAACGCCGTCAACAAGCCGATGACCCCGCCACCGACTATCACTACCTGCTGTTGCTCTGCCATCATTTGATCCAGCCGATAAATAGGAACAAGCGCACCCGGCGCCCAATCATCCAGCACCCTCATTATTGCCCCCAGCACAGCTTGCGCGACATGTCCGGCGCGGCGCCCGGATTGGACCGCGCAGCGGTGCTGGTCAGGCTGAAGTCGCCGCAAGGGTCGCCGACCATTATCGAGTCGACAGCAGGCGTAGCAACCAACTGGAAATCCTGAGGGTTCAATGCAGCGCTGATTCTATAGCGATCATTGCCCGCACTGACGCCGTTCGCGTCAATAAAAGTGCCGTTCCTCGTATAAAAGCGCTCCAGGTGTTGAGCTTGCTCGGTCAACAACGCGACGATTTCAGCGCGATACACCCTTTTCATATGGCCGGTGTATCCGGGATAAGCGATCCCAGCGAGAACCGCGATGAGCGCCACAGCGATCAGTAACTCGATCAGGGTGAAACCCTGGCTATCCATGCCCATTACATTGCTCCTTATTGAAGTTGCCGCCATGCCACACGCCGAAAACGCGAGCCACCCTCCTCGTCCACCCGTACGTAGACGCTCTCCAGCACCGTGCGCAACTGGCCGCTCAGCCCCACAGCTGTCACTCGATACACCGCAGCGCGGGTTTGCGGCGGTAAATGGACCACCCCTACTGCGGGGCCCAGGAATTGAATGCCGTATACACCGCCCTTAAGCGCAACCCAGGTGACGCCAGAAACGGGGTCCACTCCCGCTCCGACCACTGACAATGCTGCTTGCGGCGGCGCACAGGCAACCATCGACGGGCACAACGGCAGCGCCGCGAATGACCGCTGTATGGCCTGTTCACCGCGCCTCAAGCCACTCTCGGCACTTTGCAGCGACTGATTGCGCTGCCAGAGACTACCGGCGATCTTTTGGTGGGTGACTGCGCCTTGTATCGACGACAAACCGATCAGCGACACCAGCAACAGGAACACCAGGCTGGTCAGCAGAACCATGCCCGCCTGGCGCAAACGAATACCCTCCGTGAGCATCATGGTGGCTTACCCCAGACGGTTTCGCAGCGCCGCCACGACGCTGTAGGTTTGATCTTTAACCCGTTCGGCCGGATCTCGCAGCGTCATCAGGATGCGAACACTGCGTATCAGGGATACATCGGCGGGACTCGAGTCGTAGCGCACTACCTCCGTTGATGCGGCTTTGGCCACCACGCCAAAGCTGATATCAAAAGCCTGCACATTATCCACCAGCACTGTCTTGGCGGGCGCCGCAGGCGTGCTGACCTTTAATTGGCCTGCTTCGAAGATGTACGTGAGCTGGCGCAGTGCAAAACGGATCTGTCCGGGTGCAGGCACAGGGGAATTTCCGGCATACGCTTGGGCGCTGCCTGTGCAGTCAGACAGCACCGTCCAATCGGGTTTGCCACTCTCATTGCCGACATCCGCGGTCACCAGCGTCAGCGACTTTGCACCCGCCCCGGCACTCCAACTGACAGGCCGATCAAAGGCCGGAGGAGCGTTGTCGATAAACTCCGTGGCCAAACAGCCAAACATGCCCACCTGACGGATATCCTGGGTCATCTTGCCCAGCAAGAACCGTGCATCATCCTGCAGCATCATGGCGGCCTGCTGGCTGTCGTGGGTGGTCCTGGAACTGATCGCCACCTGGCTGACCCCTAGCACGAGCACCAAGCCCATCGCCAAAGCCAACAGCAATTCCACCAAGCTGAAACCTCGAGTGCGACGCCTCATTGCGTCACCCCCGGCTTATCACTGACGCGACTGGTCAGAATGAATGTTTCCCGAGCACCCGGGCTGTTAGCGCCTCTGCTGTCATCCCAACTGATACTGACAGTGGCTTCGTTTGCACTGATCGACACCGCGCCCTTCGCGCTATCCCCAGCGAAGCCGAGAATATTAGCCTCGAAATCATGCAGGTCCTGGTCGCGCACGCTGGCGGTAGCGCTGCTCGCCGGGGCATGCTCGGACCGATCCCATGCGTAATCGGCAGCGGAATTGGCGCGGATTCGGTCGAGCATGTCGTAGGCAATGAAACTGGCCTGGCTGGTCATCCTGGAACTGTCGGTGTATTTCAGCGCATTGAGCTGGATCACCGCCGCACCCAACAGCCCGATGGTGAGAATCAGCACCGCAACCAACACCTCGATCAGCGTCATGCCGAGCTGATGCCGCGCTAAGGCGTGGGAAAAACGGGTGTTTGGGCAGGCAAGCATTACCGTCGTCATCCGTGTCGAAGGCCAGAAAAAAGCAGCTGAAATCTGCTGTACGGCCCAAGACTAGCGTCGGTTTTTCTCCCGCGCTGCTCCAGGAACAAAGCGAAATACTTTGGACATAAAGGCCACCATCTAGCACCACAGCACGGGCGCTATACCTATGGCTGTACTCAAATCCATGGAGGGATGGCATATGCGACAACGAGGTTTCACCCTGATTGAACTGCTACTCGGACTGATCGTGAGCAGCATCCTGGCTAACCTGGCAGTGCCCAGTTTCAAGAGCCTGCTGGAGTCACAGCAAAGACATAGCGCGGCACAGTCCTTAGCGGGAGGGCTGCGCTACGCACGCACCGAAGCCGTCGCACGCAACCGAGCGGTGGTCATTCACGCGCTGGACGACGACTGGAGCCGGGGTTGGCGGGTGATCGTGGATGAGAGCGGACGCGGCCACTTGGACGATAAAAACCCGGTACTGCTGGAGCGCCAGGACAGCGGGAAGGTACCGATCGTCGGCAATGGCCCGCTCAAGAACCAGGTGCGCTTCAGCAGGCTGGGCGAGCCAATATTTTCAGGGGGAGGATTTCGTGCAGGTACTGTGCATGTGTGCGACTCGGAGAAGCCACAGAGCCTGTATCAGGTCGTACTGGCGCCCAGCGGGCGCATCAGCCTGCGCAGCGACCGCGCCGAGCAGGCATTGTGCCGGAGCTACTCCGGCACCCGGGTAATCAGAGCAGCGAGCGAACCCGCAGCTCCTTGGGCATGGAGAACGTGATGTTTTCTTCGCGCCCCGCCAGTTCGTCCGCACCGGTGGCCCCCCACGCATGCAACTGCTGGATAACGCCGCGCACCAGCACTTCCGGGGCCGAAGCGCCCGCCGTGATACCAATGCGCTCGACGCCATCGAACCAGCTGCGCTGCATGTCTTCGGCGCCGTCGATCAGGTACGCAGGGGTTGCCATGCGCTCAGCCAGCTCACGCAGGCGGTTGGAGTTGGAGCTATTAGGGCTGCCGACCACCAGGACCACGTCACATTCATTGGCCAGTTGCTTGACCGCGTCCTGCCGGTTTTGGGTGGCGTAGCAGATGTCGTCCTTGCGCGGCCCGCCGATGGCCGGGAAGCGACTGCGCAGCGCGTCGATAACACGGCTGGTGTCGTCCATGGACAAAGTGGTCTGGGTCACGAACGCCAGGCGTTCAGGGTTTTGCACCTGAAGATTGGCAACATCCTTTTCGTCTTCGACCAGGTAGATAGCCCCGCCATTGCTGGCATCGTACTGGCCCATGGTGCCTTCAACTTCCGGGTGGCCGGCATGGCCGATCAGGATGCACTCTCGACCGTCACGGCTGTAGCGCGCGACTTCGATGTGCACCTTGGTGACCAACGGGCAGGTGGCATCGAAGACTTTCAGGCCACGGCCTGCCGCTTCGGTACGCACGGCCTGGGAAACACCGTGGGCGCTGAAGATGACGATTACGTCGTCCGGCACCTGGTCCAGCTCTTCGACAAAGATGGCACCGCGCGCGCGCAGGTCCTCGACCACGAATTTGTTGTGGACGACTTCATGGCGCACGTAAATCGGCGGCCCGAAGACTTCCAGGGCGCGATTGACGATTTCGATCGCCCGGTCCACACCCGCGCAGAAGCCACGGGGGTTGGCGAGTTTGATTTGCATGCTGTGCCTCGTGTCTTGCAGCCACTTAGGGTCAAGTTTGACGCTAACTCAACTGACAATGAAGATCAAAGGTGGGAGCGGGCTTGCTCGCGAAAGCGGTGGGTCAGTGGACATATGCATAACTGACAGAGCGCATTCGCGAGCAAGTCGAAACGTCGCGCCGCCCCTCCCACAGTTTTAACCGCGTCCTCGGTCAGAGCGCTTTAACGTCGATGATTTCAACGTCAAAGGTCAAGGTTTTACCGGCCAGCGGGTGGTTGAAGTCGATGGTCACTTGCGCGTCATCGAAGGTTTTCACCACGCCGGGCAGCTCGGTATTCGCCGCATCGTTGAAGATCACCAGCAGGCCTTCCGACAGGTCCATGTCCTGGAACTGCGAACGCGGGATGATTTGCACGTTTTGCGGGTTAGGCTGGCCAAAGGCGTTTTCCGGCAGGATCTGCAGGGTACGCTTGTCACCCGCCTTGAAGCCGAACAGGGCCGCTTCGAAACCCGGCAGCAGGTTGCCGTCGCCCACCTTGAAGGTAGCCGGGGCTTTGTCGAACGTGCTGTCGACCGTGTCGCCATTCTCCAGGCGCAGTGCGAAATGCAAGGTGACTTCCGTGTTCTGGCCGATGCGTTGCTCAGCCAATACCTGATCAGTCATTGACGGTCTCTCCGGTTTTCTTACTTTTGAACATGTCCAACGCCAGCATGATTGCACCGACGGTGATGGCACTGTCGGCAAAATTGAACGCTGGGAAGTACCAACGGTTCTGCCAATGCACCAAGATGAAGTCAATCACATGGCCCAGGGCAATGCGATCGTACAGGTTGCCTAGCGCGCCACCCAACACCAGAGCCAAGGCGATCGCCAACCAGGTGTCATCGCGCCCAAGACGCTTGAGCCACACTACCAGCACCGCACTGACCACCACCGCGATCACGGCGAACAGCCAGCGCTGCCAGCCGCCTCCTTCAGCGAGGAAGCTGAAGGCCGCGCCGGTGTTGTAGGCCAGGGTCCAGCTGAAGTAATCCGGGATGACTACGATCTGCTGGAACATTTCCAGAGTGCCCTCGAAATGAGCCTTGCTGATCTGGTCAATGACCAGCACCAGCAAGCTCAATACGAGCCAGCCCAGACGTCCGAAACGACCGGCATTAGGCATAGTGGCGAACCTCACCAGCACCGCTGATGTTGTCGACACAACGACCGCAGATTTCCGGATGCTCCGGGTTCACGCCGACGTCTTCACGGCAGTGCCAGCAACGGGCGCACTTGGCGAAGGCCGACTTGACCACTTTGAGCTTGAGGCCCGGAACTTCGGTGGCAACCGCGTCTGCCGGAGCCTGGGCAAACGGTGCCAGGCTCGCGGTGGAGGTGATCAGCACGAAGCGCAGTTCGTTGCTCAGCTTGGCCAGGTCGGCGGTCAGGCCTTCCTCGGCAAACAGCGTGACTTCGGCTTGCAGGTTGCCACCGACAGCCTTGGCCGCACGTTGCACTTCCAGCTCCTTGTTCACCGCAACCTTGATGGCCATTACACCTTCCCAATACTCGCGGCCCAGTTCGAAGTCGGCCGGCAGTTCGGTCAGGCCTTCGTACCAGGTGTTGAGCATCACGGACTCGTTACGCTCGCCCGGCAGGTATTCCCACAGTTCGTCGGCGGTGAACGCCAGGATCGGCGCGATCCAGCGCACCAGCGCTTCGCTGATGTGATACAGCGCAGTCTGCGCCGAGCGGCGTGCCTTGCTGTTGGCGCCAGTGGTGTACTGGCGATCCTTGATGATGTCGAGGTAGAAACCACCCAGCTCCTGCACGCAGAAGTTGTGGATCTTCGAATAGACGTTCCAGAAGCGGTATTCGCCGTAGCTCTCCTGCAACTCACGCTGCAGCAACAGGGTACGGTCCACAGCCCAACGGTCCAGGGCGAGCATGTCCTCGGCCGGCAGGATGTCGGTGGCCGGGTTGAAACCGGTCAGGTTCGACAGCAGGAAGCGTGCGGTATTTCGGATACGGCGGTAGGCATCGGCGCTACGAGCCAGGATCTGATCCGACACGGCGATCTCGCCCGAATAGTCGGTCGACGCTACCCACAGACGCATAATGTCGGCGCCCAGGGTCTCGTTGATCTTTTTCGGCTCGATCACGTTCTTCAACGACTTGGACATCTTGCGGCCCGTCTCGTCGACGGTGAAGCCGTGCGTCAGCAGTTCGCGGTACGGCGCGTGGTCATCGATGGCGCAACCGGTCAGAAGCGACGAGTGGAACCAGCCACGGTGTTGGTCCGAACCTTCCAGGTACAAGTCGGCACGCGGACCAGTCTCGTGGCCCATGGGGTGTGAGCCGCGCAGGACGTGCCAATGGGTGGTACCGGAGTCGAACCACACGTCGAGGGTGTCGCTGATCTTGTCGTACTGCGGCGCTTCATCACCCAGCAGTTCGGCGGCGTCCATCTTGAACCAGGCTTCGATGCCTTCCTGTTCAACGCGCTGGGCGACGATTTCCATCAGTTCAACGGTACGTGGGTGCAGCTCGCCGCTTTCCTTGTTCAGGAAGAACGGGATCGGCACGCCCCAGTTACGCTGGCGGGAGATGCACCAGTCCGGACGATTGGCGATCATCGAGTGCAGGCGCGCCTGGCCCCAGGCCGGGACGAACTTGGTTTCTTCGATAGCCTTGATCGCGCGGTTACGCAGGGTGTCGCCGCGGGTCGGCTCTTTGTCCATGCCGATGAACCACTGCGCGGTGGCGCGGTAGATCAGCGGAGTCTTGTGGCGCCAGCAATGCATGTAGCTGTGCTGGATGGTGGCGGTTTGCATCAGCGCACCGACTTCACGCAGCTTTTCGATGATCGGCTGGTCGGCCTTGAAGATGAACTGGCCGCCGAAGAACTCCAGCGACGGCACGTAGACGCCGTTGCTCTGCACCGGGTTGATAATGTCGTCGTTGACCAGGCCGTACTTCTTGCAGATCACGAAGTCGTCCACGCCGTAGGCCGGCGAGCAGTGAACAACGCCAGTACCCGAACCCAGTTCGACGTAGTCAGCCAGGTACACCGGCGACAGGCGGTCATAGAATGGGTGACGGAAGTTGATCAGTTCCAGCGCAGAGCCGGTGGTGGTGGCGATCACCGAACCTTGCAGCTCGTAACGCGCCAGGCAAGCCTCGACCATTTCTTCAGCGAGCACGAGCAGGCGGTCACCGACGTCTACCAAGGCGTAGGTGAATTCCGGGTGCACGTTCAGCGCCTGGTTGGCCGGAATGGTCCACGGGGTGGTGGTCCAGATCACGATGGCAGCCGGTTTGCTCAGGCTTGCCAGGCCGAAAGCCTGGGCCAACTTGGCGTCTTCGGCGATCGGGAAGGCCACGTCGATGGTCGAGGACTTCTTGTCTTCGTACTCGACTTCCGCCTCAGCCAGGGCCGAACCACAGTCGAAGCACCAGTTCACAGGCTTGAGGCCCTTGAACACGAAACCACCTTTGACGATTTCGGCCAAGGCGCGGATTTCACCGGCCTCGTTCTTGAAGTTCATGGTCTTGTACGGGTTGTCCCACTCGCCCAACACACCCAGGCGGATGAATTCGGACTTCTGCCCTTCGATCTGCTCGGTGGCGTAGGCACGGCAGAGTTCACGGGTTTTATCCGCGCCCAGGTTCTTGCCGTAGGTCACTTCGACTTTGTGTTCGATCGGCAGGCCGTGGCAGTCCCACCCCGGGACGTACGGCGCGTCGAAGCCCGACAGGGTTTTCGAGCGCAGGATCATGTCTTTGAGAATTTTATTGAGCGCATGACCGATGTGAATCGTGCCATTGGCATAAGGAGGGCCGTCGTGCAGGACGAACTTCGGACGATCCTTGCCAATTTCGCGCAACTTTCCGTACAGGCCAATACTGTCCCAGCGCTGCAGGATCTGCGGTTCGCGCTGTGGCAGGCCGGCCTTCATTGGGAAGGCGGTGTCCGGAAGGTTTAGCGTGGCTTTATAGTCGGTCATTTAAGGCTCTTCGGTTAGCGATGGGCGCTAGGTGCGGCTAGTGCACGGGCGGCGGCGACATCCGCATTGATCGCCGTTTTCAACGCCTCAAGGGAGGCGAAACGCTGCTCTTCACGCAGCTTCTGGTGGAAAACCACCGTCAAACGCCGGTCATACAGATCACCGGCAAAATCCAAAAGGTGAACTTCCAGGTGGGCCTTGCCATCACCTGCAACCGTGGGCCTGACGCCTATGTTGGCGACTCCCGGCCACGCTTGGCCGTCGATGTCGACGCTCACCAGATACACACCGGTCAGCGGCACACGACGACGTTTGAGTTGCACGTTGGCGGTTGGCGTGCCCAATTGGCGCGCCAGCTTCTGGCCGTGCAGGACCCGACCGGCAATGCGGAACGGGCGACCGAGCAAACGCTCGGCCAAAGCGAAGTCGGCAGCGGCCAGGGCGTTACGCACCTGGGTACTGCTCACGCGCAGGCCATCCAGTTCGACGGTTTGCGCGGCTTCGACGGTAAACCCCTGGTTGGCGCCGGCCTGTTGCAGGAAATCGAAATCCCCGACGCGGTCGCAACCAAAGCGGAAGTCGTCACCGACCTCCAAATGCTGCACGCCCAGGCCATCGACCAGGATGCGTTCGACAAACTCGGCGGCGCTCAGGCTTTGCAAGCGCTGGTTGAAAGCCAGGCAAAGGACGCGGTCCACACCTTCTTCAGCCAGCAATTGCAGCTTGTCCCGCAAGCGGGCAAGACGCGCCGGCGCTGTCTCGGGGGTAAAGTATTCACGCGGCTGCGGCTCAAAAATCACCACGCAGCTGGGCACGCCCAACTCGACTGCACGCTCGCGCAGCCGGGCCAGGATAGCCTGGTGACCACGGTGAACACCGTCAAAGTTGCCAATAGTGGCGACGCAGCCCCGATGTCCAGGGCGCAGGTTGTGAAGACCTCGAACCAGCTGCATAACGCGCTTCTTGCTCATAAAGTGGTCGATTATAACCACACCCGGCCCCGGACGACAGGCAACAGCACAGGCCAAATGGATCGAATCGATAAAACAACCGTTTTATTGCGGCAAACTCTCTAGCTCAGTGACTTGCGATTGAAATCTCGCAGGCGGAAGCCTTGCAGCAGCAACATCCCGAAGTACACCACCACGCCGGCGGCGACCAGCACGCCAAGGCGCATAAAGCGTTGCAGCATCTGGCCCTCGTCCCATGCAGGCATATAGTGCATCAAGCCCAGCAGCACGACCGACATCACCGCCACCGCTACCAGCAATTTGAGGGCAAACAGGCCCCAACCGGCCTGCGGCAGAAACATTTGCTGCTTGCGCAGCTGGTAAAACAACAGCCCGGCATTGATGCACGCACCGACACTGATCGCCAGCGCCAGGCCGGCATGGGCCAGCGGGCCGATAAATACCAGGTTGAGCAGTTGCGTGACGATCAGCGTGAAAATCGCGATTTTCACCGGTGTACGAATGTTTTGCTGGGCGTAGAAGCCTGGGGCCAGCACCTTGATCACGATAATGCCGAGCAACCCTACGGAATAGGCGACCAGTGCGTACTGCGTCATCAATGCATCGTGGGCATCGAATTGGCCGTATTGAAACAGCGACACGGTCAGCGGCTCCGCCAGAATCCCCAGGGCCAGGGCACATGGCAGTACCAACACGAAGCACAGGCGCAGGCCCCAGTCGAGGATGCGCGAGTATTCCTGGCGGTCCTTGCTGGCATAGGTGCGCGCCAGGGTCGGCAGCAAAATCGTGCCCAGCGCCACGCCGAGCACGCCGGACGGCAATTCCATCAAGCGATCGGCGTAGTACATCCACGACACCGAGCCGGACACCAGCAGCGAAGCGAACGCCGTGTTGATAATCAGGGAAATCTGGCTGACTGAGACGCCGAGGATCGCCGGCAGCATATTGCGCATCACGCGCCAGACGCCTGTGTCCTTGAGGTTCAGGCGCGGCAACACGAGCATGCCGATCTTTTTCAGGTGGGGCAGCTGGTAGAGCAATTGCGCCAAGCCGCCGGCCAGCACTGCCCAGCCCAGCGCCATCACAGGAGGATCGAAGTACGGCGTGAGAAACAGCGCGAAGATGATCATGCTGACGTTCAGCAGGGTCGGCACGAAGGCCGGCACCGAGAAGCGGTTCCAGGTATTGAGGATCGCCCCGGCCAGCGATGAAAGGGAGATCAGCAATATATAAGGAAAGGTCACGCGCAGCAGGTCAGTGGTCAGCGCGAATTTTTCCGGCGTATTGGCGAAACCCGGGGCCGTGGCCCAGATGACCCAGGGAGCAGCAAGCATGCCGAGCACGGTCACCAGCATCAGCACCAAGGTCAACAGGCCCGAGACATAGGCAATAAAGGTGCGCGTCGCTTCTTCGCCCTGCTGGGTCTTGTATTCCGCCAGGATGGGCACGAACGCCTGGGAAAACGCGCCTTCGGCGAAGATCCGCCGCAACAGGTTGGGCAATTTGAAAGCAATAAAGAAGGCATCCGTGGCCATGCTGGCGCCAAAAATGCGCGCCAGCAGGGTGTCACGCACAAACCCCAAAACCCGGGAGATCATTGTGATAGAGCTGACGGCGGCCAGCGATTTGAGCAGATTCATTGAAAGAGTTTGCGCCTATAGATAAACAGCAGGCGAAAGAAGCGCCCACTTATGCGATACTGCGCGCCTGCAACAGCACAGAGCCAAAGCTCGCGAGTTTACAGGTCAAGCGCCGGAAATAAATCACCCGCCTCTTCAGATCGACCACTCAGCAGTTCGCATCAGCCGCTCTTGACAACACATCAAGTCATCGGCATGATTCGCGGCCTATTTTGTTTGCTATTTCCTAAAAAGTCTTTCGAGGAGCTCGACGGTGGCCAACACACCTTCCGCCAAAAAACGTGCAAAACAGGCTGAGAAGCGTCGCAGCCACAACGCCAGCCTGCGTTCCATGGTTCGTACCTACATCAAGAATGTAGTTAAAGCCATCGACACCAAAGACGCTGAAAAAGCACAAGCTGCTTACGTTCTGGCTGTGCCAGTTATCGACCGTATGGCCGATAAAGGCATCATCCACAAGAACAAGGCCGCTCGTCATAAGAGCCGCCTGAATGGCCACATCAAGGCTCTGAGCGTTCCTGCTGCAGCCTAAGTGGTAACAACTGCAACGCAACCCAGGTTGTGAAACAGTTAAGAAATGCCCCGTACCGAAAGGTCCGGGGCATTTTTGTGTGTGCCCCAAAATTACCACTGCCTCCTGTGTGAGCGGGCTTGTCGAATCGTCGCACCGCCCGCTCACTACAAAAGCCCGGCAACCCGACTGAACGCTTTCAGACAGGCAAAAAAACGCCCCGAACCAGTCGGGGCGTTTTTGCTAGCAACTGATCAATGCATCAATCAGTGGTGATGACCGCCTTCACCGTGGACGTGGCCGTGAGCCACTTCTTCCTCGGAAGCGTCGCGGATGGCAACGATCTTCACTTGGAAGTTCAGGCGCTGGCCAGCCAGAGGGTGGTTGCCGTCGACGGTAACGTCGTCGCCGTCCAGGTCACGGATGGTGACGATCTGCATTTGGCCGTCCGGAGCGGAGGCGTGGAACTGCATGCCTACTTCCAGTTCGTCAACGCCTTCGAACATGCTGCGGCTCAGCGTGCTGACCAACTCGGCCGAGTATTCGCCGTAGGCATCTTCAGGTTCTACGGCGACGGTCAGCTCATCACCGACGCTCTTGCCTTCCAGCGCCTTTTCCAGGCCTGGGATAATGTTACCTGCGCCTTGCAGGTAGACCAGCGGCGCGCCGCCGGCGGAGCTGTCGATGACCTCACCAGCGTCGTTGGTCAGGGTATAGTCGATGGAGACAGCCTTGTTAGCGGCGATCGTCATGGGGCGAGACCTTTTGCATAAGAATGAAGAACGGACAAGTCTAAACAAGGATTTGCCCGAAAGCGAACAGAACCCGGACGGACGGGGTCAGACAAGCCACTCGGCGATCACCGGCTTTCATCAGGATGAAGACCGGCACTGGGTTGCCGAGCTGTCCTGCGGCCACACTCAGCACCTGCGCCACCAGCCGCCCTGGCAGTCGCGCGCCTGGGTGCTTGACCCCGCGCAACGTATTGAAAAAATAGGCCAGCCCTTTGCCTGCGGCTGGTGTGCGCAAGTGCACGAATAACGATAACCTTGGCATCTGATTCGCGGTAGACGCTCAGCCATAGAGCGCCACCCAAGCCATGCAACTCCAGAGAATTCGCATGCAAACTTTTTTTATCGCGCCCACCGATTTTGGTGTGGGTCTGACCTCCATCAGCCTTGGGCTGGTGCGTACCCTTGAGCGAGCCGGGCTGAAAGTCGGCTTTTTCAAACCGATTGCTCAACCACACCCGGGCGACACTGGCCCTGAACGCTCCACCGAACTGATAGCGCGCACCCACGGCCTCAAGCCGCCACAACCCCTGGGCCTGGCCCATGTCGAGCGGATGCTTGGCGACGGCCAGCTCGACGAGTTGCTGGAAGAAATCATCACGCTGTACCAACAGGCCGCAGTGGGAAAGGACGTGCTGATCGTCGAAGGCATGGTGCCGACCCGCAGCGCCAGCTATGCA
Organism: Pseudomonas sp. EA_65y_Pfl1_P113; assembly: GCF_963970525.1. Lineage (NCBI taxonomy): Bacteria > Pseudomonadati > Pseudomonadota > Gammaproteobacteria > Pseudomonadales > Pseudomonadaceae > Pseudomonas > Pseudomonas sp. EA_65y_Pfl1_P113. The sequence continues at coordinate 22,155 of NZ_CAXAQM010000031.1, forward strand.
GCGCGGGTCAACCTGCACCTGGCGAAGAGCCTGGATGCGGAAGTGATCCTGGTCTCGGCTCCGGAAAACGAAGTGCTCACCGAACTCTCCGGCCGCGTGGAATTGCAGGCCCAACTGTTCGGCGGCCCGAAAGACCCGAAAGTACTCGGCGTGATCCTTAACAAGGTGCGCACCGACGAAAGCATGGAAGCCTTCTCCGCGCGCCTCAAGGAACATTCGCCCCTGTTGCGCAGCGGTGATTTCCGCCTGCTGGGCTGCATCCCCTACCAGCCCGAACTCAACGCCCCACGTACCCGCGACGTGGCCGACCTGATGGGCGCGCAGATCCTAAACGCCGGCGACTACGAAACCCGCCGCATGACCAAGATCATCATCTGCGCCCGCACCATGCGAAATACCGTGGAATTGCTCAAGCCCGGCGTGCTGGTGGTAACCCCCGGCGACCGCGACGACATCATCCTCGCCGTCAGCCTGGCCGCGATCAACGGCGTGCCGCTGGCAGGCCTGTTGCTCACCAGCGACACCCTGCCCGACCCGCGCATCATGGATTTATGCCGAGGCGCATTCCAGGCCGGCCTGCCGGTGCTGTCGGTGAGCACCGGTTCCTACGACACTGCCAACCAGCTCAACAGCCTCAATAAAGAAATTCCCATCGATGACCGCGAGCGCGCGGAAATCATCACCGATTTCGTCGCCAGTCACCTCGATGCGCGCTGGCTGCACCAGCGTTGCGGCACGCCGCGGGAGATGCGCCTGTCGCCGGCGGTGTTCCGCTACCAGCTGATCCAGCGTGCCCAGGCCGCCAACAAGCGCATTGTGTTGCCGGAAGGCAGCGAACCGCTGACCGTACAAGCCGCCGCCATCTGCCAGGCACGCGGCATTGCTCGCTGCGTGTTGCTGGCCAAGCCGGCGGATGTGGAAGCGGTCGCCCGCGCCCAAGGCATCGAATTGCCCGAAGGGCTGGAGGTTCTCGACCCGGACCTGATCCGCCAGCGCTATGTGGAACCGATGGTCGCGCTGCGCAAGAGCAAGAGCCTCAACGCGCCGATGGCCGAGCAGCAACTGGAAGACACCGTGGTGATTGCAACCATGATGCTCGCGCTGGATGAAGTGGACGGGTTGGTTTCCGGCGTTATCCACTCCACCGCCAATACCATCCGCCCTGCCCTGCAGTTGATCAAGACCGCACCGGGTTGCACGCTGGTGTCGTCGGTGTTTTTCATGCTGTTCCCTGAGCAGGTGCTGGTGTACGGCGACTGTGTGATGAACCCGCACCCGAGCGCCGCCGAACTGGCGGAGATCGCCCTGCAAAGCGCTGACTCGGCCGCTGCCTTCGGCATCACGCCGCGCGTGGCGATGATCAGCTATTCCAGCGGCGACTCGGCCAGCGGCGAGGAAGTAGAGAAAGTCCGCGAAGCCACCCTGCTCGCCCATGAACAGCAAAGCTCACTGCTGATCGACGGCCCGCTGCAATACGATGCCGCGGCCAACGAAGCCGTGGCACGCCAACTGGCCCCCGACAGCCTGGTTGCCGGCAAGGCCACGGTGTTCGTGTTCCCCGACCTGAACACCGGCAACACCACCCACAAAGCGGTACAACGCAGCGCCGATTGCGTGAGCCTGGGGCCGATGCTCCAAGGCCTGCGCAAACCGGTCAACGACCTGCCGCGTGGCGCCCAGGTGGACGACATTGTGTACACGATCGCGCTCACCGCGATCCAAGCCGCCAACCGACCTATGGATATCTAAATGCTGGGTTTTCTACCTGCCGCCGTGCGCGGGGTGATCGCATCGCTGTTGCTGGCGCTGAACACGATCCTGCTGTGCTCGTTCTTGTTTATCGTCGCACTGTTCAAGGCGCTGCCGTTTGCCAAGGGTTTCAGCGAATGGCTGATGAACCACACGCATGAGGCCTGGGTCACCAACAACAAGGGCTGGATGAACCTGGTCCGGCGCACGCGCTGGCACCTTAAAGGCCTGGAGGGCCTGGATTACCAGCACTCCTACCTGGTGACCAGCAATCACCAGAGCTGGGTCGACATCATGGTGCTGCAATATGCGCTGAACCGTCGGATCCGCCCGCTGAAGTTCTTCCTCAAGCAGGAGCTGATCTGGGTGCCGGTCATCGGCCTGGCATGGTGGGCGCTGGGCTTCCCGTTCATGAAGCGCTACACCAAGGCTTATCTGGAAAAACACCCGGAGAAAAAAGGCAAGGACCTGGAAACTACGCGCAAGACTTGTGCGAAGTTTCGCGACAACCCGGTGGGAATTTTCAACTTTGCCGAAGGCACGCGGTTTACCCCCGGCAAGCATGCACAGCAGAACTCGCCGTTTCGCTATTTGCTCAAGCCCAAAGCCGGTGGTATCGCGTTTGTGCTGGACGCGATGGGTGAGCAGTTGAAGTCATTGGTCAACGTGACCATTCACTACCCTGCCGGGCGCCCTGGGTATTGGGATTTGCTGTGCGGGAACGTGAAGGACGTGGTGGTGCAGTTTGAAGAGGTGCAGATCCCGGCTGAGTTCATTGGAAAGAATTATGAGCAGGATGGGGAGTATCGGCTGGCGTTCCAGGGGTGGATCAATCGGTTGTGGGAAGAGAAGGATCAATTGCTGGAGAAACTGCACACAGAATTCCCAGGCAAACACTGATCAAAATGGGGGAGCGGGCTTGAGAATGTAAAAAGCCCGCCACCGATGACTCGGTGGCGGGCTTTTTCTTGCCGCTTGAAACTAGCAGCTTGTCACTGCTCCCCTCTTAGATCGCGCCGCGCTGACGCAACAACTCCAGCACTTGTTTGACGCTGTCTTCCAGCGACAGGGCCTGGGTGTCGATGACCAGATCGGCATTCAACGGCACGTCATACGGGAACGACTCGCCAGGGATGTTATCCCCACCCGCCGCGTACAGGCCTTGCGGATCACGCTCGGCACACACCAGCGGTGACGCTTGCACGTACACCGTCAGCAGACGGTCATCGCCGATCAGCGCCTTGGCCTGTTCACGGCCTTCGGCATCGGGTGCGACGAACGCGGCCAGGGTCAGCAGGCCCGCTTCGTTGAACTGACGCGCCACGTGAGCGGCACGACGCCAGTTCTCGGTGCGCCCGGCACGATCCTGCGGCAAACCTTTGTTGAGGTCGTGACGCAGGTTCTGGCCGTCCAGTACAAACACCGCACGGCCCATGTCGAACAGCTTGCGCTCAACTGCGTAGGCCAAGGTGCTCTTGCCGGCGCCGGACAGGCCGCTGAACAAAACGGTGGCCGGCTGCTGGCCGAAGCGCAGGGCACGTTCTTCGGTGGCCACGTGGGCCAGCTTGCCGTGCTGCGACGCGCTGCCGTGAGTGACTGGCGGTGCGATGATCATGCCCGCGGCCACAGTGCCGTTGGTCAAGCGGTCGATGACGATGAACGCACCGGTGGTGCGGTTGCTGTCGTAACCGTCCAGGGCGATGGCCGCGTCGAGGCTGACCTTGACCCGACCAATCTCGTTCAACTGCAGCGAACTCGCCGGGCCTTCGGCCAAGGTGTTCACATCCACACGGTGCACGATGCTGGTGATGGAACCCGGCACGTAGCTGGTGGCGCGCTTGATGTCGTATTTCTTGCCCGGCAGCATCGGTTCTTCGGCCATCCACACCAGCATGGCGTCGAAAGCGTCGGTCACTTGCGGCACGTTGTCGGCATGTACCAACAGGTCGCCACGGGAAATGTCGATCTCGTCTTCCATGGTCAGCGTCACTGCTTGACCAGGGCCGGCGTGCTCCAACTCCCCTTCAAAGGTGACAATGGATTTGACGCGGCTGCTCTTGCCCGACGGCAGCACCACGACTTCGTCGCCCTTGTGCACGATGCCGCTGGCCAGGGTGCCGGCGAAACCACGGAAGTTCAGGTTCGGACGGTTGACGTACTGCACCGGGAAACGCAGGTCAGTGTAGTTGCGGTCGTTGGCGATCTCGACGGTTTCGAGGATCTCCATCAGCGACTGCCCGGTGTACCAGGGCGAACGCTCGCTCTTGTTGACCACGTTATCGCCTTTGAGCGCCGACATTGGCACAAAGGCCATGGTGCTCGGTTTGAAGGCGATGCCATCGGCAAACTTCAGGTAATCGGCCTTGATCGACTCGAATACGCTTTGGTCAAAGCCATTGATGTCCATCTTGTTGACGGCGATCACGATGTGCTTGATGCCCAGCAACGAGGCGATATAGCTGTGGCGTCGGGTCTGGGTCTGCACGCCGTAGCGGGCGTCGATCAGGATGATCGCCAGGTCACAGGTGGACGCACCGGTGGCCATGTTGCGGGTGTACTGCTCATGGCCGGGGGTGTCGGCGATGATGAATTTGCGCTTGGCGGTAGAGAAGTAGCGATAGGCGACATCAATGGTGATGCCTTGCTCACGCTCAGCCTGCAGGCCGTCGACCAGCAACGCCAGGTCGATGTCGTCCCCAGTGGTGCCGGACTTCTTCGAATCGCGGGTGATGGCTTCCAGGTGATCTTCGTAGATCATCTTGGAGTCGTGCAGCAGGCGCCCGATCAGGGTGCTCTTGCCGTCGTCGACGTTGCCGCAGGTCAGGAAGCGCAACATTTCCTTGCGCTCGTGCTGGCCCAGGTAAGCGAGGATGTCCTCGCTGATCAAATCAGATTGATGGCTCATTGCGTTCAAGCTCCGAGCTGTAAGCTTCAAGCGGCAAGCTTGTCGGCGTACAGCTAGTCAGAAATTTTGTTGATCAAGCCGCAGAGCATTTTTGAGAGCTCGCGAGTTTCTGCAATCCAGTTTTCAGCCAGCGGGTGGGCGATGTAAGCAATGTCGCTGCCGATGAGAATCTGTGTTCGTAACTCCCCACAAGAAGCTTTCACTATCCAAAGAAAACGTACCTTCTCTGTAGCACTGCAACGCTCCATACCTTCAGCAATATTGGAGGGCACCGAAAGTGCTGACCGAGTGATCTGATCCTTAAAACCAAGATCTTTGCATTGTGCAAACTCCCGGTAGATTTCCACCGCTAAACACTTGCTTCTCTGCCAAACGACCAACTTCTCGAAGTCCATTACAAGTCACTCGATAGCGGCTCGCAAAAACCGGCTGCAAGCACCAAACTGCAAAGTACGCATACCGCCTTTAACTTGCAGCTTGCCGCTTGTAACTCGAAGCTTAAAAGTACCCTTGACGTTTTTTATCTTCCATCGAGCCTGCGCCATCGTGGTCGATGACACGGCCCTGGCGCTCGGAAGTTCGCGTCAGGAGCATTTCCTGGATGATGTCCGTCAGCGTCTCGGCTTCGGACTCCACCGCGCCCGTCAACGGGTAGCAGCCAAGGGTACGGAAACGGACTTTCTTTTTGATGATTCGGGCTTTGTCTTCGTCGGACAGGTGCTCAAGGATGCGGTCGTCGTCGATCATGATCAACGTGCCGTTCTTCTCGATCACGTCGCGCTCGGCGGCGAAGTACAGCGGTACGATCGGGATGCCTTCCAGGTAGATGTACTGCCAGATGTCCAGCTCGGTCCAGTTGGACAGCGGGAACACACGGATGGATTCGCCCTTGTTGACGTTGCCGTTGTAGACGTTCCACAGCTCCGGGCGCTGGTTTTTCGGGTCCCAGCGGTGCTTGCTGTCGCGGAACGAGTACACGCGCTCTTTGGCACGGGATTTCTCTTCATCGCGACGGGCACCGCCGAATGCTGCGTCGAAACCATGCTTGTCCAGGGCCTGCTTGAGGCCTTCGGTCTTCATGATGTCGGTGTGCTTGGCGCTGCCGTGGGTGAACGGGTTGATGCCCTGCGCCACGCCATCCGGGTTGATGTGGGTGATCAGGTCCAGGCCAAGCTCTTCGACCATTTTGTCGCGGAACTTGTACATTTCCTGGAATTTCCAGCGGGTGTCGACGTGCATCACTGGGAACGGCAGTTTGCCCGGGAAGAAGGCCTTGCGTGCCAGATGCAGCATCACGGCGGAGTCTTTACCGATCGAGTAGAGCATCACCGGGTTGTCGAACTCGGCGGCGACCTCGCGGATGATGTGGATGCTTTCCGCCTCCAGCTGTTTCAGATGCGTCAGTTTGTCGACCATGGTTACTCACGGAAAAACGATCTTGTGGACGGCCAGCGGGCCGTGTTCGAGCGGGGCATGCTAGCACAGCACCTGCTTCTATTCAGGGCGCCAGCTAGATCGAAACGGTATATGAATATGCCCCCAAGTTTGGGCTTCCTGTGGCAGCCGGCTTGCCTGTGATGCAAGCACCGCGGTCAGTCAGGTGAACCGCAGCGATGCGTTCGCAGGCAAGCCAGCGCCCACAGTTTGTCCCGTGGTGAGGCTCAGATCGGGTTAGGGCAATCGATGAAAATATGTTCCAGCGCGAAGCGCCGCGCCAGGTAATCGCCCAGCGCCTGCACACCATAGCGCTCAGTCGCATGGTGGCCGGCGGCGATGAAGCTGATGTCGTTTTCGCGGGCGCTGTGGAAGGTCTGCTCCGAGGCCTCGCCGCTCAGGAACAGGTCGACGCCGACAGCAATCGCGTTGTCGATATAGCCCTGACCACCGCCGGTGCACCAGCCGACGCGGCGGATCATTTCGCTGCCTTCGATCAACAGCGGCTCGCGCCCCATGACTTCTTGCACCCGACGGGCAAAGTCGCGGGGCAACAGGGGCTCGGCAAGGGAGCCGACCAGGCCGACGACTTTGGGGTTGTTCGGGTCCAGTGGGCCTTCGACGGTGATGTCGAGCTGACGCGCCAACTGCACGTTGTTGCCGACGTCGGGGTGCAGGTCCAGTGGCAGATGGTAGGCCAACAGGCTGATATCGTGCTTGAGCAGCGTCTTCAAGCGGCGCTGTTTCATGCCGGTGATACAAGGGTTTTCGCCTTTCCAGAAATAGCCGTGGTGCACCAGGATCAGGTCGGCCTGGGCTTCAACCGCCGCGTCCAGCAAGGCTTGGCTTGCGGTCACGCCGCTCACGATGCGCATCACCTGCGGGCGGCCCTCGACCTGCAGGCCATTGGGGCAATAATCGGCAATTTTTGCGCTGCCGAGGTAGCGGTCTGCTTCCTCGACGAGGGTGGTAAGGGGGACGGCCATAAAAGACTCCTAAATATCCCGTTCGAAGGCGCTCGCAGCCTCGTATAATGCGCGACATTATGGGCGCTCTCCCGCCCCCTGCAACCTGTCAGGACTTACTTGATGCTCAAGGCGCTGCGTTTTTTTGGATGGCCATTGTTGGCTGGCGTGCTGATCGCGATGCTGATTATTCAGCGTTTCCCCGAGCTGGTGGGTCTACCCAGCCTTGATGTGAACCTGCAACAGGCGCCGCAAACCAACGCGGTGGTGCAAGGTCCGGTGACTTATGCCGATGCGGTGGTTATTGCCGCACCTGCCGTGGTTAACCTGTACACCACCAAGGTCATCAACAAACCGGCGCACCCACTGTTTGAAGACCCGCAGTTCCGCCGCTATTTCGGTGACAACGGGCCCAAACAACGCCGCATGGAATCCAGCCTGGGTTCCGGGGTGATCATGAGCCCGGAAGGCTACATCCTTACCAACAACCACGTGACAACCGGCGCCGACCAGATCGTCGTGGCCCTGCGTGACGGCCGCGAAACCCTGGCGCGCGTAGTGGGCAGCGACCCGGAAACCGACCTCGCGGTCCTGAAGATCGATTTGAAAAGCCTGCCCTCCATCACCCTCGGCCGTTCCGACGGCTTGCGAGTAGGTGACGTGGCGCTGGCTATCGGTAACCCGTTCGGGGTGGGCCAGACGGTGACCATGGGCATTATCAGCGCTACCGGGCGTAACCAGTTGGGGCTTAACAGCTACGAAGACTTCATCCAGACCGACGCCGCGATCAACCCGGGCAACTCCGGCGGTGCACTGGTGGATGCCAATGGCAACCTGACCGGCATCAACACGGCGATTTTCTCCAAGTCTGGCGGGTCACAGGGCATCGGGTTTGCGATCCCGGTAAAGCTGGCGATGGAAGTGATGAAATCGATCATTGAGCACGGCCAAGTGATTCGCGGCTGGTTGGGGATTGAAGTACAGCCGTTGACCAAGGAGCTGGCCGAATCGTTTGGCCTGACCGGGCGCCCAGGCATTGTGGTCGCCGGGATCTTCCGCGATGGCCCGGCGCAGAAAGCCGGCCTGCATCTGGGCGATGTGATCCTCAGCATCAACGGCGAACCGGCAGGCGATGGCCGCAAGTCGATGAACCAGGTCGCGCGGATCAAGCCGACCGACAAGGTGGCGATCCAGGTCATGCGCAACGGCAAGGAGATCAAGCTACTGGCAGAAATAGGCCTGCGCCCTCCGCCCGCGCCGGTTAAAGAAGAGGAATAAGCCGACTCATACGGGTGTCCGCTCGAGGACACCTGTAATCTTATATTTCAAAGCAATCCATTCTCATTAGTCATGTTATATTGTTTCAATATCGCTATTGGAACGCTCTATCATGCCGTCTCGAAAAATCGCGCCCTTGGCTGGCCTGGCCTTAGGCTTGCTGCTCGAACCCGCTTTCGCTGAAGAAAACACCCTGGAACTCGACACCATCAGTGTCACCACCGATGCCTATGAATCCGCCACCGGCCCGGTCAAAGGCTACCGCGCCACCCGCTCCGCCAGCGCGACAAAAACCGACACTGCCATTCGTGACATCCCACAATCCATCAGCGTGATTCCCGCCACAGTGCTCAACGACCTGGGCAGCAACAACGTGGAACGTGCCTTGGAATTTGCCGGCGGTGTGTCCAAGCAAAACAACTTCGGCGGCCTCACCCTCTACGAATACAGTGTGCGCGGCTTCACCACGTCAGAGTTCTACCAGGACGGCTTCAGCGCCAACCGCGGCTACCCGAGCACACCGGATACGGCCAACATTGAGCGCATTGAAGTACTCAAGGGTCCCGCCGCCAGCCTGTATGGACGTGGCGACCCCGGCGGCACAGTGAATATCGTCACCAAGAAGCCTCAACCGGAAGCCTTCACCACCGTGCAAACCAGCGCCGGCAGTTGGGACCGCTACCGCACCGCCGTGGATGTGAACACCCCGCTGGACAGCGAAGGCAACGTGCTATCGCGGGTCAACCTGGCCGTGGAAGACAACCACAGCTTCCGCGATCACGTGCAGAGCAAGCGGGTATTCGTCGCGCCCTCGTTCAGTTGGCAACTGGACCCGGATACGAGCTTGCTGGTGGAAAGCGAATTCGTCCGCCACAGCTCTACCTTCGACCGCGGCATCGTCGACGCCAGCGGCGTATCGCGCTCCACCTTCCTCGGCGAGCCCAATGATGGCGACATCGACAACCACAACAACCGCATCCAGGCCACGCTGGAACATCACCTCAGCGACGCCTGGAAACTACGCCTGGCCAGCCACTACAAACAAGGCAGCCTGTGGGGCGACGCTTCGGAAAACCGCACACTGAATCCCGACGGCCACACTATCAACCGCCGCTATCGCGAACGCTCCATGGGTTGGCACGACAGCATTACCCAGCTTGAACTGCGTGGGTTGTTCGACATTGGCAGCTGGCAGCATGAGCTGCTGGTCGGCACTGAATACGAGGACTACCGCAAGAAGGAACGCGTGACGGCTATCGGCGGCAGCGACTATGCCATCGACATCTACAACCCGGTCTACGGCAAGGCCAAACCCAACGGCGTGCGCTCCGGCACCGACTTCTTCGAACAGACCAAAAGCCAGGCACTGAACCTGCAAGACCAGATCATCTTCACCGATCGCTTGCGCGGCATGGTTGGCGCGCGCTTCGAGCATTTCGAACAAAGCACCGACGACTTCACACGCAATCACGCCAAGAGCCGGCAAACCCACAACGCCTTTACCCAACGCGCTGGCCTGCTCTACCAGCTAACGCCCGACGTCGGCGTGTTCGCCAACGCCTCTACCTCGTTCAAACCCAACAGCGGCCTGGATGCCAACGGCAGAACCTTCAAGCCGGAAGAAGGCGTGGGTTATGAAGTGGGGATCAAGAGCGAGCTGTTCGACGACCGCCTCAGCGCCACCCTCGCCGCGTTCCATATCGAAAAGGAAAACGTGCTGGCCCTGGACCCTGCCACCAACCTGAATCGCGCCATGGGCAAAGCGCGCAGCCAGGGCTTTGACCTGCAACTGACCGGGCAAGTGACCGATGCGGTACGGGTGATCGGCGCGGTTGCCTACATCGAGGCCGAAGTCACCAAGGGCGACAAAGCCATTCCAGCCGGCAGCCGGATTCTCGGCGTGGCCAAGCGCAGCGGCAGTCTGTTGGGGGTGTATGAGTTTCAGGATGGCGCGTTGCGCGGATCCGATTTGGGTGCAGCGTTTACCTACGTGGGCGATCGCTCCGGTGAAGCAGGTACGCGTTTCGAACTGCCGGCTTACCACACGGTGGATCTGCTGGCCCATTACAAAGCCACGGAGAATGTCACCGTGGGTTTGAACCTGAACAACCTGTTTGATGAGAAGTACTACGAGCGGTCCTACAGCAGCTATTGGATCAATCCGGGTGAGCCGCGCAATCTCACGGTCAGCCTGACCCTCAAGCTGTAAACACAGTAAAAAAATGTGGGAGCGGCGGTGCGACGATTCGCGAGCAAGCCCGCTCCCACAGTTTGATGTTCATTCGGCTTAAGTTATAGCGTCGTGGGCGCTCTTTCACACAAGGTATTGAGCGCCTTCGCCCACTGTGGATCATCATTCAGGCACGGCACCAGCACCAACTCCTCGCCCCCGGCCTCGCGGAACTGCTCCAGCCCGCGATCGCCGATTTCTTCCAGCGTCTCGATGCAATCGGCGACAAACGCCGGGCACATTACCAGCAGCTTTTTCACACCTTGCTGGGCCAAGGCTTCCAGGCGGGCTTCGGTGTAGGGTTCGATCCACTTCGCCCGGCCCAGGCGCGATTGGAAGGCCACCGACCATTTGCCCTCCGGCAAACCCAGCCGTTCGGCGAAATCGCGGGCGACGCTGAAGCATTGCGCGCGGTAGCACGTCTGCAGCACCTCAGCCGATGCGTTCTTGCAGCAATCGGCGTCCTTGAAGCAATGCTGGCCCGTCGGGTCGAGCTTGGTCAGATGGCGCTCGGGCAGCCCGTGGAAACTCAGCAGCAGGTGATCGTAATCCTGCTCCACATAGGACCGAACGCTCGCCGCGAGCGCATCAAGGTATTCCGGCTGATCGTAGAACGGCTGCAAGATCGAGAATTGCACGTCCAACTGTTTATCGCGCACAACCCGCTTGGCCTCTTCAATCACAGTGGTCACGGTGCTGTCGGCAAACTGCGGATACAACGGCGCCAAGGTCACTTTGCGGATGCCTTGGGCGGCGAGGCGCGTCAGCACAGTTTCAATGGACGGTTCGCCGTAGCGCATCGCCAACTCCACCGGGCCTTGGGTCCACTGCGTGGTCATCTGCTGTTGCAGACGGCGGCTGAGCACCACCAGCGGCGAGCCCTCGTCCCACCAGATGGAGGCGTAGGCGTGCGCCGACTGCTCGGGGCGCTTGATCAGGATCAGCGACACCAGCAAGCGCCGCACCGGCCACGGCAGGTCGATCACATAAGGGTCCATCAGGAATTGATTGAGGTAGCTGCGCACATCGGCCACCGAAGTGGACTTTGGCGAGCCCAGATTGACCAGTAATAACGCGTGATCCGTCATGCAACATCCTATCTCTAGAGGCGGCTGGACAAGTCGTCCAGAGCCGCGCGCAACTCAGTGAACTGGAAAGTGAAACCAGCGGCCAGTAACCGTTCGGGCACCGCCTTCTGCCCACCCAACAAAAGGCCGGACAACTCGCCCAGGCCCACCTTCAACGCAAAGGCCGGCATCGGCATGAACGCCGGGCGGTGCAGCACCTGGCCCAGGGTTTTCGCAAACTCGCGATTGCGCACCGGGTGTGGCGCGCAGGCATTATAAGGACCGCTGGCGTCAGGCTTGTGCAGAAGAAAATCAATCAGGCCGATTTGATCCTTTATATGGACCCACGGCATCCACTGCCGACCATTACCGATAGGCCCGCCCAGCGCCAGTTTGAAAGGCAGCAACAGCCGCGACAAAAAGCCGCCCTCAGCCGCCAGCACCAGCCCGGTACGTACCAGCACTACGCGAATGCCCAAGGCTTCGGCGCGCTGGGCGGTTTCTTCCCAGGCGATGCACAGCTGGCTGGAGAAATCGTCCTGCACGGGGCCGCTGGCTTCGGTCAATTCGCGTTCACCGCCATCGCCATACCAGCCCACCGCCGAGCCGGAAATCAACACCGCTGGTTTTTGTGCCAGACCTTCAAGCCACGCCAGCAAGGTTTCGGTGAGGCTGATACGACTGCTCCACAGCAAGGCCTTGCGCTTGTGGGTCCAGGGGCGATCGGCGATGGCGGCGCCGGCGAGGTTAATGACCGCATCCACCGGGCCGATAACCTCTTGCAGGCGATCAACCCCCGACACTTGGTCGCCACACAACTTGGCGACCTGGTCCGGATGACGACTCCACACCGTCAGGCGATGGCCCTGCGCAATCCAGTGTTGGCAGAGTTGGCGGCCGATCAGGCCAGTACCGCCGGTCAGCAAAATGTGCATGGGACGCTCCTCATGTAACGTTCGCCGCCGATCACTGGTCTATTTTATAAGCAGGGATCAATTTGAACGGGCGTAACGTTGGATTAAGCCTATGGGTTAACCATAGGTCACGCCGTAAGAACAGGTAAGCCAAAACTTATACCAAAAAACAATATTGTACAGCTATTGGTGTCGGCGTAGTCTGTACCCAACGGTAAAACGAGGCCTCCCATGACTGTTCCCATCGCGATCATCGGCACCGGCATCGCCGGTCTCTCCGCCGCCCGAGCGTTACAAGACGCGGGGCACGTTGTACAACTCTTCGATAAAAGCCGCGGCAGCGGTGGCCGCATGTCCAGCAAGCGCAGCGATGCCGGTGCCCTGGACATGGGTGCGCAGTACTTCACCGCCCGCGACCGGCGTTTCGTCAACGAAGTCCAGCGCTGGCAAAGTAACGGTTGGGCCGAGCAATGGAAGCCCCAGCTGTACAACTTCAAGTCCGGCCAACTCACACCCTCCCCCGATGAACAGATCCGCTGGGTCGGCACTCCCCGCATGAGCGCGATCACCCGCGCCCTGCTCGACGACCTGCCGGTGGCGTTTGGTTGCCGCATCACCGAAGTGTTCCAGGGCAAACAACACTGGAACCTGTTGGACGCCGACGGCGAGAACCACGGCCCGTTCAGCCACGTGATCATCGCCACCCCGGCTCCGCAAGCCACCGCGCTGCTGGCCGCCGCTCCCAAGCTGGCGAGTGCCGCCGCCGGTGTGAAAATGGACCCTACCTGGGCCATCGCCCTGGCGTTCGACCCCCCCCTGGATACGCCCATGCAAGGCTGCTTTGTACAAGACAGCCCCCTCGATTGGCTGGCGCGCAACCGCAGCAAACCAGGGCGCGACGCCACACTCGACACCTGGGTACTGCACGCCACCAGTGCCTGGAGCAAGGCCCACCTGGACCTGTCCAGAGAGGCCGTGATCGAGCACCTGCACGGTGCTTTCGCCGAACTGCTGCACAGCGCCATGCCCGCGCCGTCGTTCAGCCTGGCGCACCGCTGGCTCTACGCACGACCATCCAGCAGCCACGAATTCGGCGTGCTGGCTGATGCCGACCTCGGCCTGTATGTGTGTGGCGACTGGTGCCTGTCGGGCCGCGTCGAGGGCGCATGGCTCAGCGGCCAGGAAGCCGCGCGACGCTTGATCGAGCACCTGCAATGAACCGTATCAATCCCGCCAAATTGCTGCTGTCGAAGTGGACAGCAGCACGCCCCCGAAACAAGGAAAAACACTTTCTGGTCACCGAATTGTTTCGCGACGATGAAGGCACCGTACTGGAAATAGAACTGCAAGCCGTCATGACCCGGCGCAGCGAACGCCTGCCCTGGCAAACCCTGCAAGATATCGACGCCTGGAAAATCGGCTGGAAATAGACCGCACGCAAAACTTGTACAAATAATTTGACTTGTACAGCACCGAACCTATGATGAGGCTTAGTTGTACAACATTTTTATGTTGTACAGGAACCTTGCAGAGGGTTGGTTTATGTCCAGCACTACCAAACCGAAGATCGCCATCAGCGCCTGCCTGCTGGGCGAAAACGTGCGCTTCAACGGCGGCCATAAACAATCACTGCTGTGCAGTCAGACCCTCGCTGACTATTTCGACTTTGTGCCGTTGTGCCCTGAAGTGGCGATCGGTCTGGGTATCCCCCGCGAACCGATCCGCCTGGTGGGCGACGCGACCCATCCGCAAGCTGTCGGCACCGTTAATCGCGCACTGAACGTGACCCAGCCGCTGGACGACTACGGCCAGCAAATGGCCGCGGAACACACCGACCTGTGTGGCTACATCTTTATGCAGAAGTCGCCGTCCTGTGGCCTGGAGCGGGTCAAGGTGTACCGCGACAACGGCACCCCGGTGGACGGAGGCGGGCGTGGCATCTACGCCCAGGCATTTTGTGAACGCCACCCTAACCTGCCGGTGGAAGAGGACGGTCGGCTGAATGACCCCGTGCTGCGGGAAAATTTCCTGGCCCGTGTATTCGTCTACGCCAGTTGGCAACAACTGCTGGCCGAAGGACTGACACGCCACCGTTTGCTGGCCTTTCATTCGCGCTATAAATACTTGCTGATGGCCCACAGCCCGGCGCATTACAAAAGCCTTGGCCACCTGCTGGGCAGCATGACCAAGGGCGCCAACCTCGACGAATTGGCCAGCTGTTATTTCAGCGACCTGATGACCGGCCTGAGCAAATGTGCGACCCGTGGCACCCACTCCAATGTATTGCAACACATCAGCGGTTACCTCAAACAGGCCATCAGCGCCGAAGACAAGCAGGAAATGCAAACCGTCATCGGCCAATACCGCCACGGCATCGTACCGCTGGTGGTGCCGTTGACCCTGCTAAAGCACCACTTTCGCCAACACCCGGACCGCTACATCGCGCAGCAGGCCTACCTGCAACCGCACCCGGAAAACCTCAGCCTGCGAAATGCGATCTAGACCATGAGAGCTGCCCTGCTAGACGAACCCGGCGAAGACATCGCCCAAGCCCTCCAAGAAGGCTGGCTGCCAATCCGCGAAGTGGCGCGCCAGACCGGCGTTAATGCCGTGACCCTGCGCGCCTGGGAGCGCCGTTACGGCCTGATCGTGCCCCAGCGCACGCCCAAGGGCCACCGGCTGTTCAGCGCCGAGCATGTGCAACGCATCCACACCATTCTCACCTGGCTCAATCGTGGCGTGCCGGTCAGCCAAGTCAAAGGCCTGATCGACTCCGCCCAGGCCATTCCCAATGCCGTGGAAAATGAATGGCACACCCTGCGCCAGAACCTGGTACACGCCATCAGTGAATTGACTGAGCGCCGGGTCGACGACGCCTTCAACCAGGCCATGGCACTGTACCCGCCACGCACCTTATGCGAGCAACTGCTGTTACCGCTGCTGCAGGAGCTGGAACAGCGTTGGCAAGGTCAATTCCGCGCGCAGATGGAACGGGTATTTTTCTTGTCCTGGCTGCGAAGCAAGTTTGGTGCGCGCATCTACCACAACAATCGCCAGCTGCAGGGTGCGCCATTGCTGCTGGTCAACCAGTCCGACCTGCCACTGGAACCGCATTTGTGGCTCAGCGCCTGGCTGGCCAGCAGTGCCGACTGCCCGGTGGAAGTGTTCGACTGGCCGCTGCCCGTCGGCGAGCTGGCCCTGGCGGTGGAACACCTGCGGCCGCGCGCCGTGTTGCTGTATTCGAGCAAGGCGCTGCAGTTGTCGACATTCGCGAAACTTCTGGGCGGCATCAGTTGCCCTAAGTTGATCGTCGGACCAACGGTGTGCATCCACCAGGCGGAGTTGGCGGTATTAACCCATGACATCCCTGAGTTGCTCGTCGCCGAAGAGCCGTTGTCGGCTCATCAGCTACTGATCCAGCGTGGACTTCTTTAAATGCATCTGATCTGGCTGCGCACAGACTTGCGCCAACACGACAACACCGCCCTGACCGCCGCGAGCCAGCGGGGTCCGATGGCGGCCGTCTACCTGATCACACCCGAGCAATGGCTGGCCCACGACGATGCGCCGTGCAAAGTGGATTTCTGGCTGCGCAACCTGCAAGCGCTGAGTAAAACGCTGGGCGAGCTGAACATTCCCCTGCTGATTCGCACCGCCGCCACCTGGGACCAGGCGCCCAGCGTGCTGGGCACGCTGTGCCGCGAACTCTCGGTGGAGTCGGTGCACGTCAACGAGGAATACGGCATTCATGAAAGCCGTCGCGATGCGGCAGTGTCCAAGGCATTGGAAGAGGCAGGTGTCACTTTCCACAGCTACTTGGATCAACTGTTCTTCCAGCCTGGCAGTGTGCTGACCAAGACCGGCACTTACTTTCAGGTGTACAGCCAGTTCCGCAAGGTTTGCTACACCCGCCTGCACAGCGCGTTACCCCAGAGGGTCGCTGCGCCAAAGGCCCAGGCTGCGCTCAAGCTGAAAAGCGACCCCATCCCGAACACGGTCGAAGGTTTCGAGCCGCCCAGCGACACGCTGCGTGCCCTCTGGCCCGCCGGTGAAGACGAGGCCCAGCGGCGCCTCGACGCCTTCGCCGACCAGCAGATCAGCTACTACAAGGACGAGCGTGACTTCCCGGCCAAGCCCGGCACCAGCCAGCTCTCTGCCTACCTCGCGGCGGGGGTGATTTCGCCGCGCCAATGCCTGCACGCCGCGTTACAAGCCAACGGTGGCGAGTTCGAGAGTGGCGACATGGGCGCCATCACCTGGATCAACGAATTGCTGTGGCGCGAGTTCTACAAGCACATCCTAGTGGGTTACCCACGGGTGTCGCGCCACCGTGCGTTCCGCCCCGAAACCGAAGCCGTGGCTTGGCGCAATGCACCCAAAGATCTCGCCGCGTGGCAGGAAGCGCGCACCGGCCTGCCGATCATCGACGCCGCCATGCGTCAACTGCTTGAAACTGGCTGGATGCACAACCGCCTGCGCATGGTCGTGGCGATGTTCCTGACTAAAAATCTGCTGATCGATTGGCGCGAAGGCGAGCGCTTCTTTATGCGCCATCTGATTGATGGTGACCTGGCCGCTAATAACGGCGGCTGGCAGTGGAGTTCATCCACCGGCACCGACTCGGCGCCGTACTTCCGGATTTTCAGCCCTTTGAGCCAGTCGGAAAAATTCGACAGCGAAGGCGTCTTTATCAAGCACTGGCTGCCGGAACTTGCCGCACTGAATAAAAAGGGCGTGCACAACCCGGATGCAGCCGGTGGTTTGTTCGGCGTGGCCGACTACCCACGATCGATTGTCGACCTGAAGAAATCCCGCGAACGCGCCCTGGCCGCCTTCCGTAGCCTGCCCTCGCGACAAGCCGCAGGGGGCGAATATGAGTGATTTCCTGCGCCGCTTCGCACAGGCCTTTGCCACGCTGGACAAGCACAACCTGCACCTGCTCGACAGCTTGTACAGCAAGGACATCGTCTTTACCGACCCGCTCCACGAAGTCCATGGGCTGCCCGACTTGCACCGTTACTTCAGCGAGCTGTATGGCAACATCAGCCAGCTACGCTTCGACTTCCACGGTTTCGACCAAGTGGCCGAGGGCGAAGGTTACCTGCGCTGGAAAATGAGTTTCTGCCACCCGCGCCTGGCCAAGGGCAAGGTGATTCGGGTGGAAGGCTGCTCGCACTTGATGTGGCGTGACAAGGTGTACCGCCACCGTGACTACTTCGATGCCGGCGCCATGCTGTACGAACATTTGCCGGTACTGGGCAGACTCGTCAGTTGGCTGAAAAGGAGAGTGGGATGAACGCAGTACCGCCCCGTCGTTATTGGCTGACCGGCGCCAGCAGTGGTATCGGTGCAGCGCTGGCCGTGGAGCTGCTCAACAGCGGCGCACACGTCGCACTCAGCTCCCGCACCAAAGAGCCTTTGGAAGCACTCGCCCAACGTTACCCCGGCCAAGTGCTGGTGGTGGCCGGCGACCTGACCAACAGCCAGACCGTGCGCGAGATCGGCGAACATATCGGCGTGGCCTGGGGTTCCCTGGACACGGTGATCCTCAATGCCGGCACCTGTGAATATGTGGACGCCAAGCAGTTTGATTCATCAATCATCGAGCACGTGGTGCGCACCAACCTACTGGCAAGCAGCTATTGCATCGAAGCAGCCCTGCCGCTTTTGCGGGCAGGGCGCAGCCCCCACCTGGTGGGTGTCGCCAGCGCCGTGACTTACCTGCCGATGCCTCGCGCCGAAGCCTATGGCGCGTCCAAGGCCGGCTTGCGCTACCTGTTCGAGGCACTGCGCATCAGCCTTTCGCCGGAAAACATCGACGTTACCGTGATCAGCCCAGGCTTTGTCGACACGCCGCTGACCGAACGCAACGACTTCCCCATGCCCCTCAGTTGGTCGGCAGACAAAGCCGCGCGGCACATCTTCGCCAAGCTGGAAAAACGCCCGCTGGAAATCGCCTTTCCTGCACTCTTTATCGCCACCCTCTGGCCGCTGTCGAAATTGCCGAATCGCGCGCAGTTGATCATCGGTAAACGCATGTTGCGCAGTCCGCCGCCGAAAAAGGACGACCTGTGAAGATCGCCATCATCGGCAGCGGCATCGCGGGGCTGACCAGTGCTTACCTGCTCAGCCGCCAGCATGAGATTACGCTGTTCGAAGCGGGTGATCGTATTGGCGGGCATACCCACACGGTCAACGTGACCGTCGAGGGCAAAAGCTACGCGGTAGACACCGGCTTCATCGTGTTTAACGACTGGACCTACCCCAACTTCATCCGCCTGCTGGAGCAGATAGGGGTAACGTTCAAACCTACCGAGATGAGCTTTTCGGTGTGCGATGAGCAGACGGGGTTCGAGTACAACGGCAACAACCTTAACAGCCTGTTTGCCCAGCGTCGCAATATCCTTTCGCCGGGCTTCTGGGGCATGTTGCGCGACATCTTGCGCTTCAATCGCCAGGCACCGCTGGACCTGCAAGACCAACGCATCAGCGCCGAAATGACCCTGGGTGACTACCTCAACGCCGGTCACTACGGCGAGCGGTTTATCCGGCACTACATCGTGCCGATGGGCGCGGCGATCTGGTCGATGTCCCTGGCTGACATGCTTGCATTCCCCTTGCAGTTCTTTGTGCGCTTCTTTAAGAATCACGGCTTGCTCTCGGTGAGTAACCGCCCGCAATGGTGCGTGATCGAGGGTGGCTCCAGCCGTTACATCGAACCGCTGACCCGCAGCTTCCGCGAACAGATCCGCCTCAATTGCCCTGTGCATAACGTTGAGCGTACCGACGACGGCGTGGTTATCCACAGCCCGGCCGGCAGCGAGGCATTTGATCGAGTGGTCTTCGCCTGCCACAGCGACCAGGCCCTGGCGCTGCTGGCCGATCCAAGCCCAGCCGAACAAGCGGTCCTCGGCGCCCTGCCCTATGCCGATAACGAAGTGGTGCTGCACACCGACACCCGCCTGCTGCCCGACCGCAAACTGGCCTGGGCCAGCTGGAATTATCGGCTGACCGGCAATGGGCAGGCGCCGGCGGCGGTGACCTATGACATGAACATACTGCAAGGCATCGACAGCGCCACGACCTTTTGCGTGAGCCTGAACCAGACGTCGATGATCAACCCGCTGAAGGTCCTGGCGCGCTACACCTACGCCCATCCGCAATACAGCCTGGCAGCGGTGGCGGCCCAAGGCCGTTGGGAGGAAGTGTCTGGCGTGCGTAACACCTTCTATTGCGGTGCCTACTGGGCCAACGGTTTCCACGAAGACGGCGTGGTCAGCGCTTTGCGCGTCGCCCAGGCGTTTGGGGAAACCCTGTGAACAGCGCCCTGTACAGCGGCTGGATTGCCCATCGCCGATTTGCGCCCAAGGCCCACGCCTTTCGCTACCGCATCGGCCTGCTGTACCTGGACTTGAGCGAAGAACACGAAGTGCTTGGGCTCTCGCCCCTGGCCGGGCGCAGTTGGCTGGCGCCCTTTGGTTTTCGCCAACAGGATTACCTGCGTGAATTGACGCGCACCGGCATGAGCTTGAGCGATGCCGTGCGCCAGGAAGTCGGCAAGGCACTGGGGCGTACACCTCAGGGCGTTATCTGCCTACTGACCCAGGCTCGCAGTTGGGGCCTGGCTTTTAACCCTGTGAGTTTCTTCTACTGCTTCGAGGCCGACGGACGTCTGGCCGCGATCCTGTGTGAAGTGACCAACACCCCATGGCGCGAGCGCTATCACTACGTGCTGCCCGCCCAGACCCTCGGCGCAGATGAACACCAGCACTTCGCCGTGGCCAAGGCCTTCCATGTGTCGCCGTTTTTGCCGCGCGACCTGGAATACCGCATGAGCTTCAGCGCACCCGCCGCCAAACTCGGCGTGCACATGGCCGACTGGCAGGGCGAGCTGAAAGTGTTCGACGCCACCTTGAGCCTGCACAAGGAAGCGCTGAACCGCACCAGTTTGCATCGTTACCTAAGGCGCTTCCCCTGGATGACCGCCAAGACCTGCCTGGCGATCTACTGGCAAGCCATGCGCCTGTTGCTTAAACGCACACCGATTTTTCCTCACCGGGCCGCCGATGGCGCCTCCCGCACCGCAGTCGGTTATTCCAAGGATCGCCGCCATGAAATCCCCTAACGTATCGGTCAAGGCCAACCGCCTGAACGTCAACGGCATGACCACCGCGCTGTTGCGCAAAGGCGTACTGCGCCAACTCAGCCAATTGCGCCATGGCCAGTTGGTGGTGATCGAGGATGGCGAGCAGCAAGTATTCGGCGCGCGCGAAGCGCACTTGCTGGGGGAGATCCAGATACTCGACCCCGCCGTGTGGGGCCTGGTGGCGGCCAACGGTTCTATTGGCGCTGGCGAGGCGTTTATTCACGGTTACTGGAGCAGCCCGGACCTGACCGCCGTGGTGCGCGTGATGGTCAGCAACCTGGATGTGCTGGATGCGATGGAAGGCGGCCTAGCACGCCTGGCCCGGCCGTTCACCCAGGGCCTGCACTGGCTCAATCGCAACACACACAAGGGTTCGCAAAAAAACATCGCCGCCCACTACGACCTCGGCAACGACCTGTTCGAAGAATTCCTCGACCCCACCATGATGTACTCGGCGGCGCAATTCCTGACCCCCGACGACACCCTGGAGCAGGCGCAACTGAACAAGCTTGAGCGCATCTGCCAGAAGCTGGCGCTCAAGCCCAGCGACCACCTGCTGGAAATCGGCACCGGCTGGGGCAGCATGGCGCTGTATGCGGCGCAGCATTACGGCTGCAAGGTCACCACCACGACCTTGTCCAAGGAACAGTTTGCCTACACTGAAAAACGCATCGAGGTCCTGGGGCTGCAAAGCCAGGTCACCTTGTTGCTGAAGGATTACCGCGACCTGACCGGCCAGTACGACAAGCTGGTGTCCATCGAGATGATCGAAGCAGTGGGCCATCGCTTTCTGCCGACCTACTTCAAACAGTGCGCGCACCTGCTCAAAAGTGACGGCCTGATGTTGCTGCAAGCCATCACCATTCGTGAGCAACGCTTTGAACAGGCCAAGCGCAGTGTGGATTTCATCCAGCGCTATATCTTCCCAGGCGGCGCTTTGCCCTGTGTGCAGAACATGCTGCACATCGTCAGCCGCGACACCGATATGAACCTGCTGCACATGGAGGATTTCGGCCTGCATTACGCACGAACCTTGCGCCTGTGGCATGAGAATTTTCGCCGCGCCCATGGCCGCCTCGCCGAATTGGGCTACGACGAATACTTCCTTCGGCTGTGGGAGTTTTACCTGTGTTACTGCGAAGGCGGCTTTATGGAGCGCACCATTGGCACCGCGCAATTGCTGCTGGCCAAACCGTCGGCGATCAACCCGCCGTTGCTTGGCCGCTTCAGTGCTTAAGACATTGGCCAATGCCGTGCTGTTTCAGTGCGGCTGGTTCGCCTGTGTGCTCGGCGGTGACAGCTTATGGTTACTGGTAGGGCTGGCTGTACTGGGCATTCATCTGCTGTGGATAAGTTCATGGGCGCAAGACGGCAGGTTGATCCTGGGCGTGACCTTGCTGGGCACGTTGGTCGATACGTCATTACGCACCGTCGGCTTTTTTCAGTTCAGTGAGCCTGGGCCTTTGATTCCGCTGTGGTTAGTGATGCTATGGGCGCTGTTGGCAACCACGCTGCGTCATTGCCTGGCTTGGAGCACCCAACCTCGGTGGCTCGCAGCGTTACTGGGGGCCGTCGGCGGTCCGATGTCTTATTTCGCAGGCAGTCAGTTGGCCGGGGTAAGCTTCGGTTACGCCCTGGGGCCGAGCCTGGTGGGATTGGCACTGCTGTGGGCTTTACTCTTCATACTCCTGGCAAGCGTTGCCAGAAAAAACTGAAGTCGGTCGGCTTTTACTTGCAGCTTGCCGCTCAAAGCTGGAAGCTGCCGCCATGTCCAACATCCCCCACACCCAAATCGCTGAACCCGCCGTCACCTGCTCGACGTGCGCGGCCTGCTGCTGCCAGCTGGAAGTGATGCTGATTACCGACACCGGCGTGCCGGAGCGCTATATCGATACCGACGATTGGGGCGGCGAAGTGATGCTGCGCCTGGAAGACGGCTGGTGCGCAGCGCTGGATCGGGACACGATGATGTGCACGATCTATGAGCGACGGCCGTTGATTTGCCGAGAGTTCGAGATGGGTGCGCCGGAGTGTTTGACCGAACGCGAAGGGATTGCGACGGCGTATCGCTGACCTTGAAACAGGTAGAAATCCAAATGTGGAAGCGAGCAAGCCCGCTCCCACAAGGGGATCTTCAGTGGCCTGAAGATTACAGCGCCATGGTGTAATGCAACGAGTAGCTCTCTACTCCGTCGTTATTGCTGCTGATCCCGGCGTTGGAATAGTGCGTGGCACGAATGCCCACTTCATGCCCACCGGTAAACCGCAGACCAAAACCCAGGCGGTCTTCGAACTGAAAGGCTTGGCCAATGTTGTTGTCTTCCAGCTGGGTACGGGAGAACACCGCTACGCCGATCCCGGCTTCGATGTAGGGTTTGACCGACTGTCCGGCAAACTCATACACAAACACGGGCGAGAACGACAGGCTGCTGGCACCGGCGCGATCGTCACCTTCCCAGTAAGTGTAAGCACCGCTCCAATAGCCCGTCAGGCGACCCGTATCGCTCTGCATCCAGCTCTTGTCCCAATCGGACGTCAACCCCAGCCGATAGGTCAGCGTTGAATCACTGGTTGCCCCCAGACCAAACTCCAACCCGGCGGCGTGCGCCGAAAAAGAGTGTCCCATTACCGCAGCCGCAAGCGCAGCCAAACAGAGAAAACGCTTCATATGAAACATCCCTTCAAACGACGTTGTAAGATTTTATGTACAGGCTAACGTGCTATAGAAGTCGCCGTTAATGCAGAAGTTCAGTCGAAAACCGTGATTTTTTCACGAATTTTTCACAAGCTGAAATCACTCACATTTCCGGAAGTTTTCCATAATGTAGGTAGGATGTTTCTGAAATGTTGCAGATCGCCACTGGTCCAGAACTGTGCAGGTTCAGGGTCGCCGACGGCCAGAAGATCGCGCTCACTCAGTAAACGCTTGAGCTGGCGGGCCACGGCGGCACCGGTGTCGATAAGGATGATGCTGGGGGGCAGCATCTGCGCCAGGAGCGGCTTGAGGAAGGGATAGTGGGTGCAGCCGAGGATGATGGTGTCGCAACCGGCGCTGAGCAGCGGTTCGATGTAACCCTGCAATAACTGGCGCAGGGCGGGGCTGTTCAGGTCGCCGGTTTCAATCAGCTCCACCAGGCCTGGGCAGGGTTGGGTGATGACCCGAACATCAGTGGCGAAGCGGTCCAGCAGCGCAGCGAACTTGGCGCTGTGCAGGGTGCCGGTAGTGGCAAGCACACCGACCACGCCGCTGCGGGTGGCGGCGGCAGCAGGTTTTACGGCGGGCTCCATGCCCACCAGTGGCCAGTCGGGATAGTCCTGGCGCAAGTCGGCGACTGCCGCGACGGTCGCGGTGTTGCAGGCAATCACAAATGCCTTGGCGCCCTTGTCGCGCAGAAATGCCGCAACCTGCCGCGAACGCTCACGAATAAACGCCGGGGTTTTCTCGCCATAGGGGATATGCCCGCAGTCGGCCACGTACAGCAACGCCTCATGGGGCAGCAATTGCTGAATTTCGGCCAGTACCGACAAGCCGCCAACACCGGAATCGAACACACCGATGGGCGCGCCCTTAACCATGTTGGGTCCCGCACACGCTGCAGCCGGGGTCACGCTTAACGCGCAGCTCGCGAAAACGCGTGGTCAAGGCATCGATGAGCAACAGGCGGCCCACCAAGGGTTCGCCGAAACCGGCCAGCAGTTTCAAGGCTTCCAGCGCCTGCAGGCTGCCCACCACGCCCACCAGCGGACCAACTACGCCGGCTTCGCTGCAGGAGAGCTCGGTGTCGCTGCCGTGCCCATATAAACAGTGGTAACACGGGCTTTCGGCGAGACGCGGGTCGAACACTGACAATTGGCCTTCAAGGCGAATCGCCGCGCCGCTGATCAATGGCTTGCCGGTGGCAACGCAAGCAGCGTTGACCGCCTCGCGCGTGGAGAAGTTGTCGCTGCAATCGAGCACAACATCGACCGCACCAACCGCGGCAGCCAAGGAATCGGCATCCAGCGCAGCGCGGTGGGCAGTCAGCTTGATTTCGGGGTTGATGGCGCTCAGGCGGCGCAGGGCCGAGTCGACCTTGGTCTGCCCAACGCTGTCGGTGTCATGGATGATCTGGCGTTGCAGGTTGGTCAGGTCGACCGTGTCGAAGTCCGCCAGATGCAACTCACCCACACCCGCGGCCGCCAGGTACAGCGCAACGGGTGCGCCCAGCCCACCAAGACCAACGATCAATGCACGGCCGTTTTTCAGGCGCAACTGGCCGTCGATGTCGACATGCTGCAACAGAATCTGTCGGCTATAGCGCAACAGCTCCTGATCGCTCAGCACGGCCGGCGTCCCAGCGTGATGCGCTCGTGTCCGCCGAGATCGATACGGCTGTGTACCTCTTCAAAGCCTTCACTCAACAGCAGATCGCGCACAGCCGGGGCTTGGTCGTAACCGTGCTCCAGCAACAGCCGGCCGCCGGCATTCAGGTGAGCGGGGGCGTCTTTGATGATCCGGCGCAGGTCATCCAAACCGTCACGACCGGCCACCAATGCGCTGGCTGGCTCGAAGCGCACGTCACCGGCCACCAGGTGTGGATCATTGTCGGCAATATACGGCGGGTTGCTAATGATCAGGTCATAGGTATGACCCTGCAGCGCGCTGAACCAGTGGCTGTTCAGCACCGCTGCGTTATTGAGGTGCAGGCGCTGGCGATTGCGCTCGGCCAGGGCCACCGCTTCCAATACTCGGTCGACAGCGGTGACCTGCCAGGCTGGGCGCTCGCTGGCCAGGGCCAACGCGATGGCCCCGCTGCCGGTGCCCAGGTCGAGGACCGTGGCGGGCGTGGCTGGCAACAGTTCCAGGGCGGTTTCCACCAGCAGTTCGGTGTCCGGACGCGGGATCAGCGTGTGCGGCGCGACCTCCAGGTCCAGTTTCCAGAAGCCTTGCTGGCCGAGGATATACGCCACCGGCTCACCGCCGCGACGGCGTTGAAGGTAGCCGGCAAAGGTCAACGCGTCCTCAGTGCTGACAATTTTTTCCGGCCAGGTGTGCAGGTAGCTGCGGGGCTTGCCCAGCGCAGCCGCCAGCAACAATTCGGCATCCAGGCGCGCGGTGGGCGAGTCGGGCAGATCAGCGGCACGCAGCAGGCTGGCAATGATGGTCATTTACTCACCTATCGCCGCTAATTGATCGGCCTGATACTCGGCGAGTAACGGCTCGATCACCGCGTCGACGCCACCCGCGAGAATTTCGTCAAGGGAATAAAGGGTGAGGTTAACGCGGTGGTCGGTGACCCGGCCCTGGGCAAAGTTGTAGGTGCGGATACGCTCGGAACGGTCGCCAGAACCCACCAGCAACTTGCGCTCGCTGGCAATTGCGTTCGCGGCGGCGCTGGTCTGCTGGTCATTGAGCTTGGCCGACAACCACGACATCGCCCGCGCACGGTTTTTGTGCTGGGAACGCTCTTCCTGGCACTCCACCACGATACCCGATGGCAAGTGGGTGATACGGATCGCCGAATCAGTCTTGTTGACGTGCTGGCCACCGGCGCCCGACGAGCGGTAGGTATCGACACGCAAGTCAGCCGGGTTGATCTCGATGGCTTCCTGCTCGTCCGGCTCAGGCAACACCGCGACGGTGCACGCCGAGGTGTGGATGCGGCCTTGAGATTCAGTCGCCGGAACGCGCTGCACGCGATGTGCACCGGACTCAAACTTGAGCTTGCCGTAGACGTTATCGCCTTCAACCCGCGCGATGACTTCTTTATAGCCGCCGTGTTCGCCTTCGTTCTCGGACAGGATTTCGACCCGCCAGCCGCGACGCTCGGCATAACGCGAATACATGCGGAACAGGTCGCCGGAGAAGATCGCCGCCTCATCGCCGCCAGTGCCGGCACGGATTTCCAGGAACACGTTGCGCCCGTCGTTCGGATCCTTGGGCAGCAACATGCGTTGCAGGTCGCCTTCCAGCTCGGCCAGCTTTTCCTTGGCCTCGCGGACTTCTTCCACGGCCATTTCACGCATGTCCGGGTCGCTGTCCTTGAGCAGCGCCTGGGCGCCTTCAAGATCGGCCTGCACTTTCAGCAAGTTTTTGTAGGTGGCCACAACTGGCTCAACTTCGGCGTATTCCTTGGAATAGGCGCGGAACTTGGTCTGATCGGAAATGACCTCGCCATCGCCGAGCAAGGCGGTCAGTTCTTCGAAACGGTCCTGGAGCACGTCCAGTTTGTTGAGCAGTGACGCTTTCATTGCGGTTTTTTATCCGAAGAGCTTTCTGACGCGCCCTCACCGAGGGCAAAGAGTTCCTGGGCCATGGCCAGCGCATCGAGGCGGCCTTCGGCAGTTAGCTTTTTTAATTGTACGCTGGGGGCGTGGAGCAACTTGTTGGTGAGGCCCCGGGCCAGTTGCATCAGCACCTCTTCAGCGCTGCTGCCGTTGGCCAGCAAGCGCTGGGCTTTGATCAGCTCCTCGTCGCGCAGGCGTTCGCCTTGCTGACGATACGCCTTGAGCACATCCACCGCCGCCAATTCACGCAGGCGCACCATGAAATCTTCGGCGCCGGTGCTAACCATTTCCTCAGCAGCCTGGGCTGCACCCTGGCGGCTCTTGAGATTTTCGGCGACCACTTCGTGCAGATCGTCAACGCTATAGAGATAAACGTCGTCCAAGTCGCCGACTTCGGGCTCGATATCGCGGGGAACGGCGATGTCCACCATAAAGATCGGTTTGTGCTTGCGCAGCTTCAGCGCGCTTTCGACCGCGCCTTTGCCAAGGATCGGCAACTGGCTGGCAGTGGAGCTGATGACGATATCGCTGCGCACCAGTTCGGCCGGGATGTCAGACAACAACACGGCATGCGCGCCGAACTGTTCGGCAAGGATGCTGGCGCGCTCAAGCGTGCGGTTGGCGACCACGATCCGCTTGACCCCCAGGTCATGCAGGTGACGGGCGACCAAGGTGATGGTCTCCCCCGCGCCAATCAACAAGGCCTGGCTGCGTTGCAAGTCACTGAAAATCTGTTTGGCCAGGCTCACCGCAGCAAACGCCACCGACACCGGGTTTTCACCGATAGCAGTGTCGGTGCGCACCTGCTTGGCGGAGTTGAACGTGGCCTGGAACAAGCGCCCCAGCAACGGGCCGACGGTTCCGGCCTCGCGCGCTACGGCGTAGGCGGACTTCATCTGGCCGAGGATCTGCGGCTCACCCAACACCAGCGAATCGAGGCCGGACGCCACACGCATCATGTGACGAACTGCCGCATCCTCTTCATGCACATAAGCGCAGGCACGCAGGTCATCGAGACTCAAATGGTGAAAATCGGCCAGCCAGCGCAGCACCACATCCGCTGAAAGATGTTCCTGCTCTATATAAAGCTCGCTGCGATTGCAGGTTGAAAGGATCGCAGCTTCGCGACTGTCGGTGAGCCGGCAGAGCTGCTGCAAGGCCTCAACCAACTGCTCTGGCGTAAACGCAACGCGCTCGCGCACGTCTACGGAGGCAGTCTTGTGGTTAATACCGAGTGCGAGGAAGGCCATTCAATATCGCTGATGATGTCGGGAAGCCGACAATTGTCCTACTTCGAAAGATTCAGAACAACCACCGTCGTCTATTGTCCCTATATGTTGTGCCTATGAAAGGCGTCCACTGAGTCTCGGTTATGTTTGGCCGAAGGCTTGTGTCATGATGATCCGACCGCAGGTTAGTCGTCCTCTTCCTATATGAATAGATCTTCCGCGTTGCTCCTTGCTTTTGTCTTCCTCAGCGGCTGCCAGGCCATGGCACCCGTGTCGCCGGACGGTACACCGCCCGTAGAAGACAGCACCCCCGCCCCTGAAAAGCCCAAGGTTTATTCATCGTTCAGTGAAGAAACGGTGTTCAGCCTGCTGAGCGCGGAGCTGGCCGGCCAGCGCAATCGCTTCGATATTGCGCTGGACAACTACGTGACCCAGGCCATCAACACCCAGGATCCGGGAATTTCCGAGCGGGCGTTTCGCATCGCCGAGTACCTGGGCGCCGACCAGGCTGCGCTGGACACGTCGCTGATCTGGGCGAAAAACGCACCGGACGACCTGGAAGCACAGCGCGCGGCGGCGATCCAACTGGCGCGCGCCGGGCGCTATGACGACTCCATGGTCTACATGGAGAAAGTCCTGCAGGGCAAAGGCGACACCCATTTCGACTTCCTCGCGCTGTCAGCTGCCGACACCGACCAGGACACGCGCAATGGCCTGATGAAGAGTTTCGACCGCCTGCTGCAAAAACATCCGAAGAACAGCCAGCTGATTTTCGGCAAGGCCTTGCTGCTGCAGCAGGGTGACGAAGCCGACGCAGCGCTCAAACTGCTGGAACAGAATCCGCCGGAAGAAGGCGAGGTTGCACCGATACTGTTGCGCGCACGCCTGTTGCAGAACCTCAATCGCGGCAAGGAAGCAATTCCGCTGCTGGAAAAAAGTATCAAGAAGTACCCGGACGACAAGCGTCTGCGCCTGACTTACGCACGCATGCTGGTAGAGCAGGACCGCATGGAGGACGCCAAAGTGCAGTTCGCCAATCTGGTCCAGCAATACCCGGACGACGACGAATTGCGTTATTCCCTGGCGCTGGTATGCCTGGAAGCCAAGGCGTGGGACGAGGCCAAGGGTTACCTGGAAGAGCTGATCCAGCGCGAAAGCCATGTGGACTCGGCGCACCTGAACCTCGGCCGCATCGCCGAAGAACGCAATGATCCGCAGGCCGCCCTGCTCGAATATGCCCAGGTCGGCCCCGGCAATGACTACCTGCCAGCCCAATTGCGCCAGGCCGATATCCTGATGAGCAACGGTCGCACCGATGAGGCGGAAAAACGCCTGACCGCCGCCCGCGATGCCGAGCCGGACTACGCGATCCAACTGTACCTGATCCAGGCCGAGACTTTGTCGGCCAACAATCAGGGTGAGCGCGCCTGGAAGTTGCTGCAACAAGCCTTGTTGCAATTCCCTGACGATTTGAACCTGTTGTACACCCGCGCCATGCAGGCGGAAAAACGCAATGACTTGGGGCAGATGGAAAAAGACCTGCGCCTGATCATCAAGCGCGACCCGGACAATGCGATGGCCCTCAATGCCTTGGGTTACACCTTGTCCGACCGTACTACGCGTTACGACGAAGCCAAGGCGCTGATCGAACAAGCCCACAAGCTCAACCCTGAAGACCCGGCCGTACTCGACAGCCTGGGCTGGGTGAATTACCGCCTGGGCAACCTGGACGAAGCCGAACGCTTGCTGCGCCTGGCACTGGAACGCTTCCCCGACCAGGAAGTCGCCGCTCACCTGGGCGAAGTGCTGTGGGCCAATGGCAAACAGCGCGAAGCACGACAAATCTGGGAAAAATTCCTCAAGGAACAACCCGAAAGCACCATCCTGCGCAGCACCATCAAGCGCCTGACCGGTTCCGAGACCCTTTAAGCTTATGTTCTTGCGCCACATCGTAGTGTTCAGTTTTATCGCCCTGCTCGCCGGTTGCGCGGGTTTCGGCGCCCGTGAATCCGTTGAGGGCCAGGGCAACCCGGCGCAATGGAAACAGCACAAAGACCAGCTCAGCAGCATCGATGGCTGGCAGATCGAAGGCAAAGTCGGGGTTCGCGCCCCCAAAGATTCCGGCAGCGGCACGCTGTTCTGGCTGCAACGCCAGGACTACTACGACATTCGTCTTTCCGGCCCGCTCGGCCGGGGTGCCGCACGCCTGACCGGCCGTCCGGGGCAAGTCAGCCTCGAAGTGGCCAACCAGGGGCGCTATGAGGCGACCTCGCCGGAAGTACTGCTTGAAGAACAGATTGGCTGGAAGCTGCCAGTGTCCCATCTGGTCTGGTGGGTACGCGGCCTGCCAGCGCCTGACAGCAAAAGCCGTCTGAGCCTGAATGGCGACAGCCGCCTGGCTACCCTGGAACAGGATGGCTGGCAAGTCGAATACCTAAGCTACGTAGAACAAAGCGGTTACTGGTTGCCCGAGCGCATCAAACTGCACGGTACCGACCTTGACGTCACGCTGGTGATCAAAGACTGGCAACCGCGCAAGCTGGGGCAATAACGTGGCAGTACAAACGCTGACCCTGCCCTCCCCGGCCAAACTCAATTTGATGCTGCATATTCTGGGTCGCCGCGAAGACGGTTATCACGAGTTGCAGACGCTGTTTCAATTTCTCGACTACGGCGATGAACTGACTTTCGCCGTCCGCGACGACGGCGTGATTCAGTTACACACCGAGTTCGAAGGCGTTCCTCACGACAGCAACCTGATTGTGAAGGCCGCCAAAAAAATAAAGGAACAATCCGGCTGCCCGCTCGGCATCGATATCTGGATCGATAAAATCCTGCCCATGGGCGGTGGTATCGGTGGCGGCAGCTCGAATGCCGCGACCACACTGCTGGGACTGAATCATTTGTGGCAACTGGGCTGGGACCACGATCGCCTGGCTGCGCTGGGTTTGGCGCTGGGCGCTGACGTCCCGGTTTTCGTGCGTGGGCACGCGGCTTTCGCCGAGGGTGTGGGGGAGAAACTCAGCCCGGAATACCCCGAAGAACCGTGGTACGTTGTGCTTGTTCCGCAAGTATCTGTAAGTACAGCAGAAATTTTTTCAGATCCGCTGTTGACACGTAACTCTCCTCCCATTAAAGTGCGCCCCGTTCCCAAGGGAAACAGTCGAAATGACTGCTTACCGGTTGTAGCAAGGCGTTATCCAGAAGTACGTAACGCTTTGAATTTGTTAGGTAAATTTACCGAAGCAAAATTAACCGGAACTGGAAGTTGTGTGTTTGGGGGCTTCCCAAGCAAAGCTGAAGCTGATAAAGTCTCGGCCCTTCTTACAGAGACCCTTACAGGGTTTGTAGCAAAAGGAAGCAACGTTTCGATGTTGCATCGTAAGCTGCAAAGTCTGCTCTAAAAGGAATCGAGTGTTAGGCACTCGTTGCAACAGATACAGGGGCGTCGCCAAGCGGTAAGGCAGCAGGTTTTGATCCTGCCATGCGTTGGTTCGAATCCAGCCGCCCCTGCCATTTTCCTATACTCATCCAGGTTACCCTCAGCCTCTAGGTACTGCGCGTGTCCAAGATGATGGTCTTTACGGGGAACGCCAACCCCGATCTGGCTCGACGTGTCGTACGTCAGCTGCATATACCTCTCGGTGACATCTCTGTCGGTAAATTCTCCGACGGCGAAATTACAGCCGAGATCAATGAAAATGTCCGCGGTAAAGACGTCTTCATTATTCAGCCGACCTGCGCTCCGACCAACGATAACCTGATGGAACTCGTCGTGATGGCTGATGCCTTCCGCCGCTCCTCAGCGACTCGAATCACAGCTGTAATCCCTTACTTTGGTTATGCTCGTCAGGATCGCCGTCCGCGTTCCGCACGTGTGGCTATCAGCGCGAAAGTCGTTGCTGACATGCTGACCGTGGTAGGTATCGACCGTGTTCTCACGGTTGACCTGCACGCTGACCAAATCCAGGGGTTCTTCGATATTCCGGTAGATAACATCTACGGCTCCCCAGTCTTGGTGGATGACATTGAAGACCAGCGCTTTGAAAACCTGATGATCGTGTCCCCGGACATTGGTGGCGTCGTGCGTGCACGGGCCGTTGCCAAATCCCTGGGCGTTGATCTCGGGATCATCGACAAACGCCGTGAGAAAGCCAATCACTCTGAAGTGATGCATATCATCGGTGATGTCGAAGGGCGTACCTGTATTCTGGTTGATGACATGGTCGACACCGCCGGCACCCTGTGCCACGCGGCCAAAGCCTTGAAAGAGCACGGTGCAGCTAAAGTCTTCGCCTACTGCACACACCCTGTGCTGTCGGGTCGAGCGATCGAGAACATCGAGAATTCCATGCTGGACGAACTGGTGGTGACTAACACCATCCCGTTGTCCGCTGCTGCTCAAGCCTGTTCGCGTATCCGTCAACTGGATATCGCACCGGTAGTTGCCGAAGCGGTTCGCCGTATCAGCAACGAAGAATCGATCAGCGCGATGTTCCGTTAAGGGTCAAACCTTCGGCACACCTCACTGACGAAAAGCGCCCCGCCCCAGCATTTTGTTGGGGCGGGGCTTTTTTGCCCATATCGCCTTTAGCGCTGGTCGCAAACGCTGGGGCGAATGTGGTTATTTTGGAGATACAACATGAACGATTTTACTCTGAATGCTGAAGTGCGTTCCGACCTGGGGAAAGGTGCGAGCCGCCGCCTGCGTCGTCTCGCAAGCCTGGTTCCAGCTGTAGTTTACGGTGGCGAAAAAGCCCCTGAATCCATCAGCATGCTGGCTAAAGAAATTGCCAAACTGCTCGAAAACGATGCGGCCTACAGCCACATCATCGAGCTGAACGTCGGTGGCAAAAAGCAGAACGTCATCATCAAGGCTCTGCAACGCCACCCAGCCAAAGGCCACGTACTGCACGCTGACTTCATCCGCGTTGTAGCCGGTCAAAAGCTGAGCGCTATCGTACCTGTGCACTTCGTCGGTGAAGAAGCACCGATCAAGAAAGGTGGCGTTGTTTCCCACACTGCTACTGAGCTGGAAGTAAGCTGCCTGCCGAAAGATCTGCCTGAGTTCATCGAAGTCGACCTGTCGGCTGCTGAAATCGGCACCATCATTCACTTGTCCGACCTCAAAGCCCCTAAAGGCGTTGAATTCGTCGCTCTGGCTCACGATGACGACAAGGCTGTTGCCAACGTCCACGCTCCACGTGTTGTCGTAGAAGCTGACGAAGCTGAAGAACCCGCTGCAGAGTAATTTCTCTCTGTAACGTCGGAGCTTGAGGAAACATCGCGGACCGAAACGTAGCGAGAAAGCGGGCGATAACGCGAAGTTTATCTCTGGATAAGTTAGCTTCTGTCGTCCACTTTCGCCGCAACCAGGTTGCGGCGATGTTATCCACAACTCCAAAGGAAGGGCCCCTGTCGTGACTGCCATTAAACTGATCGTTGGCCTGGGAAATCCAGGCGCCGAATACGAACAGACCCGGCATAACGCGGGGGCCCTTTTTGTTGAGCGCATCGCCCACGCACAAGGTGTAAACCTTGCGGCCGATCGCAAATATTTTGGCCTGACCGGGCGCTTCTCGCATCAGGGTCAGGATGTTCGTCTGCTGATTCCCACCACCTACATGAACCGCAGCGGCCAATCTGTCGCGGCGCTTGCGGGCTTCTTCCGGATCAAACCCGAGGAAATCCTGGTGGCCCATGACGAACTGGACCTGCCACCCGGCGTTGCCAAGCTCAAGCTCGGCGGCGGGCATGGCGGGCACAATGGCCTGCGCGACATCATTGCGCAGCTGGGTAATCAGAATAATTTTTACCGTCTGCGGCTCGGCATTGGCCACCCAGGCGTTGCCAGTATGGTTTCAAATTTCGTCCTGGGTCGTGCGCCACGCGCCGAACAGGAAAAACTCGATGCCAGCATCGATTTTGCCCTCGGCGTGCTGCCGGATATCTTCGCCGGTGAATGGAACCGCGCGATGAAAAACCTGCACAGCCAGAAGGCCTGACTCTTACCGAGGGGAAACACCATGGGATTCAATTGCGGCATCGTCGGCCTGCCCAACGTCGGCAAATCCACCCTGTTCAACGCCTTGACCAAGTCCGGTATTGCAGCGGAGAACTTCCCCTTCTGCACCATCGAACCCAACAGCGGTATCGTGGCTATGCCGGACCCGCGCCTTGCGGCATTGGCGGCCATCGTCAATCCCAAGCGCGTCCTGCCGACGACCATGGAATTCGTCGACATCGCCGGCCTGGTAGCCGGTGCGTCGAAAGGTGAAGGCCTGGGTAACAAGTTCCTGGCCAACATCCGCGAAACCGATGCCATCGCCCACGTAGTCCGCTGCTTTGAAGACGAGAACGTGATTCACGTCTCCAACAGCGTTGACCCGAAGCGTGACATCGAGATTATCGACCTGGAACTGATCTTCGCCGACCTCGACAGCTGCGAAAAGCAACTGCAGAAGGTTGCGCGTAACGCAAAGGGCGGTGACAAGGATGCAGTGGTCCAGAAAGGCCTGCTGGAGCAGCTGATTGCTCACTTCACCGAAGGCAGGCCTGCGCGCAGCCTGATGAAGAACATGAGCACCGACGAAAAAGCGGTGATCAAGGGCTTCCATCTGCTGACGACCAAGCCTGTGATGTACATCGCCAACGTTGCTGAAGACGGCTTCGAGAACAACCCGCTGCTCGACGTGGTCAAGGCTATCGCCGACGAAGAAGGCGCGATCGTGGTCCCGGTGTGCAACAAGATCGAAGCGGAAATCGCCGAGCTGGATGACGGCGAAGAGAAAGACATGTTCCTCGAGGCCCTGGGCCTTGAAGAGCCTGGCCTGAACCGAGTGATCCGCGCTGGCTACGAAATGCTGCACCTACAGACTTACTTCACCGCCGGTGTCGAAGAAGTCCGCGCCTGGACCGTCAAAGTCGGCGCCACCGCGCCACAGGCTGCGGGCGTGATCCACACCGACTTCGAGAAGGGCTTCATCCGCGCCGAAGTGATCGCCTACAACGACTTCATCCAGTACAAGGGCGAAGCCGGTACCAAGGAAGCCGGTAAGTGGCGCTTGGAAGGAAAGGAATACATCGTTAAAGATGGCGATGTGATGCACTTCCGCTTCAACGTGTAGTAGCACCCGCGGTTTACCCCGCAAACAAAAAAGCCGATGCAGTTGCATCGGCTTTTTTGTGGCCGCTCTCTCGTCAAATGTAAAATCTTTTCTGTTCACGGACGCACCTATGAACAGGACACTGACTGAAAAACCTTAAATAAAAAGTTCGGCATACTCCGTGTAGTGGTCAACTAATTCCGGACACCTCGATAGGTGGTTTCGACGCCATTGCCCGTTCGTAAACGGTCGGTGGCAGATATCCCAGTTTTGAGTGCAGCCGCTCGTTGTTGTAAAACCCAACGATG